>JBAXWR010000009.1:0-62819 GCA_037128295.1 Mariniphaga sp.
TTTGGGAAGATATGATTACAGGGGAAAAAGGATCAAGATTAAGTAAAATAGCTCGTGAACTGAATGTGGGGATTACTACATTGGTAGAATACCTTCATAAGCAGGGTTTTAAAATCTCGACTGATCCAAATACAAAAATTGAGTCCGACATGCATGAGCTTCTTGAAAAGCAATTTCGGAAAGACCATGAAGCCCGGATCGAAGCGGACAAAGTCAATCTTCGCCATCACCGCGTAAAAAACGAAGCGGTGTCAATCGATGATATACAATCAACAAAAAAGGTAGTCGAGGATGTTGATGCCGATGATGATTCCATCATTGTAAAAGATCATAGCCTCCATCATTATAAGGATGAGAAACGGTCGGAACAAATGGCTGCAGCCAGGAAAAGTGAACCGGCCTTTGTCGCGCCTAAAAAGGAAATGGTTGTCGAAGCACCAAAACCAAAGCCAGAACCGGCTCCGGTAATTGAAATTGAAAAACCTCAGGTTACAATTGTCGGTCAGGTGGATCTTACTAACCTCAACCGTAAACCAAAAATAACTGAAGAAAAAGCAGATATTCCTGTCACGACTGAAAAAACGGAGGCTGTTCCTAAAATAGATATACCAGTTGAAAAAGTAATTGGCAGTGAAAAGCCGGAAGTAAAATCTCCAGTAATCGAAATACCGATAGCCGCAAAAGTAGAGGTTGAAAAGCATAGTGTAGCCGAAACCGATACAACCGAAATAATCCCTGAAAAGCAACCTGTTATCGCCACACCACCAGTTATTGAGGTACCGTTACAGGAGGTGAAACCAAAAATTACAACTAAACTATTAAAGGATCAGAATACCACTGAGGCTACGAAAGCAGAGGCTAAACCCGAAATGGTTTCCAACCTCACACAAATAGAAAACAATATCAAGGTAATCGGAAGAATCAACCTGAATCCACCAAGGGCGGAGGAAAAACCAAAAAAAGAGATTATCAAGAAAAAGATTCTTACACGAAAAGCCGTAGATGAGGTAAAACGTATTCAACCTGAGAAAACCAGGCCTGCAAGAATTGAAATTATTAAACAAAAAGACATCGTTGCCGACCTGACTGATTATTCGGATATATCCGATGTGACAGAGGAAATATTTAAACTCGAACGTAAAAAGCTTTCCGGCCCTACCGTGATAGGTAAAATAGATCTTCCAATGGAAGAGAAAAAGAAACCGACACGTTTGGAAGAACACCAATCGCGCAACAAAAAGAAAAGAAAACGTGTTGCCAAAGAGGGGAAAGAACGGGTTGAGTTGCCTGAAAAGAAATTGGAGAAATCGAAAGATAAACTGGAGAAATCTTCAGATAAGCTAAAGAAAAAGGTAGCCCTTGTCGTCAAGAAGAAAACCCCTGTAAAACTGGAAGTTAAAGAAGAAGACGTTCAGAAACAGATTAAGGAAACTTTGGCCCGTTTAACCACTAAAGGGCAGAAAACCAGAGGATCAAAATATCGTCGGGATAAGCGTTTGGCATTCAGCGAAAAACTCGCCGAACAAAGTGCCCGTGACGAAATCGACAAAAGTATTATTAAAGTGACTGAATTTGTGTCAGTTAACGAGTTGGCCTCGATGATGGATGTCCCACCGACAAAAGTTATTGCAACTTGTATGTCGCTCGGATTATTTGTATCGATCAACCAGCGACTTGATGCTGAGACAATGGCAGTTGTAGCTGATGAATTTGGTTTCAAAGTTGAATTCATATCTGTTGAAGTACAGGAAGCGATTGTTGAAGAGGAAGATAAAGCATCTGACCTGATTCCACGCCCTCCGATTGTAACGGTGATGGGGCATGTTGACCATGGAAAAACATCCTTGCTCGACTATATCCGTAAGGCAAATGTAATTGCCGGTGAGGCAGGAGGAATTACCCAGCACATTGGGGCATATAACGTTACGCTTGAGGATGGACGCCATATTACGTTCCTCGACACACCAGGCCACGAAGCGTTTACCGCCATGCGTGCCCGCGGTGCCCAGGTGACCGATATCGCGATTATCATAGTTGCTGCTGACGATGATGTGATGCCGCAAACCATTGAGGCAATCAACCATGCCACAGCCGCCGGGGTTCCGATTGTGTTTGCGATCAATAAAGTTGACAAACCATCGGCCAATCCTGAAAAGATAAAAGAACAATTGGCAAACATGAACTTCCTTGTCGAAGACTGGGGAGGCAAATATCAGTCGCAGGATCTGTCGGCCAAAAGCGGTCAGGGTGTTGCTGAACTGCTTGAGAAAGTATTGCTTGAGGCAGATATGCTTGAACTGAAAGCAAACCCGAACAAACGGGCTGTCGGTTCGGTCATCGAATCAACCCTGGACAAGGGACGTGGCTATGTCGCAACTGTACTTGTACAAAGCGGTACTTTACGAGTCGGTGACGTAATTCTGGCTGGCCCACATTTTGGACACATCAAGGCGATGTTCAACGAACGGAATCAACGTGTCGAAAAAGTTGGTCCTGCAGAACCTGTTTTGATCCTAGGATTGAACGGTGCCCCACAGGCAGGCGATAAATTCAATGTAATGGAGAGTGAGCGTGAAGGGCGTACAATCGCCAATAAACGTGAACAGCTTCAGCGTGAACAGGGTCTTCGTACCCAGAAACACATCACCCTTGATGAAATTGGCCGCAGGATCGCGATCGGTAACTTCCAGGAACTTAATATCATCGTGAAAGGTGACGTTGACGGTTCTATCGAAGCGTTGTCCGATTCTTTGATCAAACTTTCGGTCGGAGAAATCCAGGTCAATGTAATCCATAAAGCAGTTGGACAGATTACCGAATCGGATGTCATGCTAGCCTCCGCTTCAAATGCGATTATTGTCGGCTTCCAGGTACGTCCTTCGATGGGTGCAAGGAAATTGGCTGAAAAAGAAGGAATTGACATCCGGTTGTACTCCATTATTTACGATGCGATCAACGAAGTCAAATCGGCTATGGAAGGGATGTTGGCGCCCGAAATCAAGGAGGAGATCAAGGGTACTGCAGAAATTCTTACCGTATTCAAAATTACCAAGGTGGGAACCATTGCCGGATGTATCGTCAGGGATGGTAAGATTGAGCGGAGATCGAAAGTCCGCCTGATCCGCGATGGTATCGTCGTCTTTACAGGAGACCTGGAATCGTTAAAACGTTTCAAAGACGATGTGAAGGATGTTGCCAAAGGTTACGAATGTGGTTTGAACATCCGGGGTTACAACGACTTAATGGAAGGTGACTTTATTGAAGCATTCGAACAGGTCGAAGTTGCAAAAACGTTAGATTAGGACTCATTAAAATAAATATAAAAAGGCAACTCGTTAATAATATAGGAGTTGCCTTTTTTATTGATAATAGATTTGTATTACATAGAATATGCATAACAAAGTAATCGTATTTGGGAAGAGGTTGATTGGGAATAATCAAAAAATACTGGAATGAATATTTTGAACCTTAAAATAATCCTCAACTTTTATATCGGTTGTTAATCCGATCTCGACAGGTGTCCCCCATTTTGTATCGAAAAGCTGAATGGCCAGCGAATATTCGCCCTTGGGCTTTCCGGAGAGTGTTATCGTGTATTTCTCGATAGAAACGAGCCCCGGCATCCAGTTTTTGTTGCCAGAATCTTCAATTTTAAATTCAATTGATTCAGAATTGCCATTTGCAGGAATAAGTTTTCCTTTTAACTGATAAGAGGTGTATGCCGGTGCAACACCTTTATTGAGCCACTCAATTTCGAAAGATAATTTATGTCCTTTGAATTGGGTTACATTGATCGATTTTGGAAAATACCAGTAACCGCAAAGGTTGAGCAGTTCAACTGTTAAATCGGGGTTGTCGGTTAACCATTCACCCAAATAACCATGAAATCCGATGTATGTTGGTCGGATTAATTTAACCGAATTTCTGAAAACATCGGCTCCGGTAACTTTCAAATCGGGTATGGTGTCCTTTCCGTTTTTACCAATCCAATGTCCCTGAGTTTTTACTTTTCCATAGTGTTCAAGTTCAAAAACGGTTGGCGTCTTTTTATAAGCTGCTTCAAAAAAGTCGGGATGTTTTACACACCAGGTTTTCAGATCATTTTCCATTAATCCTTTAACCATTGGGCTGTCGTCGCGCAGCGAAATGCCATTTTTTATTGCATAATTAAGCAATTCCACTTTTTCAGTTTCCGAACCCGTAGAACGCAACAAGTCGTCGGTGACCACAATCAACGTTTTTTTGTAATGCTTTAAATACAGGTCGATGTTTGTTTTTACTTCGTTAAATGTAGTAGGAATACGGGTTGAACTCCAGGTATGGCCTTCACCCCAGTCACCAATACTACCCATGTCGACATAACGAACCCAAGGTTTCCCATCGTATTTTTCGGCAAAAGCCTTGTGGAAATTATCGAGCTTTTCCAGAAAAACCGGATCGTCCCAGTCGGGAGTCCATGATGGACTTCCAAATTCAGGGCGCTCAATTCCTTTGGCTCCTGCTTTAACTACCCAAAAAGGTGTGGCATAGCGAATTCCGTTAATTTCTACCGGAACAGCCTCGTTAACTTTCCCGGTTTCCTTGCACGAAATGCGGAACGAAATTTTGTAACCCATCGGTACATATTTCTCCACAATGTTATCGATGTACGACCAGTCGAATTTCCCTTCTTCCGGCTCAAGAAATGCCCAAGCCAAACGCAGATAAAGGTGGTCCATACCCGGAAAACCGGTTAAATCTTTTTCATCCTGAATAAGGTATTTATGGATGCCATTGTCAAGCATGTGATGATACCAACCTTTATCGGGATTAGCAAGAGGCCGGATGGTATCCCATTTTATGGTCAGGTCTGTTTTTTTTTGAGCAAAAATGCTGCTCATCGAAAAGGAAATCAGAACTCCCGCCATCAGGCAGAGTGCGATTGTGTGAGGAAGTTTCTTTTTTAAGTTGAACATAGAAAATTGATTTATTGGTTCCTGATAATCCCATGGCAGTAGTTCCTGATAAGGGTTCACAATTAACATGTTATACACTGCAAAGGAATAACACAGACATCAGAAAACAAGTAAATAATAGGTCAGAACAAATATTTTATGAACAATAAAAGGTTAATAACCCTACCTTACTAAAAGAGTGTATTTCCTTTTTCATTTCCAATAATAGATCAGTAATACCCATTTCAACAGCGCCCAACACTTGTTGATTGCAATGATCGGGTCGTGTGATTTCCAATCGCGCATTCTTTTGTTTCAGATTTTGTTTTGAAAATGCTTTTATTATCTTTGTTGAATTCCAAAAATCAGATAAGTAAAATTCAATCAAACTGTTATGAGACGTAAAGCCCACAATCTTTCCATGTTTTTTTTCATGGTCTTTTCACTTTTATTAATCACCTCATGTTCAACTAACTGGCCACAATTCCGGGGTTCAGAAAGCAACATGGTTGCAACAGGTACAAATCTACCCGATCAATGGGGCGATAGCCTGAATATCAAATGGACTTATAATATTGTTGGAACAGGTTGGTCTTCACCAATTGTTTGGGGAGACAAAGTATTTATTTCCTCTGCTTTTGCAGAAAAAAAGAGTGCACCTGTAGAACTGCCCCATCCACCACCTCCTCCAGCACCTATAAAATCGGGTACTGCTCCTGTAACTGGTCAAAATCCTCCACCTCCACCTGCCCCGCAAGTTGAAGATAAAAGTTATTTGAACGATATTTACCGTTGGGAAGTGACCTGTGTCGATTTAAAAACCGGTAAGGAATTGTGGAAACAAGTTGCTTTTAAAGGCAGCCCAAGAATAAAATCGCACAATGGCAATGGATATGCTTCCGAAACTCCTGTTACGGATGGCAAACGGGTTTATGTCTCCTTTGGCATGACCGGCCTTTTTTGTTATGATCTGGATGGCAAACTGTTGTGGCAGAAAGACCTGGGATTTTTCGACACCCTGAATGGTTGGGGAACAGGTTCATCACCAGTTGTTTATAACGAAATACTATACCTGCAGATCGATAACGAAGTCAGTTCTTTTATTGTGGCCCTCGATGCAGCAACAGGTGAACAAAAGTGGAAAGTCGAACGCCCTGAAAAGACGACTTATAGCACACCTATAATCTGGAAAAATAACAGCAGGACAGAATTGGTAACAACCGGAAAGATGGCGAGGTCATATGATCTGACTACGGGCAAAGTTTTGTGGGAAATGAAAATGGCTGGTGATATGAGCATCCCATCACCGGTAGGAACTGCTGAATACTTGTATATTGGCAATTCGGGCGGCCCCAAATCAAAAGGGTCACTGTACTCATTAAAAGCTGGTGCCGAAGGGGACATCACGCCAGCCGACAGTATTTCGGGCAACAAGAGTATCCAATGGTCGTTCCCGTTGGCCGGAACATCCAACCCATCCCCACTTTTGTACAATGGTTTGATCTATTTGGTTGGAGGTCGTGGTGAATTCAACTGCATCGATGCCGCCACAGGTAAGTTGGTCTATGAAAAGAAAGTGACCGGTTCGGCTGCCTGTTGGTCCACACCATGGGAATACAATGATAAGATCTATTTCTACGATGAAAAAGGTGTAACGCACATCATCAAAGCCGGTAACGAATTTGAGGAACTTCCAACCAATAAGCTAAGCGACAAATTCTGGACATCAGTGGCGATAACAGACAATGGCTATTTGTTCAAAGGGGTTGAAAGGTTGTATTGCGCTGGAAAATAGGGTTTAAATAGGGTCTGCTTAAAAAATGCAGACCCTATTGTATATCAAAACATTATAACTATATTTGGATAAACGGGTGTAAGGAATTAATGGAACTGCCAGTAGAAACAATGAAAAGCCTTTAATAATAGACAAAAAAAAGCCCCTTAGCGGGGCAGTTTTGACAATATTTCAGTCACAATTCAATTCTGGTCGTTTAGTAACATTTATAACACATCATTTACCTGCTAAAATTTCCTGAGCTTTATCTAAGATGGTCGTGTCGTCAAAAAGGATAATTCCACCTTGTGGTCCCTGCTCAATGTGCATTCCGACACACGTCCCTTTTTCATAATGCGTTCCACCAAAATAATTCCTCACGGTCTCAACTTCAATCCCAAGCTCCTGTGCAATCCGTTGCATCGAACCGTGAGGTAAATGATCTTTGATATCCCGCAGCTCGTTAAAGGTAATTTTTTTAGTCATGATAAAAAATTTAAAGAGTTAATAATTAATATTCAATATTAAAAATGTCGATCAATTTGGATACGCCGAAAATTAGCACTAATTATTCAATATTGTAACCGAATTTTAACAACTTTTCGCCTTAAGTCGGTAATTTTAGTTTTATTAACAATTGAAGAAAATTCAATATATTTCTATTTCAATGTATTTCAATTTATTACAACGATATTTCAATTGTCTTCCTGTAGTCATATAAAAACTGTTTTAAAACATATCCTTCCATCAGTTCCCTAAACTCCCCTTTTTTACAAGTTCATATGCCTCCTGTTGAATCAGTTCGCGCAAATTTAGCTGATTGATCAGGTTATTTGTCCGCTTGGGATAAATGCGATTTGAAAAAAACAAAAACAATATTCCTGTTTCAGGGTCTGCCCACGCAAAAGTACCGGTAAAGCCACTGTGACCAAAGCTCGCATCACTGCACAAAGGTGCCGGATAGGCATCACCAACCGTCCTGAGATTGTTTCGGGGGTAAGGTTTGTCGAACCCATAACCACGCCGGTTGTCCAGTTTCTCAAAGTGCCGCTTAGTCCAATCCTTCATTGTTGTTTCAGATAAATACCTGTCGCCACCATAATAGCCATAGTTCAGATACATTTGCATCAGCTTAGCGGCATCATTGATGGTGCCAAACAAACCGGCATTTCCCGAAATCCCACCGAGAACTGCAGCACTCTCATCGTGTACATATCCCTGAATCAATGTCTTACGGAAATCATCATCCTTCTCCTCGGGAACTATCTGATCGATAGGTTCATACAAAAAGGGGCGATAGGTTAGGGAATATGCCCCCAAAGGATGGTAAAAATTGTCTTTCAAATAAGATTCAAAATCCTGTCTGGTAAGATAAGCGATGATCTTTGGAAAAACAATAAACCCCATATCCGAATAGACATAGTGCTTTCGCTTGAGAAGGTTTGATTTCGTGATCATCGAATAAACAGAATCGCGAAAGCTTCCCAAGATAAAAAGATCTTTGCTGATCCTGAAAGGGTATTGAGCAGTTGAGTCTTTGGAAAAATACCCAGGTTTAAAATTCCCTTTGTTATCAACGGTTTTCAACCAGAAAGGGATGCCTGGTTTTAGCCGGGCCTGGTGCGAAAGGACATCCGCAACAATCAGCTCCTGCTTATTGCTCCCTTTCCAGTCTGGCAGATAGTCGCTCATCCGCTTGTTGACGTAGAGCTTTTTCTCGTCGCTCAACCGCATCAGTGCCGGAACCGGTGCCAAGATTTTGGTTAGGGAAGCAAAATCATACAAATCGTCCTGGATTACAGCACGTTCCCCATCATAGGTATGGTATCCATAGGATTCTTCAAAAAAAACTTTTCCCTTCTTCGCCAAAAAAACCTGGCATCCAGGGAACGCCTTGTGCGTGAGCCCAATATTTACAAGGGAGTCAATTTTTTTTTTTAGATAAGTTGAGTCAATACCCAACTCCTCAGGAAGAGTATATTTGAATCGGTCGGCAGGTTTGGTCAATATGCCATCTTTTGAACGGTAATGCTCATTCACAGAGACTGGCAATCTACCCTGTGCTTCAAAAGCACCGAACAAAAGTTGACCTGCCAGATCCTGTGTTTCTGAATTTTCTTCATAAGCGACAACTAGTCCTTTGACCTTTTGAATTGAATCAAGATAATTAAGCACATACGGATTCCCAAAAAGGACAATCACCGATTTACCCATATTTGCAACCAATTGGGTTACTTTTTGTTGAGTTTTGGTGATCCGGTAGTCGGATGAAATAAAGTTACCAAGGTTGTTCAATCCTGCGATAACAAGGTTGTATTTTTTCAATTGGGACATCATCTTATTAATAGCCTCATTGTCTGCATCTTTTGAAATATAAAAATGATCCATCTTCGTGTAACGGCCCAAAGAACGTTGAAATCCGGTAACAAAACCACGGCCTATACTTAAGGTTGCGACCTTTAAAGTATCCAAACGCTTCAGCGGCAAAAGCTGACCTGAGTTTTGCAGGATTGTAAGGGACTGTTGCGCCACATTCCGCAATGACATCCGATAGGCAGATTGGTTCAGATCGGAAGAAAGGTTTTCAGTTTTTACAGATACATACTGATTTAATCCAGCCCAGCGCTTGACCATCAAAACCTTTTTGCATTTCAGGTCGATCTCTGCCATTGTAATCCGTCCATCCGAGATTGCCTTTTTCACTGATTCAATTGTCTTTGCCGGATTGACCACAAATTCGACAATGTCATTTCCGGCGATCAGTGCCTTCACACATGGATCGCTTTTATCATTCGGGTTAGCAGCACCCTCCATATTCATGGCATCGGTAACAACCAAACCTTCAAAACCATATTGGCCAAACAATAAATCTTTAACAATGGTTTTTGAAACTGACGCGGCAACACCACTACTGTCCAATGCCGGAACACTTAGATGCCCGGTCATAACTCCACCAATCCCAAAACCGATTGCTTTGCGGAAAGGGTACAATTCAATAGAATCGAGATGTGCCCTATTGTGCTGAATAACAGGAAGGTCGTAATGGGAATCATTTTGTGTATCACCGTGTCCTGGAAAGTGTTTTAAAGTTGCCAAAACCTGTTGCGATTGAAGCCCAAGGGCAAATGGTATGGCCTTTTGTGCGACACGTTCAGGGTCATCGCCATACGACCTGAAACCAATCACAGGATTAAGCGGATTGTTGTTTACATCGGCAACCGGTGCAAAATTGATATGGATACCCAGCCTTTTACACTGTTTACCAAGGTCTGATCCCAATCTATATATCAAGGTATCGTTCGAGGTCGCCCCAAGCATAAACCCATAAGGGTATTTGATACAGCTATCGAGTCGCATCGACAAACCATATTCAGCATCGATAGCAATAAGCAACGGAGTTTTTGAAGCGTCCTGAAACCGGTTGACCATACTAACATGACGCATTGGGCCTCCCTGCATCGCGATGATCCCCCCAATTTTATTCTCCTTTATCAGTTTAATAACTTGCAGGATATGGCTGTTTCCCTTGGATGAATAGGCCGGGACCATTATCAACTGACCGATCTTTTCGTCAATCGTCAGAGATCTGAATACTGAATCTACCCATTGGTCATTTTCGTACAAAAGAAAAGGTGGACGGATCTTCGTTTGTGCTGACAAGAAGACACTGAAAAATGATAATATAATGATATATAATAACTTCTGCATAAAATATTGTACAAATGAATTCTGCTGCAAATATAGAAAACCCTATCTAAGTGAAACTGTTTATATCTTTTTATTAAAAACAACTTTAATAATTCCGATTTTATTAAATACTTTGTGAATCTTTGTGCATTGAAGGCTTTTCGGTAGTTCCAATGCATCAGATACTTCTGAAAACCTTCGCAATTACATGAATAATTGATAATATGATCATGAAAAAGTTATTTTTTGATTTCAGCCGTTTTATTTCTTGCGGAAACCAATTACACAGTTGGTTTTTACTGATTTTTATTTTGGGCCTCATTCTGACAGTCAATGCGGATCCAAAGAAAATCATGACAGGTGCAGAACAACCCAATTTGTATTTCTCAAAATTAAAAGACAAGAACATCGCAATGGTTGTTAACCAAACTTCCATGATTGGGAACCTACATTTAGTTGACTTTCTGATCAGCAATAAGATATCAATTAAAAAGATCTTTGCTCCGGAGCATGGATTCCGGGGCGAAGCAGGGGCGGGTGAAAAGGTCGATAACTCAAAAGACGAAAAAACCGGAATTCCGATCATCTCCGTTTATGGAAAAAACCGAAAACCGTCAGCAGAGCAACTTTCAGATATTGATATCGTAATATTTGATATACAGGATGTTGGATGCAGGTTTTATACTTATATCAGCACGCTGCACTACATTATGGAGGCTTGCGCCGAAAACAATAAGACATTGCTGATCCTTGACAGGCCAAACCCAAATGGCGATTATATCGATGGCCCAACTCTGCAGCCTGTTTTCAGGTCTTTTGTAGGGATGGATCCAATTCCGGTTGTTCACGGTTGCACCATTGGCGAACTTGCCCAAATGATCAATGGCGAAAAGTGGCTCGCCAACGGTGTCCAAACGAAACTTGAAGTAATAAAAGTCGCCAATTACACTCATGATTCAAAATATGAACCCCCTGTAAGGCCATCTCCCAATCTACCCAATTATCTATCAATCAGACTTTATCCATCGCTTTGTTTTTTTGAGGCAACAAGTGTCAGTGTAGGACGTGGAACCCAATTTCCTTTTCAGGTTCTGGGTTATCCCAATCAGGCTTATGGTCAATTCAGTTTTACGCCACAAAGTCTGAAAGGGATGGAACTCAATCCACTCCAGAAAGATAAATTATGTTTTGGCGATGACCTTCGTGGATTAAAGGAGGCACCCCGGTTTACGTTATCCTATTTTATGGGCTGGCTCAAAAAATTTCAGAACACAAATGAATTCCTGACCGGAAGCAAATGGTTCAATCAGCTAATGGGCAACGACCTGGTATTGAAAATGATACTTGATGGTAAAAAAGAAGCTGAAATCAGCAGAAGCTGGAAAAAAGAATTGGCTGATTATCAGCTAATCCGCCAAAAATATTTATTGTACAACGATTTTAAGGTATCCAAATGAGCCCAGTTTTAATTGCATCCCTATTGGCGGGATATTTTCTTATGTTGATTGTAATAGCCCATCTTACGAGCAGATCGGCGACTACTGATAGTTTTTTTACCGCCAACCGCAAATCGCCATGGTTTGTCGTTGCCTTTGGGATGATCGGGACAACCATTTCCGGCGTCACGTTTATCTCGGTTCCAGGCGAAGTTGGAAACTCGGCAAGTACCTATTTTCAGTTTATTATGGGCAACCTTGTTGGTTTCTGGACCGTTGCGTTTGTCTTACTGCCTGTTTACTACAAACTTAACCTGATTTCGATTTATACTTACCTTGAGCAACGCTTTGGTTTCTACACCTACAAATCGGGGTCGTTCTTCTTCCTTCTCTCCAGAACGATAGGTGCTGCCTTTCGGATGTACCTGGTCGCCGAAGTTTTGCAACTTGCCCTATTCGACAAACTGGGAGTTCCATTTGGCATGACTGTTCTGATCAGCATCTTACTGATCTGGGTTTATACCTACCGTGGAGGTGTAAAAACCATTATCTGGACAGATTCTCTTCAAACGATCTTCCTGCTAACAGCAGTGGTCCTGACCATTTATTATATCTTTTCAAGCTTCGACTGGTCGGTTCCGGAGACGCTGAAAAAAATAAATGAGCATCCTTATTCGAGGATCTTTGAATGGGATGTAAAATCAGGGAAGTACTTCTTCAAACAGTTTATTGCAGGCATTTTTGTTACGATTGTGATGGTTGGACTCGATCAAGACATGATGCAGAAGAACCTCACTTGCAAGAGTTTAAAAGAAGCCCAGAAAAATATGCTCACTTTCAGTGCCATTTTTGTCGGTGTGGTTGCACTTTTCCTGATGCTTGGTGTTCTGCTCTATATTTTCGCTGACCTTCACGGAATTACTGTTCCAGCCAAATCTGATTACCTTTTCCCGTTACTCGCCCTCAACCATATGAACCTAATGATCGGAATTTTCTTTCTGTTGGGAATTACGGCTGCGAACTATGCAAGCGCCGATTCGGCCCTCACCTCATTGACAACTGCATTTTGTGTCGATTTCCTCGATATCAATAACCGTCCAAAAGAAAAACGGTCTTCGGTCCTGCGAAAAACTCACATCAGTTTTTCATTTCTACTTTTTCTGGTGATTATGATTTTCAGGATCATCAATGACCAGAGTGTTGTTGTTGCAGTTTTTAAAGCTGCAGGATACACTTATGGACCACTTCTGGGGCTTTTTGCATTCGGTTTTCTTACGAAAAAAAATGTAAAAGACCGTTGGGTACCCCTTGTAACCATATGTTCTCCATTTTTAGCTTGGGGAACTGAGATTTTATCTAAAAATCTCTTCAATGGCTATCAAATTGGATTTGAGCTAATTATAATTAACGGAGCCATTACTTTTATCGGGTTATTGGCAATTCAAAAAAAATAATAAAATAGTTAAAAAACGTTAACGGTATTTGACAAAAGATATTAACTTTGAAAATGATATCCTGAGGTATTTGTTTTTTGCAGATATCTGATATAATCAAATGACAATCAGAAATGAGCTACCTAATTAAAATATTGGTAATCATTGGGTTGATCTCTCTTTTTTATTCTTGTGAAAAAGAGAAGATGAACTCCTCTACTGATGCGGTCCTTCATTTCTCTACAGATACCATTACATTCGATACACTGTTTACCTCAATAGATTCGCCTACGAAAAATCTCAGGGTCATCAATCAGACAAATGAGAATGTTGTGATCTCCTCTGTCAGACTTGCCGGGGGAAAACAAAGTGGTTTTCGAATCAACGTAAATGGTGAAGCAGCCAGCGAGACCTACAATGTTTCAATTCCTGCCAGGGACAGCATTTTTATCTTCATAGAGGCAACACTTGAAAAAACAGGAAAAGATATCCCCCTGATCACAGAAGATTCTATCATTTTCAGGGTAAACAATATCGACCAGAAAGTACGGTTAATGGCTTGGGGACAGGATTTTGTGCTGGTAAAATCGGATCTCCAAAAATCTTCCACCTGGACCAATGTCCGTCCATATCTTGTTTATAATGAGATGTTTGTTGATTCAGGAATGACACTTACCATTGACGCAGGTACAACGATCTATTTCCACAAAAATGCCGGGCTAAAAATTAAAGGGACGTTAAAAGTACTTGGAACCCTGGAAGAACCGGTAGAGTTTAGGGGTGACAGGTTGGAAGCTATTTTCAATGACTTACCAGACCAGTGGAATGGGATCATCCTTTATTCCGGAAGCCATAACAACAGGATCAATTACGCAAAAATCAAAAATGCAAATATCGGCCTGCAGGTAGGAACAATCGAGCATTTGGGATTTGCATCACTTGAGCTTTCAAATACCCATATTGAAAACATGAGTTGGTCGGGAATCTGGGCCATGAAATCTAAGATCCTAGCCTACAATTGTATTATTTCCAATGTAAGATACTATAATACTGCACTTTTATTGGGCGGTGAATACCAATTCTACCATACAACCTTTGCCAATTACTACAATAAATTATCTTCTGGTATGAGGACTACCGAAACCTTGGTCATTTCAAATTATTTAATTGATAATCAAAGTGGAACAAGATTAGTCGGGGAAATGAAAAGTGCAACTTTTGGAAATTGCATTATTACAGGCAACCGTATCAATGAATTATTAGTTTCAATGGATAAACAAGGTGCTGCGAATTATCTTTTCGACAGGTGTTTGGTTCAGATCTCTGATACCTTTAAACTAGCGGAACCAGGCCGTTATGTTGATATTATCAGAAATGTAAATCCTCGTTTTAAAAGTGCTTACAAAGGGAATTTCGAATTGGACACCTTATCCATTGCAAAAGACTATGGGAAAATTTTGTATGCTAAGCCATACCCTACTGATATTAAACATGATAACCGACTTGAAGATGCTGGTCCAGATATAGGGGCATTTGAAAGGATCGAAAAGAAAAAATGATTTGAAACCTTTTATTGAAGCATTGCAGAAAACAGCCACCAAAAGGTCAGTATATTTGCAATAGAATACGTTCTTCCACACATTAAATTCATATCCGATGGCTTACTCAATTATTACATGGTTTGCAGGGATAAGAAAATCCCTGATCTACTTATTAATTTTTTGTCATCCCATAATTTGTTCTTCACAGGATGCACATGTCCTTACTTTTAACCACTCATTGCGGTGGCTCAATGAGTCCAATTTCCCAAATTATTTTCTGATACCTGAAATCAGGGATTCCACCAACAACCTTATTCGCAAGGCATTGGTACAAAAGTTTAATATTGAAAGGGTTACATTTCCCGAAAGAATTGAATACAACATCATCACGGGCTTCGGAAAACAAAAGAAAATTGCATCCAACCCATCCGGTTTGCCTGGTTATGATATCGACCTGTTTTCCTTTCTGACAAGGGCTACTGCCGGAAGTGCCGTATTTTGGTCTGTAAATATGGTGATCCGAAAAGATGGGGCAGTTATCCTGGACAAAGAGGTGAAGCATGAAATCGAAAATTCCAATTCATCAGCATACATGACTTCTTTGAGATGGCTTACACCTCATGAATTTCAAAATATTTTTATCAGATTTATCAATGAGACATTGGGACTCAGGGATGAAAATCCGGAAAAAATTGTAGTTGGAGATATTGAAGCAAGAGAGAATGAAATCCGTTCATGGTTTCCAAATTCAACAGGTTACCTGTTAAAAATGAATGGTTCCTGGCTGAGTTCGGGCAATTTTTCGGTTCAGTTACAAAAAGGACAGGATACACTTATTGCTGGAGTTTATAAAAACATCCTGGGAATAAACCTTGGGAAGGTATCCTTCAAACCAGTTCTGTCGCGACTTATTACAGATGTTACCGGCATAGGAACGACCTATACAATTACAGAAAAAGAGCGGAGAAGAGGGGCCTTGGAATTTTCTAAAGGGGAAAGGCTAAACTTGGAACTTGAATGGTTCGAAGATATAACTTACTCGACAAATTCCGAAGAAGTAGAAAGACGTATTACCGTGCCAATGGCTGGACAATTATTCAACGATAATATTTTTGTTGGAGACTTTGTTTATGAAAAGATAACCCAGGTCTTGAAGACAAATAAAACCGAAGAAAAGTTCAGTTGGATATCTGGTCCATACACAAAAAACTCGTTTGGAACTGCTACGATCCACCGGATCAGGGGAACTCTTTACAATATCCCTTTTACTGCTGAATATAACGAATTGTTTGGTTTTATGGAGATTAAAACGAATAACCAAACACAGGCAGTTATGATTTTTCAAAATTGTAACCCCGATAACCTGGGGGCGTTCAACAAAACAAAAATCTCCAAAAACAAGCTGGTCATTTCAGGTAGCAGCTCAAATATCGGAACTCCTTCGTTAGGTAACCAATCAAAAATTGAATGGTATCCATTCCTGGTGAAAGAAAATGCAACTTCAGAAGAAATGGTATCAGGAATTGAAATATTGGTGTGCCTGTTTTTTGGAATCGGAAATATGTGACACAATGCATAAAATATTTTTATTTCTCTTATTCCTCTCTTACGTCGGTAACCGATGCGAAGCGCAAAACAAATATCAGATAATTTTCTATAACGTTGAAAATCTTTTTGATACATGGGACGATCCATTGACATCGGATGAAGAATTTACACCGATGAACGACAGGCACTGGACACGAAAACGTTTTGAAGACAAGCTTAAAATGATCTATAAAACGTTAATCACCGCCGGAAATGGTCAATTCCCCGATATTATTGGTCTTGCTGAAGTTGAAAACCTTTGGGTTGTCGAACAATTGATTGCACAAACCCCGTTAAAAAATGTTCCTTATGGGATAATCCATAAAGAATCGCCAGACCCACGTGGAATTGATGTAGCACTACTTTATCGGAAAGACAAAATAAATCCCATTGATTATCAATTTATTAAAGTTTCAAGTAGCGGAAAGTACAACCTGATATCCCGCGATATCTTACATTTCACCGCTGAAATAGAAAAGGAACAAATCCACTTCTTTGTGAACCATTGGCCATCGAGAAGTGGCGGTTATGTGGAAACTGTGGAGAAAAGGAACATTACTGCCGGTATCCTAAAATCCAACCTTGACTCCCTGTTTGCGAAAAACCAGAATGAAAATATCCTGTTAATGGGTGATTTCAATGCAACCCCAAATGAGAAGTGTTTCACGAAACTGCTGAAAGCCCTACCCTACCCCGGTAATAATAATCCATCTTTTCTGATCAACCTATCAACATCCTGGACAAAAAGGGCAGAAGGGACAATCAGGAATGGTGGCCAGTGGGAGGTTTTCGACCAAATGATATGCTCATATAACTTTCTGAATAACAGGTCATTTAAAGTTGTAACGGAAAATAGTGGTATTTGCAGGTTTGATTTTTTACTTGAACCCGATCTAACTTTCCTTGGAGAAAAGCCATTCAGAACTTACATGGGGCCAACCTATCATGGTGGGATCAGCGACCATCTTCCAGTAAAACTATGTATATCAACAAAATAAAGAATATTTAAGTTTCAATTAACCATCCTGAAGGATCATATCTTCGTACCCTTTAATACTCATTGATTCTATCGCTTTGATTATCTGCGTTATAACTAATTATTGGTTAATAGACAAGAAAATATTAACCAGTAGCCATGTTATTTCCAATACCAGCTTACACCAAAATCAAAAAAGATCAATCACGCAAGTGTCTCTATATATAATACTTATACCAGGTTAACATTTATTTAACCTAAGCTGTACTAAACCATGTACCCCGTTAACCATCAAACCGAGGTAATTATTTTTTAAAATAGAGATGAGAAAAAGTTTATTAGCTATATTACTTTTAACAGTAATCGCACTTCAGGCAGGTGCACAAACCCCCTCCCCTTTTATTGGCGGAGCGAAAAGCGGCATTTCGGATATCGAAGTGCCAACCCGTAATTTGACGATAAAAGGTGTTGTTATTGAGGCAGATACACATGCCCCAATGGAATATGCGAATGTCACAGTCTATTCAGCTACCGATAGCACAATTGTTGGTGGGATTATGACCTCAGCAAATGGATCATTCGAAATCAAAAAGCTTTACCCTGGCACATTTTTCGTAAAGGCGAATTTTATCGGATTTGAAAAGACAACCATTTCAAAGGTGGTTTTGCAACCTTCGATACCCGTTGTTGACCTGGGAAAAATTGAATTAAAAGAAGCGACTGAAAAACTTGCTGAAGTTGAGGTCAAAGCCGACAAGGCACGTGTGGAATTTAAGATCGACCGCAGGGTTGTGAATGTTAGTCAGGATATCAATTCTACGGGTGGCTCGGCTGTTGAAATTCTGGCAAATACACCTTCTGTTCAAACCGACTTCGAGGGAAATATCACGCTTAGGGGAAGCTCCTCATTCACCGTTTTGATTGATGGGAAACCCAGCGTCCTTACCGGAAGTGATGCACTCCGTCAAATCCCTGCAACCAATATTGAGAACATTGAGATCATTACCAATCCATCAGCCAAATACGATCCTGACGGCGTATCCGGAATTATCAATGTAGTAATGAAAAAGAACCTCAAGGATTCATTCAGTGGTCTGATCAACCTTACGGCAGGGATCAACAACAAATACCGTGGCGACATGAACTTCAATTTTCGTCATAAGAAATGGAATTTCCTGTTGGGAGCCGATTTCGTGGATATGAACAACAAAGGGAGCAGGGATATGTCTCAGGAACTATATAATTCTGATACAATAACTTACAGAAATACAACCGGTGATGGTTCCATGATTAGAAAAGGTAAAAGTGTTAAAGGGGGTGTCGATTATACGATCAGCAGAAATACCTCAATTGGTTTGAATGCCACAATCGGCAGCAGGTCGTTTGGAAATACAAACATCGGTTATCTGCATGAATATGACAACAAAGGAACACCCGATGTTTACACTTACCAGGACAACAGTGCCACAAGGGGGGGCAATTATTGGAGCAGTGACCTGAATTTTATGCAAAAATTCCTTAAAAAGGGTCATGAGTTGACCGGATTATTCTACTACTCAGGCAGTAACGGCGATGACAGGGAGTACCAGACCAGGTATCTTACCAATTCAAGCTGGAAGGCAATCGACCCAAATTATGCCAATAACAGGTCAAGTGAAACATCCGATGAAAATGAATTCAGGGCCAAGCTTGACTATACTTTGCCAGTCAACGACAAAGACAAGATTGAAGCAGGTTATCAGTCAAGGATTCAAAACGAAAGCGTGTTGTTTACCTTTGAAGAATCAGTAAATAATGGTGCGTGGATCAATAATCCATTGTTTAGCAGTTCATTCGATTACAACAACAATATCCACGCTATGTACACCACTTTCTCCCATTCCGGGGATGGGTTCTCTTACCAGTTGGGTTTAAGGGGTGAATATACCGACAGAACGATCAAAAGCATAAAGTCCACTGAACCACATAGCTTTAACAGCATTGATTTCTTTCCGACCTTCCATTTCTCACAGAAATTGAAAAAGGAATTTGAATTGCAGGCCAGTTACAGCAGGCGTTTGAACCGACCGGAAGGTTTTATGCTTGAGCCATTTGCACAATACATGGACCAATACAATGTCAGGATGGGAAATCCCGATCTTAAACCGGAATACACAGGTTCTTATGATGTGACAATTTTGAAAAGGCTCAAAACATCTTTTATCTCACTTGAAGGTTATTACAGGAATACACAAGGTTTAATGACAAGGATTCAGACACTTGGTACCAACAACATCATGGTCCATTCGATGGCCAACCTCAACAATGACTACTCTTTAGGAGGTGAACTGATGGCCAATATTGAAGTAAAACCCGGTTTCCGGATTATTGCCAGCGGTACCCTTTACAATTATTGGCTAAAAGGTGAAATCAATGGCCAAAGTGTTGACAGGAACAGCACCAATTTTGATTCAAGGCTAAACTTTGATCTAAAACTGGCTAAAAATACACGGCTTCAATTGATGGGAAATTACCGCGGAGCCAGTGCCTCAGCTCAGGGAAGTCAAAAACCAATGATGTTTGCCAATGCAGCCCTTAAACAGGAGATGTTGAAAGGCAAACTGACCGCTACTATACAGGTTCAGGACCTTTTCGGGACGATGAAATTTGGAGGAACCTCATTTGGCGAAGGTTTCAAAAATGAATTTAAGTTCAAACGTGAATCACAGGTTGTACAATTGACCCTAAGTTATAAGCTCAACAACTTTAAAAATAAACCTTCGCGCGACCAGGAACAAGGTCAGGGTGGCGAAGGTGGCGGCAATATGGGAGAGTTTTAACCAATTCCTCTCCCTATTAAGAAGTCCCTCTCATAATTTATTTATGGGAGGGATAATCTTTGATTTAAACAATTGATTATTAACTTGCGGCTGGCAACTGACGGCTGGCTCTAAAAAGAAGACTTTTCGATAAACAAGAACCAAATATCTATATACCTGTTTAACAATGAGTTGAATAAACAAAAATGCTTGTCGCGGTTTAATTATTTATGGGATAAAAAAACTGTCAGAAAATCGTTTAAAAAGTTCTGACAGTTTTTTAAGATCCAGGGCGGCATTTAAATCAACAAATTATCTGATTACCAATCAGTTGTATAGCTATGATTATAAACCTTGTACGTTTTAACTTCGCCAGTTGAATTCGATTTGTAATGGATAAACCCTGATAATACAGGTAAGGTCTTTCCATTGGACGAAGTTGCTTCAATCTTTATCGGCTGATTGAATGTAAGCTTCAAATTGTGATTCCCCTTTCCTGAAAAGCTTTGATTGATTCCATCGATAATCACCGGAGTCTGACCTTTAAATTCGATCACAACTTTTTCAATCGTAAAGGGGGCATTGTACTTTGAAATCACGACGATGTCAACCTGAGCGGCGTCGATTGTTGCCGAACCCTTTGTTACGGTCGTAAAATGGAATGCCTCGTTCACAAAGATGCTCGCTTTATTGGTGGCAATATCGAAGTAGAACTTTTTTGAAACATCGTTATTCCCAAATCTGTATTTCACAAGTATGTTATTTTCAGGGTCTTCATAACAATTGCTAAAATCATATTTCACAACCCAAAAGTCCTGATTGTTGATCGTTGACATAATCCTGGCACATTCCGATTTAGTTACAGGTTTTTTAACAGTACTGATTGTTTTTGTACCTAGCCTTAATGCATATTTTAACTCACCAGGGTTACCTTCCTGTTCAACAATCTCAATAGAGTTTAGCATTGAATTACAACGCGTTATTCCCAGACTTGCCTGGTCTTTCCGGCCATCCATAAAATAATCGGCAAGCAACTGAAGTTCACCTATATTTTTCTCGATTTTCTCAACTGATTCGATCTGATCAAGCTGAGCCAAAAGGTCATTGAGTTGTTTCGTCAAATCTTCATCCCTAAGTTTATATTCGAATACCAGCCTCGAAAGTTCCCCATCAGGAAATGGATACTTGATGTAATAGTTGAAGTAGGTTTTCCGGTCACTGGTTTCGAGCTTCTCCCAATAATACTCATCAACCTGTGACAACGAGATGCCTTGAAGGAATGGAACCTTAGCCGATTGGGTCGCAACCTGCGAGGCAAATTTCTCAAGGAAATTGAAAACCTTGTTGTTAAAATTTGTTTCCTCTTTACTTATGGTAGAGGATGATTTAACATTCTCGGCAACTGCGGATACAATATTCTCTTTAACCATTGCGAGTGCCTTTTGCTGAGCCTCCTGGCTCGTAATACCTTTCCCTGAAATGATGATGTAATCCTTCACAAGGCCATTCACCCACTTTGGCTGTTTCCCACTTGTTTCTTTTACTTTATCCTGGGCAACTCCCAAAGAACAGGTAAGAAGCAACAAAACAACAATTGAATAATTCTTCATAATATGCTGTTAATTTGCATGTTAAGTAAATCAAATAATTACCTGTACAACCAGTTCCAATCCCAGGAGAACTTTGCTTGCTCACTCCAGTAGTAAGCATTGGCCCATGCAATGGCGATATCCTTGCTGGCCAGAATGGTCATTTTCTGCAAATCAATTGCATCGTCATATCTTTTCATTTTAAACTTCCAGACATTGGCGCCATCTGCAAGCATCTTTTGGGTAATCTGGTCAACAAGTTTGGTTGCCTCTCCATAACATGACATATCAGGTGTGATATTTGCAAGGAATCCTGCAGCTCTGTCTGCATCCATATTTGCCCAGGCTGCCCGGGCGCCAGACATATTCACACCACAGGCATGGTTGGCATATTCCTTATAGACATCAGTTGACAGAGCCATACATTTATCAAAACATTCGCGGCAAACATCAGGTACAGAAAGTAGTACAAACAGCGCTTCTTCGTATTTTTTCGATCCAGCGAGGGCCTGAGCCCCTTTCAGAATAACATCGCATTGAGAATTATAAAACTCAATGACCTTGTTTTTACCTGTCTCAACAAATCCTTTGAACTGCCCGGCTTTGACGTTTATGTTTCTGATTCCAGAGATATATGCTTTATCGTCGGTTTGCCCAACACCTTTAACTGTGATAGCTGCCTGACTGAAGATTGTCTTACTTACAGCGTCAACAATGTAAAAGGTAATCTCCAGATTTACCACTTGCATTGGCGGAGCCGAAGGTGTTACCTCCTTTGACAACACATTGACCATCGGAACAATACAAAACCTTGGGTTAAATCCCGAAGCCCCCAAACCATTTTGAACAGCAATCTGCAACATCTTGTTCTGCAACAATTGTCTGGTCGAAACAGGAATACCTTCAGCCTGATCGGGGACAAAGGCTGCCAAAGCAATCCTACCTAAATCATCTGTCTTGCCCACACTGTTCTGGGAATAAGATGATATACACATAGTAAGTAGTACGAAAATTGAAATTAAGATCGTCTTCATAACTTCATTTATTAGTTTTGATTGCTATTTCTCGCCAAGAATAAGCCATGCCTCCCCAAGTCCACGGAGATATAGCTTTGATGTGATCTTGAACTTATCTGTCAGGTATTTCTTCAGCTCATTGACAAAAGCCCTCGTGTCCACAGCCCGTTCACGACCATTTGCATCGGTTTTCACCATGGGAATACGAACTTGCTCAAGCTTCATAAAAGTCTCCGTGCCATCCGATAAACTGAAACGGCCACTTACTGTATTTTCGGCAAACCAATCCTCAATGATGGTTGTCAGTTCCTTTTGCTCCGCACCGACTGTAAATTCCGTTTCAAGATTGCTTTCCCATCTGTTCCATACTTTTACCTGTACTTTAACCTCTCGTCCATTTTTGAACATGTCCTCAAAATGGCGCATTAGTCCTGCATTAAAATTGTCCAACTGACTGATAACCGCCTCTTCTAAAAGCAATTCAGTTACGGCCGCTGTTGAAGGTTTACCAGCCCCTGCAACACCCGAAACTTGTTTAGCGGTGTAGGCATCAAGACCTTTAAGGTTAAATACAATGTACCGTTCAGGTCCCTGACGTTTAATTTCAAAATCGAGGTCAAGGATAATATCCGCTTTAGCGGTTCTTTTTAAGACGTCAATTGGGGTCTCTGCCAGTGCAGCACCTGAACTACTGCTTGTTAACAAGGAATTCTCTGCATTTTCCTGCGAAATATTTTTGAGTTCCGCTTCAAGGTCTTTCAATGAGAAACCTCTGTCCGCCATTATCTGTCCCATTTTAGTGATCACAAGTCTGAGATCTGGATCGGTTTGCAAAGCCACTTTATAATCTGGCAATGTCTGGGTCGCTCCCTGATTCTGGAAAGTCAATTTGAAACCCCTGCTAAGGCAATATTGATCACTGGGGACAACCATGATTATCGGTTTTTTTGCCTGTCCAAAAAGTAAACCAGAACAGGAAAAAACTAAAAACGTAAGAATTAGATTTTTCATTTTCCTCAAAATTAAGTTTTAACAATTTCAAAAACCCGCATCCAATCTGCGGGCTACTCCATCAGCTTCGAGCTGCCGGCGCAAAGCATTGTACATAACCTGTACATATATAGCCACTTTATATCCTTTTTTTATTTTGAGCCGGTCTTCTCCTGCAGGATTACCATCATTTGTAACGGCCACATATTGAAGGTATTTGCCGCCCAACTCGAAAAATTTCTCAAAATAATCCGCTTTGGACACTTCGATATTGGCTTCCGTACAAATAGGAGGAGTTGGGGCAGCACCTGCTCCACCTGTGAGGCCTTTAAAAATACAGGCAGCAACAGCATTTGCCTTTGCAGACATCACAGCCTCGCCAACTGTGCTTCCATATCCCCATATCTTGAACACCTTAGTCCCATCCTGACCTACCCCAAGTGCCTCGATCTCGTAGTTGTACTGACTGTTATAAAGGATCTTGCGTTCCTTGCGGTTCTGTCCGTTTATCGTAGTAAAGGTTGCAACCGACAACAATAAAACCAAAAACAATTTCAAATCATTTTTCATCGTAATTTGTTTATCTATTTAACATACAGTGTTTAACAATTAAAAGCCAAATTTAAATCCCGCAAGAATTGAAGGCCCATTCCGTTTTTCAAACAAATTTTCCCATTTATTGAAAGTGGTAGATTCTTTCCCATCTCTATTCTGGGGCTTTCCTAAAAATAGATAATAACCTATACCGCCGACAAACTGGATGTTATGCTGGATATTAATCGCAAGGTTTGCACCACCTTTGGCATAGAGGGATTTTAATCCTTCCAATGCATCCGAAGTCCCAAGGTTTAAAGCTAATGTTTTGAAATCATTGTGTGAGGCAGCTTCCTGTCCTGCTCCAAAATAAGCACGCAATTCCATATTACGGGTCAGCATAATCCCTTTGGCAAAACCCAATCCATAGTGAACGAAAGAGATTCCTTTCCGAGGAACCATATAAATGTTATAATCCTTACTTTCAGCTCCTCCCTCAATGTAAACAAATAAAGATGGTATTCCCACGTACCTGCCAAGGCGAATGTCCAACCTGCCATAGACGCCGCCAATGTTTCCAGTTTCGTAACCTAAAGTAATTTCACCACCGATGTCGTTGCGTTGCTGCAGCAAATAGCCAACGTCAAGCTTCTGACCCGCAGTTTGATAAAACTGAGTCGTTCCTGATTTGCCTGTTGCCACCTGACGGTTATCAACGATATTTACAGTTGATCTTATTACACCGCGCAACTTTTGTGATGTTGATTTCGTACTTTCATTGTAAACATATTCATATGCAAAGAACCTGTAGTCGGTCTTTACACCCTCTTTTTTACCAATTTTAGCCGTAATTGGACTCGCCTGAACTATAGTCGTTTTCACCCTGAAATCCTCATATTTGCTATCAAGTGAATATAAGTTTTCATCATAGGCCTTCTGGACAAGTTGCATTAACAACTGATCTTCTGACTTATCAGGATCCAATACCTTCAAAAAATCAGACCTATTGATGATCTGCTGAGCAGTAACAGAAGTGGCTGAGGAGGCAACGAAACTAATCGGGAACCGGATCTGCTCGAACTTGTTTTTCTTATCTGCTTTAACCTCTGGAGTATCGTCATTGTAAATCCATGCATCATAAACCTTATTCTGAATATCTGTTGAATAGTCGATTTTATAAAGATAACTCACTACTGTTGATTGCCATCCCCTGGTTCCGGCAATTTTTGCCTCTGCGGCTGTCACCAGACTTTGAAAATCAAAAACAAGAATATAACTACGATTAATCAATCGATTGCCATAGTCCTCAAGCTCTGCATTGCCCCTTTTGGTTGTTTTTGCCAATAATGAAGCATCATCGGTGGCATTAAACATACCACGTTCATGTATTAATTCAAGCGACATAGACCCATCACTTTTTCTTGAATACCATTTAGAAACAATCTCATTGGCTAACTTTTTGTCATCTAAGGCTTTTCTGATCAGATCGGCTGGCTTGATGGTCATATCGTTACGGCCAAAAGGAGCACTTATTGTAAAGTAATCAACATTATTGTTGTAGTACTTATCAGCAAAAGCAATATTTCCAATTTTCTCCCTTACGGCTGACGAATGACTTCCATCAGGGAAATCAAGTAAAACAACCGTAATTGAGCTCCGATCGTAAGTCGAAGGAACTTTAAATGCTTGTCTAACATTCTGTGAATTTGTAACTACTGCAAAAAGAGAGGATAGTAACAACATCAATAAATTTTTCATGTGGTATCAAATTTAAAGGTTTAACAGAGAATATAAAAATACTGACACTAAATTAGTATTTAATAACGATACTTAAAGTTTCAACAAGCTCAGCCACCTTGTTAATTTTTGTTAATATTTGTTAATATTGATTTTTGTAACCAATTAATCTTTAATTTTATCCCAAATATTCATCAACCCTAAAACTTTTTAATTATGAAATTCGAATTCAAATATTTTTTAAGTATGATCGCGATTGCAGGCACCGCACTCGTTTTTAGTTCCTGTGGTTCTTCGAAACCGGTGGTTGCCTCGACTCCCGTTGTTCCTGACGAAGTTAGAGTTGTAATGTATTGCAATGGGCCTGAATACATGAGCGATAAAACAGCACTTA
Source organism: Mariniphaga sp. (assembly GCA_037128295.1). Classification (GTDB taxonomy): domain Bacteria; phylum Bacteroidota; class Bacteroidia; order Bacteroidales; family Prolixibacteraceae; genus JAAFHB01. Next base: position 26,427 of record JBAXWR010000009.1, read on the forward strand.
GGTTTTCTGCGATTGGGACAAGTATGGATCAAATGACAGCAAAGAAGAAGGCACTTAGTGAAGCCCGAGCAGGACTTGCCGCAATGATTGAAACAAAGATGAAGAGTCTTATTGATAACTATGTCAAATCAAGTGAGCATTTAAACAAGGAAGACCTCAGCAAGCGTTATGAAAATCTTTCCAGAGAGGTTGTCGTCCAAAGTCTTGTAGGAACCCGCACCATCTGTGAGGAAATGACGAAAACCAAGGATGGCAATTTTAAGACCTACACTTGTATTGAACTTGGTGGTCCGGAAATTCTTAGTTCGCTCAATAATAAGCTTTCGAAAGATGAAATGCTGAAGGTTGATTATGACTACGAAAAATTCAAGAAGACTTTCGAAGATGAAATGAGTAAAACAGGCAATTAACCCTGTTTAGCTTAATAGCCTGCAAATAGCCACATCGCCGTGGGTAGGCGTATGTGGCTATTTATATTTTATACTAAGGTTAAAGCGTTGGCCTTCCCCACGTATATTAAAGCCTGCCTATCCCATTGACTAAAAAAATTTTGGGCTCATTAAGTCAAAAACCGATGAATAGCAAGTTAAAGAACAGTTTCTTTAAGGTGGTAAAATCCCTTTTTGTGCTGGTAATGTTGGTTATATTTTCTCTTAACCTACATAGCCAACAAGTTGATATGGACAAATCGTTCTTAGATATTTTCAATCGTGAGACTGATAGCAACAACATGAATGATAGCAACTTAATTGCACCAACTCCTGTTAAGGCCATACTTCCCGATAAATTCACCGAATCATTTTCCGGGAGTGGATGTATTAGTATTGGCATTTCAGATCCCGAAGAAGACACAGAAAAAGGATTCAGGCAAGCCTACTATAGAGCTTTGATGTTGGGTGCACTCCAGCAAAAAAGCTCAGTAAAAATGGTTTCAGAAAATTTTGCAAAGCAAAAAGAGAAGTCCAATTCCTCAAGTTCAAAATACGAAGAGATGTATCGAATAGAGGCAATGATTTCTCTCAATGATTCCATTTCGGTCATAGATTCTTACCGTCTTCCCACCAAGGAAACCATTGTTTTTACTTCATTCCCCCAACCATTGCATCAAACATTCAATTCTGGGAAGAATAAATTGTCCCGAAACGAAAAGCGAAACAATATCAAAGTATCCTGTGCATTATATCACCTTGAGAATATTGCAAACAGGTCACAGCAAATATTTCGAACAGATTATGAGACCACCCGATTTGATACTGGAAAGGCATATCCAAAGTATGAGAAGTTTTGCTTTACAAATGTTAATGGGCGATGGTGCAAATTATCAACATGGTTCGATGGAAAAGAGGCCACAAAGTCAAATGCGCGATATTACTATTTTAATAATAATCAGAAAAATGATTCACTTCTGAACAAATCAGTAGGTGCAACTGCCTCCGAAGGCTTATGGCCGGCATTGATCACAAGTATACTGTGGCAGATGTCAGGAAATGCTTCCGGCAATTCTATCACTTTTAAAGAAGTGAGCGACTATTATAATGAAACAGTAATCCACCTCAATAGCACTGTTGAAAACAAAACATTAAGGTTCAACATAAAGAAAATGTTATTGGATTCGAACTGTTTGTATCCGATTCTGGACATTGAAACACAAAATTCCGAAAATAAATGAAACAATTACTTAGAAAACTGATCGTTACGGCAACAGTGATTACCCTATCCGGGTTATTGTCGCTTCATGCTCAAACCTTTGAAGAGTATCAAAAAAAGGAAGCCGAGAATTTTAAGAAATTCAAGCAGGAAGAAGAAGCTTACTTGAACAAAATGCGTAAAGAATTTCAGGAATACGTTGACAAACGGGACAAAGAGTTTTCTGATTTTTTAAAAGGAAACTGGAAACCCTATAAAGTTGAGGCCCCTGAGAAACAACCTCAGAAGCCAAAGCCACAAACTTTGCCTACATATATACCTCCAGCCATACCTCCACGTGAAGAGTCAAAGCTGATACCTTTGAAAAGTACAGGTCCAGTAGTTGTTGCTGTCCCACAGCCAAAAGCAGTACCTATTCCACCTATCCGAAAGCCTGCAGAACCCATAGTAAGCGGCGTACCGGCAACATTTAATTTTTACGGAGTTCCTGTTTACCTTGACTATGACCCGGCATTTCAGATCGATGTTGCGAATCAAACCGACCAGGCCGGAATAGCCCGCTATTGGGAAAAAGCCAGTTCAACGAAATATTCGTCTATGGTAGATCAACTACTTGCACAAAAGGAGGATATGAACCTGAACGATTTTTGCTATTACCTTCTTGTCAAAAAATTCGCACAAACTCTTTACCCGGCCAATGAATCAGGTGAAACACTGGCAATCTGGTTCCTGATGTTGAGATCTGGTTATGGAATAAGGCTTGCAACAGAGTCGAACAAAATCGTGCTCTTGCTTCCTTCGCACAATACAATTTATGGCGTCAGCTATCTAACTGAAAACGGCGTTTCCTATTATATTATGACCCAAACGGATGGAAACCATCTGAACACTTACGACAAGGACTATGCCGGAGCCAACAGGCCAATTGATTTTAATATCCCTTTCCCCATGAACCTTGGACGGAAGGTAGCCACCAAAAATCTCAAATTTGACTACCTCGGCACAACCTATCAGGTAATGGTTTCTTACGATCAGGGCCTGGTAAATTTATACAAAGATTATCCAAATGTCGATATGTCGGTTTACTTTAATGCCGCGGTATCCCTTCAGGCAAAAGAATCGGTAGCTGCCTCTTTACAACCGATGATAACAGGTATGAAGGAACTTGATGCGGTTAATTTTCTATTGAGCTTTGTACAAAAAGCTTTTGCTTATAAAACCGACCCGCAACAGTTCGGTCACGAGAAATTCTTCTTTGCAGAAGAAGTTTTCTTCTATCCGTTCTGTGATTGTGAGGACAGATCCGTTCTATTTTCTTATTTAGTACGCGAATTGGTTGGCCTAAATGTTGTAGGGCTTGAATATCCGGAACACATTGCAACGGCAGTTCAATTCAGCTCAAAGGTTCCAGGTGATTATGTCAGCTATAGCCAAAACCAATTTGTTATTTCTGACCCTACTTATATTGGAGCCTCTGTTGGTATGGCAATGCCCAATTTCAAAAATGTATCTCCAGGTGTGATACCTATGCAAAACACAAGAGGTGAAGATATTACCGAAAAATCGCTTTGGAGCCTCGCCCAAAAAGGAGGATGCTTCCCTGCAAGCAATCTACAAAATATTATTAAACTTACCGATGGTTCCTCCATACTTACCGGTTATTACAATGGATCCGCATCTCTGGTTGGTAAGGCATTGGCAAATTCAAACAATATAAATGCCTGCTTCATAGGCCGTATCCTGGCAGATGGAAAACCAGGATGGGCTGTTTCGATGGCTGCAACTGGAAATACTGTTGGTGTTTCAGCAACATCAGATTCAAAGGGCAATATTTTTGTTGCTGGGTCATTCCGAGGGAAATTAACTGCCGGTGGTACAACTTTGAGTACTAATGGCGATAAACCTGATGCTTTTGTTGCAAGCCTTTCATCAGCAGGCGATGTAAAGTGGCTTCGTAAGTTAAATCTTGATAGCATCCCCAGCGATGCACCGGTTGCATTCTCTGCAACTTTTAACACCGAAGGCAAAAGTCAGGGGGTGATCCGCACTGGAGTTTATGATGACTTCTCTGATTACGGCCTTTTTACCAACGGTGCCGATAAACTGGTTTACAATGGGATCGTTAACAGGGTATTTTCGGCTACACCATCAGCGGTAAATGCAAAATTTGCAAGTGAAGTTATTGCTGCTTCACCGGAATTGTTAAAAAAAGAAGTAGATGCACAGCTACAAAATCAAACAGATAAAGGTGTTGCTGGGTTATTTGCTGCAATAAACCTTGTCAAAAATATGGGCGTAACACTATCTGGTAATGATGCGCAAACTGCTTTCGACAAGTACAATCCGGGATTCAAAAAATATTGTCCCAATATTTATAAAAACCTGTCCCGGATTAATTTTGTCAAAAATTCAGAAGGGGTAATCACCATTATGACTGAAAACGGAGACGATATTATGATTGATAAAATAAAAGTCAAAAACAAATCAACATTAAGTATCAGTTCTTTACGCACCGGAGACCTTCAATTTGATATCCTTTCAGGAATCAAGGTTGGGAAAATGGTAGTATGGTTCAACCTTAATTCCATCCGGTTGTACCGGCTAAATGGAGATATGCTTTTCGACTACGATAAGGATCATTCACAACAGACAATGAACATGAGAAAAGACATTTTAAAGTAACCTTTTCAACTCTTTTTGGGTACCTAAAGTCCGAAATTTGCCGTTTTCGTCACTTTAGGTACTTTTTTTATTCTCCTTTTCAATCATGTTAAAACGTAAATTCCTGATTAAATGACTTCTATAAAAAGTTAAAAAGGCAATTAAAATAAATTAATTAATTTTAATGAATTAGTAAAAATCGGGAATTTTGGCTGAAATGAATGAAAATCTTGTTATTTTTACATTTAAGTTTTTATAGCAGACGAACGAATAAGTGGTTAAGGATTTTTCCAATTAAACTTTGTAACTAAATATATATCAATAATCGATGCTGAATAGATATTTTTCGACAGTTTTTTGCGGGTTTCTATGTTTTTTTGCATTTCCGAATTGGGTCAATGCCCAGAAATATGAGGAAATTCAAGCTGACTCTTCCTATATTTGGGGTATAGGTGTTGGAACGACACTTAAAGCGGCGGATCAGGCTGCTTTAGCAGATATAATTGGACAGATATCTACACAGGTTGAGAGCAATTTCGAGCGGACAGTAACAGAGACAGGTGATAAGTTTAAGGAAACCGTAAATGATGTTGTAAAAACTTATTCTAATGCAACACTCAATAATACAGGCCGATTAATCATCGAACCAAATGAACCGAGCATAAAGGTATTTCGTTTTATTAAACGGGGTGAAATTTCAAAAATATTCGAATTGCGCAAAAATAAAATTATTGAGTTGGCTCATAACGGAGAAATGGCGCTCAAAAACTTACAAATTGCAGATGCACTTCGTTATTTTTATTGGTCACAAACATTGTTAAGAAGCCATCCCGCATCCAGCGAAATAAAAATGAAATGTGAAGCAGGAACCGAAGAATTGCTGGTTACCTGGATACCCCTACAAATCAACCAAATTTTTATCAATATTTCGGTAAAAATGGATACCGTCGAAATCAAAGAGAACTATTCCAACTATGTTTTAGAAATTAAGTACAAAAATGAACCGGTCCGCAACTTCGACTACACCTATTGGGGAGGGCAGGATTGGTCAAATATCATCAGTGGCAAAGATGGTATTGGGGTAGTAGAGCTCCCCAAATCTGAGAGCGCTACCGAAATACGCTTAAAAGCGGAATATGCCTTTGAGAACGAAGCATCAATTGATATGGAGCTTAGGGACGTTATCCAAAAACTGCCTCAGGTTCCATATAAAGACAGCTATATCAATGTTAGTAAATCTCTGAAGCCAAAACCTTTGGCGACAGTGGCAGCAAAAAATGAGAAAGAAAAATCTGTTAATGCCACCGGAACTGTCCATGCCCTTGCAGATTCAATTATTGGACCAGATATTATGAAAAACATTGTTAATGCAATAACCATAAAAAATTACGCCTCAGTCAAACCTCTTTTTACCGAAGATGGATATTCCATTTTTCAAAGTTTGCTTCAATATGGAAATGCTAAAATAGTTAAGTCATTCGACCTCAAATATTTTAGGTATGGTGATTATGTGATCTGCCGATCTATTCCAATGAGTTTTAGTTTTAAAACCAATAACCGGATATTCATTGAAGATGTCATCTTTTATTTCGACAAAGACAAAAAAGTGTGCAACCTTACTTTCGGGCTCTCAAAAAAAGCAGTGGAAGATATTGCCTCCAACAATACATGGAGTGAAGATAACCGGATATTATTAATGTGTTTCCTCGAAAATTACAAAACCGCTTTTACGTTAAAACGGTTTGATTACATTGACAGGATTTTTGCTGACGATGCTTTAATCATTACTGGTTTGGTTACCAAGGTGAATACTTCATCAGATTCCCGCTATGCCAATAATACAATTATCAAATACAACCGGCAAACAAAAGACGAATACCTCAAAAAACTCAAATATTCATTTGCAAGCAATGAATTTATCAATATTAGGTTTGCTGACAATACTGTACGCCGCTCCGGTAAGGGGAATGAGGTTTACGGAATCCAGATCAAGCAGGATTATTTTTCGACTAATTATGGCGATACCGGTTATCTTTTCCTTTTGGTTGACTTATCCGATACGCTTAAACCACAGATTCATGTCAGAACATGGCAACCTGAAAAAAATCCTGATGGAAGTATTTATGGAGTAGGCGACTTTTAAATCTCAACATATTATTTTGATGAAATCTCTTAATTGAAATATTAATAACGATAAAACAAATGAAAAAGCTAATAACCTTCCTATTGCTAATTGCCCTAACAGGCTCATTAGCTGCTAAACTCAGTGTTACATCGTTCCGAAAACTTGAAAATGATGCTGATGCACGCTCCAAAGAACCACTGAAAGATCCTAATGGGGATGCTTGTGCAATTATCAAAGTCATAACTTCCCAAACAGGATTTTTATTTGAATGTGATCAGTCAGGCATTGTAAAAGTTGAACAGAAACAGTCTGCAATATGGATTTACCTCCCTTCCGGATCAAAACGGTTAACTATTGAACATCCCCAACTTGGAATTTTAAGGGATTATTTATTCCCGGTTCCCATTAAAAAAGCAACGGCTTATGAGTTAGTTTTAAGTTCAGGAAAAGTAATAACCACAGTTGTTGAAGAAATAAATAGCCAGTGGCTTTCCATCAATCCAATACCAGCAGATGCAATGGTTTATGTGAATGATCGGTTTGTCAAAAATGGGGCTTACCTGGCAAGGCTTAAGCCAGGCAGCTATAAGTATCGGGTGGAATCACCTTTATATTATACTGAGGCGGGAAACGTTGTCATTGCCGATACTGCTAAAGTTTTGAATGTTGAATTAAAACCCGCTTTCGGATATTTATCCGTTACAAGTGAACCGGAACAGGAAGCCAAAATTTTGGTGGACGGAAAATTACAGTCAAAGACGACACCCGGAACAACAGAACCACTTTCAAGTGGAGAACACACTGTACAGGTTTTTAAAGAAATGTATCAACCATCCTTTCAAAAGATTATGGTTGAAGATGGAAAAACGAAACCTTGTAATTTTAAGCTAATACCTACTTTTGCGGAGATAAGTATAAAAGCTCCCAACGACGCCGCCGTTTATATTAATAACGAACAAAAAGGAGCCGGTTCGTGGCAAGGGAGATTGAATTCTGGTGTTTATTCTGTTGAGGCACGCAAACCCAACCATCACCCTGCGAAAAAAGATATCGAAATTGCAGCAGGAGATAAACAAACAATTGATTTACAACCCATTCCGATATATGGTTCCCTTGATATTATTTCTACGCCGATTGGGGCAACCATTACCATAAATGGTAAAGTATTTGGTACCACCCCCAATACCATCAATGATTTAATCATCGGCGAATACGAAGTTGAATTATCACTAAATCAGTATATTACAACTATTGAGAAAGCATTTGTCACTGAGAACCAGACCGTCACATTAAACACGTCCCTGACAAAAGGGCAAGTTTTAGCCATCAACTCGACCCCATCAGGTGCCACTATAAATATTGATGGAAGAGAGTATGGAACGACTCCAAAAAGTTTGACCTTGCAAAAAGGTGATCACTCTGTTCTACTAAGTTTGAACGGTTATTTACCTGGCAAGAAGACAGTAACCCTTGATAAAAAAAACACAGAACTCAACGAGACACTTGAAAAGGTGCCAGAGGCCGTAACAAAAGATTCGACTCAAAATGTGGTTAAACCAGTTCAATTTATAAATCAAGACGTGACTATTCCTACTGTCACACAAAGTGATAAAAGGAAATATATTCCCAAATATTACAGTTTAAGAAGGGGTAAGACTTTTTGGTTGATTACCACCTTATTGAGTGGAGCTGCAACTGCATATTCTTATCTTCAATCTGAGGATTATTACAAACAATATCAAAGTGCAATGTCAGATGCTGGTAATTTGCATAGCCAGGTAGAAATGTATGACCAAATTTTTCAAATATCGGCCGGAGTAGCAGCTTTTAGTACCCTGAAATTCTTTATAAAAGCAATAAGACAAGGTAATGCCAAGAAAAAACCAGTACCAATTAGTTTCTACCCAATTCAGTTAAGGAACGGTGCTGGAGTTGGTTTAGCCTATAATTTCTGACCTAAAATTAAAAAGATCAAGCCATGAAAACAATTGTATATTTACTTTTATCTATAATGTTGCTTTTATCATCCTGTGGGGAACGCCTGTGGATCAACCCATTTGACCCTCAATGCCCCAAAGATATCTGGACACCAACAAATTTTCAGGCCATTCAGGAAGGAATTACGGTAAAATTGACGTGGTCTCAACCAATACCTAACATTTCAGGATTTAAGATTCAAAAATCGGTAGGTAGTACAAATACAACTTTGCCAGATCAATCAGTATCGAGTTCTCAACTAATCGATGCCACTCCAACTGGTGGTCAGCCAAATATTTATGTTATTACAGCTTATGCCGGAAATTCTATAAGTAATTCGGTCACAGTCCAGATTACTCCACTTTTGCCCTCAACCCTTACAACAGCCAATCCTACTTCAATTACCGGAATTGCAATGGTCGTTGGGGGAACCATAACAACTGATGGAGGAAGCCCAATAACTACACGTGGGATTTGTTGGGCAACAACTACAGCCCCGACTACAAGCAGCAATAAATTAGCAATTGGAAGCGGAACAGGAACTTTTAGTGCTTCTATAACAGCTTTGTCGCCTAGTACGACTTATTACTTTAGGGCCTATGCGATTAACAGTCAGGGTACTGCTTATGGCAATCAAGTCCAGGCAACAACATTGGCGGTGTTGCCGTCCCTTACAACAACAGCAGTTTCGTTGCTTGCCTCCACCTCTTTTACTTCTGGTGGAACCATCACAAGTGACGGTGGGGCTACGGTTACGGCAAGAGGATTATGTTACAGTTTGACCCAAACCCCGACCATCAGCAACAATAAAACCACTGACGGATCAGGTACCGGGAGTTTCACAAGTTCTATAACAGGGCTAAATCCGGCAACAACCTACTATATCAGGGCGTATGCTACAAATAGTGTAGGTACGGAATATGGTTCACAAGTGACGGTTACTACTTTAGCTGCCCTTCCAACCATAACAACTACTGCGATCTCTGTTTTTACATCTACGACAGCTACCGGAGGAGGCAATATAACAAGTAATGGTGGTGCGACCGTAACTGCAAGCGGGATATGTTTGGCAACTACGCAAAATCCGACTACTTCCAATACAAAAATTTCCGCCACCATTTTCAGTGGTAGTTTCACAAGTTCAATTACTGGGTTGACCCCTGGAACAACTTACTATGTAAGGGCTTATGCTACAAATAGTATCGGGACAATCTATGGAAACGAAATATCTTTTACTACGTTGGCTGTATTACCTACTGTTTCTACCACTTCTGCATCTTCAATTGCTTCAACATCATTTACTTCAGGTGGTAATATCACCAACAATGGTGGCGCCACGATAACAGCCGGGGGTATTTGTTACAGTACGTCCCAGAATCCAACTATCAGTAATTCAATAACATCTGATGGGCCAGGATCAGGCACTTTCACTAGTTCGATCACAGGATTATCTCCAGTAACCACCTATTATATCAGGGCATATGCAACCAATAGCATTGGAACTGCTTATGGCTCCCAATTGACTGTAACTACAACAGTAGGTTTAGCAATTCTAACTACTACTTCGATTACGTCCATTGGAACCACAAGTGCAGCTGGCGGGGGAAATATTACAAATACTGGTGGTACATCAGTGACTGCAAGAGGTGTCTGTTGGAGTACTGCTATAAATCCTACAATCGCTAATACAAAAAGTTCGAATGGTTCAGGGGCTGGTATTTTTACAAGTGCCCTTTCGGGATTGACAACAAAAACGACCTACTATGTAAGGGCTTATGCAACTAACAGTACAGGAACTAGTTATGGGACGCAAGTTTCATTTACAACTCCATAAGATTGGTTGGTTTACATTTTTGAGGGATTACACACATTTGATTATTTGTAATAGAACACATACATTTGTATCTTTGCAAATTAGAATGAAAAAAAATGAAAAATCTTTTAACTATCTTCCTTATCTTTTTCTTAAGCGAAACTCTTTTAGCAGACATAGGGGTAAAGTCTTTCCGCAAACTTGAAAACGATCTTGATGCGCGCGTTAACGAACCACTTAAAGATCAGAATGGTGACATCTGTGCCATCATCAAAGTTGTTACCACCCAAACTGGTTTTTCATTTGATTGCGGACAAATAGGCGTTGTAAAAACAGTTCCAAAAACCTCAGAAATATGGGTATATGTACCTTTTGGAGCGAAAAGAATAACAATCTCGCACCCTCAATTGGGGTTATTAAGAGATTACCTTTTCCAGCAAGCTATCGAAAAAGCAACGGTTTATGAACTGGTACTCACTACTGGCAAAGTAATTACAACTGTTGATGAAACAATTGAAAGCCAATGGCTTGTCATCAATCCGGAACCTGCGGATGCCTCAATTTATATCAATGATCTTTTTGTCAAAAGTGGCGCTTATCAGGCCAAACACAAACCAGGAAATTATTCCTATCGCATTGAAGCGCCGATGTATCATAGTGATGCCGGAATGGTCCAAATTAGCGACGTGAAAAAAGAAATTGATGTAAAACTTAAACCCGCTTTTGGCTATATTGAGGTGACCAGTATTCCCGAAGCCGACGCCAGGGTTGCCGTTGATGGAAAATTTCTACCACAAAAAACCCCTTGCCAAAGTGACGCCTTACCAAGCGGTGAACATACTATCCAAGTAATCAAAGAGATGTTTGAGCCAACAACTCAGAAAATAACGGTGTCGGATGGAAAAACAACACCTGTGTCGATAACTTTGATACCTACTTTTGCAGAAGTAACTATTACCTCACAAACCGATGCGACGATTTTTATCAATAATGAGAAAAAAGAGAATGGCTCATGGAAAGGTCGACTCAATGCTGGAATATATTCTATTGAAGCACGAAAACAAAGCCATAGCCCTGCTAAACAGGATATTGAAGTTGCGGCTGGTGAGAAACGGACAATTGATCTTCAGCCTTCACCAATTTATGGTTCCCTCAATGTCATTACCAAACCCTCAGGGGCTGCAATCACAATCAATGGGAATAAATACAAAGTAACACCCAACACGATTGATAGCCTCCTTATCGGCGATCAAACCGTAGAACTAAGCCGTCAGAATTTTATTACAGTAAATAAGATAGTTACCATTGTTGAAGGCAAAGTCACAATGCTTAACGAACAACTTGTCAGGGGTAAGTCGCCAGAGGTTAAGCAAATTCCGAATGACCAGGTTACTGCCCCCGTACAAAATACAAAGCCACAAAATAATTCTGAAACAAACAATCCTCCAACAATTCCGAATACAGAGCGAAACAGAATTTTACAGAATTCAGACAATGAGAATACGACCACTCAGACATCTAATTCATTAAGAAACAGAGTTTTGCAAAATACTCCGGCAGATAATAAAACAACAAAGCAACCAACAACTCCAACGAAAACAGAACCAATAAAAACAGAACCAATAAAAACAGAACCAATAAAAACAGAACCAGCTAAAACAGAACCAGCTAAACCGGAACTCCCGAAAGAGGTCGCTGTTCAAGTACAAAAGGTGTTCCTTAATTCAACTCCATCTGGTGCAGAGATTTATGTTGATAGCGTTAAAGTAGGAATAACTCCATTTAGTATTACCCTCACAATCGGGAATCATTTGGTACGCCTTCAACAAGGGATTCAAAAGATTGTAAGGAACATAACTGTCGTAAAATCGCGAACTGAAAATGTTTATAATTTTGACTTAGCTCCCAGACCTTTTACTGAATCGGTAAATGGGATGGAATTTACTATGGTGGCTGTTAAAGGTGGAACATTCCGCATGGGCAGTAATGAAGGCCGGAGTGTCGAAAAACCAGTACATTCGGTTGATATTGATGATTTTTATTTGTGCAGTACTGAAGTAACCCAAGCCTTCTTTAAATCGGTAATGGAATACAATGTAAGTAACAATAAAGGTGATGACCTACCCGTTGAGAGGGTAAGTTGGAACGAAGCGATGGAGTTTATCCAAAAATTGAACATTCTAACAGGAAAAAATTACAGGCTTCCAACTGAGGCCGAATGGGAATATGCTGCCTCTATAGATGTTTCAGGATTTAAAAACAGTTGGTCCGGAATCAATATTGAGAAAAAACTTGGTGATTATGGCTGGTATGCGGCTAACAGTGAAGGAAAAACTCATCCTGTAAAACAGAAATTGGCCAATGAAAGGGGCCTGTATGACATGACCGGGAATGTTTGGGAATGGTGTAGTGATTGGTATGGCGAATACAAAAGTAATCCGCGTGGCAATCCAACTGGTCCCACATCAGGTACAACCCGCGTAAATCGCGGTGGTGGTTGGGACGACGATGGACCCTATAGCCGTGCCTCCAATCGCGATGAAAATAACCCCGAAGAGCATTTTAGCAATGTCGGTTTTCGGATTGCCCTAAGTACCAAATAATTAAAAACTGACTTCAATTACAAACATTGATTAAAGTTTTAGTTTGAACGAATCTACTGTAACTTATATTATTCATTATGAAGGCATTGTTCATCTACAATAAAACAGTCGTTCTTATCATTTTACTATTCGCATTTCTGCTATCAGCTACCCCTGCATCTACACAAGTAACAGCAGGATCTTCAGTAAAAATCAACGATGGCTGGAAATTCCAAAAAGGGGACGTCGAAAAAGCCGCCACACCTGAATTTGATGACTCAAAATGGCGCATCATAGACTTACCACACGACTGGAGTGTTGAAGGCCCTTTAAATCCAAATCTTGCAAGTGCGACTGGTTATTTGCCAGGTGGAATTGCATGGTACAGGAAAACACTGAATATTCCGTCCCAGGAAACCACCCAAAATGTATATATTTATTTTGAAGGGGTTTATCGCAACTCAGAAGTATTTATTAACGGAGTTTCGTTAGGAATGCGCCCAAATGGTTATATATCTTTTCAATATGACCTTACGCCTCACCTTAAATTCGGAGAAAAGAACACTATTGCCGTAAGAGTAGATCACAGCAAATATGCCGATTCGCGCTGGTACACTGGTTCGGGAATTTACAGGGACGTTTACCTTATTTATAAAAATCCTGTTCACCTTGGTTTATGGGGCGTATTTTGTTCGACAAAGTCAGTTTCATTAAACCAAGCCTTGGTCGAAACCAAAACTACTTTAGTAAACACGTCTGCTCGTCCGGTACATCTTACTGTTATTCAAGAAATTATCAACAATGAGAATAAGACCATTGCTAAATCCACTGGTAAGCTGAGTATTAAAATGGGCATTTCTGCCGAGTTAGAACAAAATATCAAGATTGATAAGCCAAATTTATGGAGTATTGATGCTCCATCTCTTTATCAGTTGGTAACTTCTGTTTTTCAGGAGGGCCAATTGGTAGATAAATCAATTGAAAATATTGGGCTCAGGACACTTGGGTTCGATCAGGACAAAGGATTTTCGCTTAATGGAAAATCTATGAAAATTAAAGGGGTGTGCTTACACCACGATGCAGGTTGTCTTGGTTCCGCAGTTCCTGAAGAGGTACTTGAACGCAGATTGATTGCCTTAAAATCAATCGGTTGCAATGCCATAAGGTGCAGTCACAATCCACAATCCCCGTTACTTTATGATCTTTGTGACCGATTGGGAATGCTGGTACTTGACGAAGCTTTTGACGAGTGGGAATTTCCAAAGAAAAAATGGATGCAAGGTTGGAATATCGGCACTCCAGGTTTCGATGGACCTGCAGAGTTCTTTGAAAAATGGGGGGAAAAAGATTTAAAGGATATGGTACTCCGTGACAGGAACCATCCTTCAGTTTTCATGTGGAGCATTGGGAATGAGGTTGATTATCCCAATGATCCATATTCTCACCCCATCTTGGACAAAGAAGGAATAGGTCAGCAACATACAAAAGGATACCTCCCAAACCAACCCAATGCCGAGAGATTGGGGACAATTGCTAAAAAACTTGCTGCCGTTGTTAAGGTAAACGATCCTACAAGGCCTGTAACTGCCGGACTTGCCGGCCCTGTAATGTCAAATGAAACGGAATATCCTGGAGCTCTCGATGTCGTCGGATATAATTATACTGAAAACAGGTACAAGCAGGATCATGCAACCTATCCAAAACGGATTCTGTATGGCAGCGAAAATGGACACTCAATGGAAGCATGGAAAGCAGTTCGTGACAACGATTATATTTTTGGTCAGTTTCTTTGGACTGGATTTGATTATCTCGGCGAATCGCACAGTTGGCCTTCGCGCGGATTTACCTCTGGTCTGATTGATCTTGCCGGATTCAAAAAACCACGCGCCTATTTCAGGGAAAGCCTTTGGTCTGATAAACCAATGATTTATGCCGGCACCTATAAAAAAAGGAAATATAACAACCAACTATCGATCGATGCTTTACCTGTGTGGAACTATAGTGCAGGTGACACAATCAGGATTGTCAGCTACACAAACTGTAATGAGGTGCAACTGCTTCTCAATGGAAAAGTCATCGGGGCTAAACAGGAATACAATTCTGAAACAGGGGTCAATTACTGGGATATTCCCTTTGTTCCAGGAAAACTTGAAGTGATCGGTTTCAATTCTGGACAGGAAGCATCAAGATATTTGATCGAAACAAGTAATCGGCCATATGCAATCAGGGCAAATGCGACCAATAAAAATATTTCTTCCAATAAAGGAGTAGCACAAATTGAAATACAAATTGTTGATGAAACCGGAAAACCAGTGCTGTTGGCAGATGATGAAATAACTTGTATCACTGATGGAAATATTAAACTTCTGGGGCTTGAAGCCAGTAATCCAGCTGATATGGAAGACTATAAGGATAATAGACAAAGGGTATTTCAAGGGAAAATGATAGCTTATTTACAGTCGTCAGGAAAAAAAGGGAAAAGCAAGGTTACATTTACATCACCATGGTTGACAAGTGCAGTTATTGAGATTCTTATTGATTGACATTTTGAAATATACTGCTGATTAAATGTATTTTAGCTTTACTAAAAACTAAAAGTTCCCCGAAACACATCACGTAATTATTGTGATTCAATTTAAGCACAATAAAAATCTTAAAAAATTTGTTGGTATCATAAAGAACCAATATCTTTAGCCGTCGATTACAAAACATCAAACGTTATAAGATTAATTCATTACCATGAAAGAGAACAACAAAGTTTCAAGAAGGGGCTTTTTGGGAACTGGTGCAGCAGCGGCTGCAGCAATCACCATTATACCCTCAAACACAATTGCAGGTCTGGGACATAAGGCTCCAAGTGACAAGTTGAATATCGCCGGAGTTGGTATTGGCGGTATGGGTCATGGAAATTTAAAAAACCTTTCTTCCGAAAACATCGTTGGTTTATGTGATGTTGACTGGAAGTATGCAGAAGGCTGTTTTAAAGAATATCCGAATGCCAAAAAGTACAAAGACTGGAGGGTGATGTACGATGAAATTGGAAAATCAATTGATGGAGTTTTGGTTGCCACTGCCGACCATACCCATGCAATCATTGCTTCCAATGCGATCACTTTGGGCAAGCATGTTTATGTGCAAAAACCTCTTACCCATACAGTTTATGAATCCCGTTTATTGACCAAACTGGCCGATAAATATAAAATTGCCTCTCAAATGGGTAATCAGGGTTCATCAGGCGAAGGTGTTAACCTAACATGCGAATGGATTGCCAATGGAGAGATCGGAGAAGTAAGTAAAGTTGAAGCTTTTACTGACCGTCCTATCTGGCCACAGGGTTTAAATACTCCAAAACAAGGTCAATGGGTTCCTGAAACTCTTGATTGGGATTTATTTACAGGTCCGGCTCAGATGCGTCCTTATAACGAACTTTATCACCCATGGAACTGGCGCGGTTGGTGGGCTTATGGTACCGGTGCATTAGGCGATATGGCATGTCATATTTTACATCCGGTCTTTATGGGACTACAACTTGGCTATCCAATTAAAGCTCAAGGTAATTCAACCTTGTTACTTAAGGATTGCGCACCAACTGCACAATCTGTTAAACTGACCTTCCCGGCCAGACCAACAGCAAAAGCTGCCAAAGTTAAACTTCCTCAGGTTGAAGTATATTGGTATGATGGTGGTATTAAGCCGATGCTTCCTGCAGGATGGCCGGCAGGAAAGAATCCTAATGATCAGGGTGGTTGTGTATTCTTCCATGGTACCAAGGGTATTTTGGTTTGTGGTTGTTACGGTGTTAATCCTTGGATATTGCGTCCTGATGGCACAGTTAGCAAACCTGAAAACGCACCTAAATTCCGTCGCCGTGTTGCTCCACTTTCACACGAAATGGATTGGGTTCGTGCAGCCAAGGAATCTCCGGAAACCCGCGTTAAAACAGCTTCTGATTTTAGCCAATCAGGACCATTCAACGAAATGGTTGTTATGGGTGTTTTGGCAGTTCGCCTTCAAACTCTCAATAAAGAACTTGAATGGGATGGACCAAATATGAAATTCAC
The DNA here is from genome assembly GCA_037128295.1 of Mariniphaga sp. Taxonomy (GTDB): domain Bacteria; phylum Bacteroidota; class Bacteroidia; order Bacteroidales; family Prolixibacteraceae; genus JAAFHB01. The sequence goes on from JBAXWR010000009.1 coordinate 43,293, forward strand.
AAACATTACCGCAGACGAGAAAATCAAAATCGTTCTTGAGGATAAGTTCAGCATCCATGATGGTCACCCAACATTCGAAAAAGTATATACTGACCCGGTTCCTGCAACTGAATTTGCTGCTGAATTGATCAAACATACTTATCGTGCACCTTGGTCATTACCTCCAATGCCAGCATAATTAAGGTTGTCATTCAAATAAAAAAAGGCGGGATTCATTCCGCCTCTTTTTATTATATTCTTGAATATCAGATTAATGACAATTGTATTATTTTTTCTGATCATCAGAAACTTCAACTTTAACCTCTACATCCTTGTTGATTTCACTCTCAACTCGTTTCTTTCTAATAATTGTGATTTTCTCAAGCCCCTTCCCAATATCCTTTTTTTCATAAGAAATTATTGACTCATCTTTTGTATCAAAACTGAAAGGATCAACCCCAAAATGGAAATTGCCATAATTCTGTATTGGAGTAGGTGGGGCCAGAGGTGGTGGAGGTGGAGGTGGAACCAGGCCGTTAGGATCCATTTCACCGGAAAATTCCATCTTACCCTTGTCACCAAAATAGATGATTCGCTTCTCATCACTTTTACCAGTGGAATCATCGCTTGAAATGAAAATATCAAATTGTTGGCCGCTGGTCGAATTGTTCCCGGAGTTCTTGCTCAGTTTCACCACTTTTGCACCATTGTGCATATGAACAACTGATTTCCCATCACCTTTTCCAACAATTTGGACCTTTTTAAGGATGGAATCGACCTTTACCCGAACGGCCTTTTCATCAGCAAAATTAAAGGTCGTGTCGATTGAGGTCGTCTTTCCATCTTTGTTGACCAGGGCTTTCACCCGTATGACTTTTTTTTGGGGTCCATTATCAGCTAATGCCACATCACCCACCGGCCCGAAGGTAAATGAGGATGCTGTAAAAAACAATCCCCAAAAGACCAGCATTGTCCCATAATGGTTTTTAAAATACATGATTCTTTTCATTTTGATTTAATTTAAAATTAAATATCATTTCATTTACAAATACAATCCAAAAGTAAGGTGTTTCTTGGTCCCAAATGGTTAAGACCGGGTGAAAAAGAGTTAAGGTAAAGTTAAAGTTGAAAACATGGTTATATTAATGACTATTTTTGAACGGCATAAATTATTTGCATATGAATAAACGAATGATCTCCGGATTGGTAATACTGATGGGAATTTCCCTTTTGGGAATTGTTTCAGTTCAAATTTATTGGTTTAACAATTCGGTAAAAGTCAGAAATGAACTTTTCGACCGATCTGTCAATGATGCAATGAATAAAACGGTCAGCCGTCTTGAAACCGGTTATGACCTTAAAATCATAAAAAATTTAAATGAGAAGAATGATAGCTCAAACGTAGATTTTAATACTTTAGTTCCTCCACCGCCTCCACCACCTCCAATCTCAGGGTCGACCGATATTGACGTAACTATAAAAAAAGACACAAATAATGGGAAAATAAGGGTTATTGCTTCTAAAAGAGGTTCTGTGAAATCGATGAATAATTAAAATATCCTAAATGAACCATTAGCTTTATACCATCATTCGAACAAAGGACAATCAATGCAAACTTTCATAACATTTGCTGATACCGTATTTGTCGCAGGCAATCAGGTATTGGGAAGCAAGGTTGAAAAAAGAATCGAACAGTTGCAAAAACTGTCAAATCGGATCAAGATAGAATACAACAGTTGGGAAACCGGACGTTACATCGATGAGATTCAGTTAAATAAAATACTCAAGGAGGAATTGGCCGAAAAAGCAATCCCTATCCTATATAAATATTCGATCAACACTTCTGATAGCCTAACCAAACAATTTGCAAAAACATCCGTTCCTGGAAAAGTGTATAAAGTCAACCTATTTCCGAACGATGTTTTCAGGAAGAACATCGGATTAGCAGTTTACTTTCCTGACAGGGATCAATTTATCGGCCGGACAACAACCCAATTGCTTTCACTTTCCACAGTGTTCACATTGATTATCTTCCTTACCTTCTCGTTAAGCATATACCTGATAATCAAACAAAAAAAGATTTCTGAAATGAAATCTGATTTTATCAACAACATGACACACGAATTCAAGACTCCTATTGCAACAATCTCAATAGCAGCCGATTCGATTTCCAATGAAAGGGTGATTAACGATGAGGAAAAGATACGGTTTTTTGCCGGAATGATCAAAAAAGAAAATTCGCGGATGAACGAACAAGTTGAACGAATACTCCAGATAGCAAGATTCGACAGGAAGGAATTTGAATTTAACTTTCAAGCTGTTGATCTCCATATACTGATCACGGAAGTAATTAAAAGCATAACGATTCAGGTTGATAAAAGAGGTGGCAGAATAGAGACAAAACTTGATGCGGTCAATCCGGTTGCAACTACAGATCCAATTCACTTTACCAATCTAATATTCAATCTTTTGGACAATGCAAATAAATATTCCGATGAATCACCCGATATCATTATTTCGACAGTGAATTGCCCAAAAGGGATAAACCTTTCGATTGAAGATCACGGAATTGGAATGACCAAAGCGGTTCAATCGAAGATTTTTGAAAAGTTTTACCGGCTTCCTTCTGGGAATATCCACAATACAAAGGGATTCGGACTTGGTCTAAGCTATGTGAAGGCAATTCTGGATGCCAACGGAGGAACTATCAAAGTTTATAGCGAACCCGGCAAAGGAAGCCGTTTTATTGTTTTTGTACCATTCTTAATTAACCGGAGATGAAAAAGAATAATAAAATATTTTTTGTCGAGGACGATCTAAGCTTTGGGACGGTCTTGAAATCATATCTCGAAATATGCAGTTTTCATGTCACCTGGCTCAGCGATGGTAAACATGCTATTACGACTTTTAAGGAAGGAACGTTCGATTTATGCCTTCTTGATGTGATGTTACCAAATGTTGATGGCTTTACGATTGGGCGCGAAATCAGGTCAATGGATACAAATATTCCAATTATATACCTTACTGCCAAGTCATTAAAAGAGGATCTTGTTACAGGGTATCGGCTTGGAGCTGACGATTATATCATTAAACCATTCGATGCAGAAGTATTGCTTTTAAAGATTGCTGTTGTTCTTAAAAGGTCTGAATATCATTTAATTCAAAATACCCAACAGGTAGCCATTGGCAAATATATTTTTGATCCGCAATTGCGCGAAATAAGTCTAAACGATGAAAAACAATTACTCAGCCCTAAGGAATCGGCACTACTTCAACTACTTTGCGAACATAAAAATGAATTGTTGCCCCGCGAGGTAGCGCTAAAAAAAATTTGGGGAGATGATGGTTATTTTACGACTCGCAGCATGGATGTTTTCATTACCAAATTGAGAAAGTACCTTAAAAATGATCCCTCTATCGAAATCAGGAACATACATGGAAGTGGATTTATTATGACCCAACAAGGACATTAAGCCTTCTTTTGGATTAAAAGAAATATATCTTTACTTTGAGCGGATATTTTTGCTATTATTGCTAAATTTAAGCATTTCCAAATCTTAAAGACAGATGTTTGTTAAGATAATATATAATCACTTGTTTCTGTGACAATTAATTGCTTCTGATTTACGATGAGAAAAAATATAGCAAATACAATTATTTTTGGTTTTGTGTTTCTGCCCTTGATCCTCTTCTTATTATGGGTTTTCAGACCTGTTCAAAAGACAAATATCCTGATCATGGATAAAACAGTTTTGACCAACGAGGGGCTTGAACACCGTGGATTTGACTGGATCCTATCCCACCATAAATACTTTAAAACTTCAGGGAAACCATACGTTCCATCAACGGATTATCGTGGATTTTTCCCGTTAAAGCACGACAGCTTCCTGATTAAGGATCTTTATAGACTCAGCGATAGACAAATAGACAGTTTAAGCGATGCTGTTGACATGACCTATTATACGGATACCTACGGTATATATTACAATGAATGGTATAGGAAAAGGGATCAGACAGAACATTCTGAGAAGGTGTATGGTGGGTTGGACAAAAAGGATGTGTTATTTCTCACAAAAATGAAGGAGAAAAAGAAATTGATCATGGCTGAATTCAATTTTTTTGCAACACCAACATCCGGAAGTGATAGGGTCAAAGCAGAGCTTCTATTAGGATTGAGGTGGAGTGGATGGACAGGCCGATATTTTGAATCACTTGATACACTAAAAAATCCGGAATTACCAAGATGGGTTGTGCGTCTTTATAAAGAACAACATCAGAATAAATGGCCCTTTACCAGGCCTGGATTGGTGTTTGTTCATACAAACGAAACGATAGCTATCCTGGAGAGTAAAACTGACTTAAAAAAAGATGTGCCAGTTGTGAACACTTTTAAATATGGAATGGATAAATTTGGAGTCCCCAAAAAACTTGATTACCCTTACTGGTTCGATATTACTTTAGCTACCGATACGACCAATAGGATACTCTCCTATTACGAACTTTTTCCAAACTCGACAGGTGATTCGATTCTTCACCATCACAACATTCCCAGAATTTTCCCTGCAGCATTTGAAAATATCAAAGTATCCCCTTTTTACTACTTTTGTGGCGACTTTGTCGATTCTCCCATCTACAACACAACCCATAGGGCTTACGGAATACAATACTTTAAACTATTCCTGTTAAACCCAAACGATCCCAGCGATCGGACACTTTTTTTCTGGAGGTACTATTTGCCCATTGTTGAAAAAATCCTGCACGATTATTATTCAAAGAAGTAATTTCTGAATAAAACAATGGTTACATTCTGACCTAAAATGATTTCAAGCCCTTCATCCTATTTTTGTAACCTAAACTTTAGACTATCCGGTATTAGTTTATTGTTCAGACAGGCATTCAGGTTATCTGTTTTAAATTTCTCGAACTTTCGTTGGATTTCCGTCAATTTTTTCTCTTCGGTAAGTTTGTCGATTCCAAGTCCTTCCGACAATTTAAAGAGTTGGTTGTTCACAATGAAATAATCCTGATCGAGATAATCGATAATCTCATTTTTAGTCCTGATAAATGGCATTGACCGGTTGTTCCTGAAAATCTGAACACTGTCCAGGCCTTGACCCAACCAGGGAACCGATGATGGGAAACTCATTTTGTAATTTTTTTTCAGAAAAGCGACTACCGAAGGTGTAAAATCAAGGTGGGAAACAACAGATGAAAATTTGACTGGTTTTTTCAACATGGGCGAGTAGATTACCAAGGGAACATGAAAACGGTCAATCTGAGTCGAAATGGGAGGAGACGACATCCGGTGGTCCCCGGTGATAAAGAAAATCGTATTGCCAAAATCCTCGCGCTTTTGATATTCCTTAAAGAAACTGCGCAATGCATCATTAAAATAAAGAACCGTTGCGTAATTGGCGATATATTTACGATAATCCGATTTTTTAGCTTCACTAAAGTTAAGTAAAGTCAACTTTTCTTCCACCTTATTTTCATAATAACCCTGATCGGGAATTTTATAAGGATCGTGCATTGCCAGGGTCAGGTATATATCCAGCCTTGGTTTCTGGCCTGCTGTTGCAAGGACTTCAAAAGCCTTTTTAAAGATGTCTTTTTCGCCGTAGCCCCAGGTAAAATTCCCGGCGTTGGCTGGCATTTTTTTATACTCCGGTCCAAAACTACTCTGGTCCACAATGTAATCAATGTGTTGACGGGTCAAGAACATTTTCATGTTGTCGAAAACAGCATCACCTCCATAAAAGAACCTGGACTCATATCCCCGTTCTTTGAGCAAACTGATTAACGACATTCCATCGGGCATATCGTTGCCGAGTTCTGCAAACCCACTCTTCCCGTAAGGCATAGAACCAAAAACAGATGGCAATACCTCAAAAGTACGGCCAGCCGTACTCACAACATTTTCCCAATATAGGCTTTTATTCTCAAGTGAATCAAGAAATGAGGTAAAACTCGAAAGATAAGCACCTTCCCCACTATAAGCACGCCCCAAACTTTCAACAATAAGAAATACAAGGTTTGGCTTTTTAGCTCCAATGTCAAAATATTTCCCTAAAATATCGGGCGTTTCATCTTTACGAAGAAAAGGATATTCAGGGCTAAGGTATTCAAATGATTTGCCTATTTGAGATATTCCTGTATAAAAATAGGAGAAGAGTGCCTCTTCGGTTAAATCATCAGGATAAACATATAGATATGTGGCCGTCAGGATATGGTAGGCTTTATTGGCAACAAGATTAAATGCCATTTCGGAATTAAAATTAATAGCCTTTGGTTTTGTGAACTGCCTGAATAATAAGGAAATAAAGCTTAACATTATAAAAATTGCCACAATGCGGATATTTAGTTTCACGTACCTGGAAAGCCTTAAAAGTACGATTAACAGGATTAACCCTACTAAGAATGTCGCGACTGAACTTGGCGAAAATCCTCCCCCTGTTGCTGCGATATCGTAAACCTCTTTGAGCGTATATCCGAACAAGTCAGTACCCAACAACAATGATGTCGATCTAAGATATTGAATAAGTGCAATTTCAGCAAAGATAAAAAAAATGATCAGTACTCCCGACAATAGACTAGCTAATGGCTTACCAACTAAATAAATCAATACAAAAGGGAAAAAAAGCCAGGCAGCAAGATTGAACAACATCAAAATGTCATGTCCAATTCCAAAGATTTCAAGTTTTAAAGCCTCAGGAGGCAATGTGATCGTAAACCGAAGATAAAGATACTCATATATGCGGACCAGAATCAGTAACAATAAAAATGCGACGATGAAGCCCATAAAACGGTGACAACCCAACAATATCTTGTCTTTTAATAATTTAGTCCTGTGTTCAATTTTCATATGATGAAATGTATTTTTTCAATTGACTTTTTTAACCACATTGGAAAAACCTTTTCTGTCCATCTTTCCCCAGGATGAATTTCCAATAAAATAGTGGAAGTTTCCACGTAGCGCGTACCACACATTTAAAGGATGGTAAACGATCGGTTCGATCAATGAAATAAGCGCAAGATTGAGGATATCCCTTTTCCGGTTGTAACGCGCAAAGGTAAACTCCTCAAAAATAATGGCCCACCAGGAATAAACCACTGCAAAAAGGTAAGTAAAGCCGACTAATAGTGCAAAAAATGGCCAGTCGGGTTCACCCATATAGATAATCAACAAAAAATAGGCAATACCAAGAATTTCTACGATAGGTGCCAACCACTCAAAAAAGAACCAATAGGGATGACCTAACATGCCCAGATTGCCATATTTTGGATTAAAGAATAACGTAATATGCTTGAATAGAGTTTCCATGTTACCACGTGTCCAACGGTTACGCTGCCGCGACAGAATTTTCAATTTTTCAGGCACTTCTGTCCAGCACAGCGGGTCGGGGATATAGACAATCCGGTATTTTTGATCATTTTCAATCATATATCGTCTCATCCTGACGATCAATTCCATGTCTTCCCCCACGGTTTTGGTTTCATAACCACCACATGCGACAACGATCTCCCGATCAAAGATACCAAAAGCACCAGAGATCAGCAGTAACCCATTTAGTCGGCTCCAGGCCATTCTGCCCATTAAAAATGCCCTTGTATATTCAAGTACCTGAAAACGTGCAATTAAATTACTTGGCAAATTGACCTTAATAATTTTACCATCCCTAATAATGCATGAGTTTGCGATCCTGATCACCCCACCGGTGGCAATTACCTTTTCTCCAGGAAATTCAAGAAAAGGTTTTATCATCTTTAAAATGGCATCTTCTTCAAGGATACAATCAACATCGATTGCTGCGAAATATTTCTTGAAACTTACGTTTATCCCTGCATTCAACGAATCGGCTTTGCCCCCGTTCTCCTTATCAATAACAAGCAGTTTACTATAAGCCCTGTTTGTCGATTTATAAATACCCCTGATCGGTTTTGTCGGGATTTTATATTGGACCAAAAAATCAACTTTCTCAAGGTTATAATGGAGGATAATTTTCTCCAGTGAATCGTCCTTACTCCCGTCATTTACAATAATTACCTCAAAATCAGCATAATGAATTGACAAAAGCGACCGTATATTCTCAACAATTGTATTCCCTTCATTGTATGCAGGAGCCAATATTGAAACAGAGGGAGCCATAGGGGACGATATGACAGGCGAATAATCAACAAAACTATTTTTCCGCATATACCTTACCATCTCCACACCCGAAATGAAGGACATGGTGATATAGGAGGTGAATATTGCAAGTGCAAATATAAAGATCCCATTCTCGATTAAAAAATTTAGGGCTTTAATGATTTCGTACATCAGATTCTCTGGTCTTTTGCATGAATAATTATATTTTTTAATAAAGTGTTCTCACCAGCATTTGAATAAATATCTTCAAGGTGCTCTTTCCCCTCACCATCCAGTGCCCTCAACCCCCTCGCGGCCAGGATCCTCAGGTAGCTGTCTATTTCATTTAACAAGATATCTTTAAAAAATGGTATGTTTGACATATCATAGATCATAATCAATGAAATAATTATCTCAGCTTTATTGTTTTGATTTTCCTTGATATAAAGATCCCTGAGTTCAGGAACAGGAAACGGCAGAGCCAATTTTCCCAAAGTGATAATGGCGATTCTTCTGATCTCCGGATCTTTATCGGATAACCGTTGTGCTACCAAATCAGCATTTTCATATTGCTTAAAAAGCCCTGCTAACCTAATTGAAAAGAATGCAACATCTTTATTCACAACGGTTAACCATCTCCTGAAATCCGGAACTGTTCCAATCCTTTTTAGTGCAACAAGGGAATTTAATTGTCCCCATATTGTAAGTTTAATGTCCGGATTATCATAAAAATCAAGAGGATGATCAGGGTTCAATTGTATCCAGGCCATTTGTGCCTCAATACGAAGTACGGAATTTTTTGAATTTAAATACGGCTTGATCAAGTCCACCCCCTCTAAAATCTTCATTTGTGACAATTCCCTAAAACCCTTGGCCTTAACATACCATCTTTTATCAAGCACTTTCTGAATCGAATATTTATCCAATCCATTAAAATAGAATAAAGCCACAAGTATATCGGCACTCTCCCCCAATAAATTGGAGTGCAGGTTCAATAACTCTTCAACAAATACTTCCCTGTGGATTTGATCCGATAACTCAGTTCCCAATGATTCAGGGACTGAATTAGCATGCTCATCGTAAAGCCAATAGGCTAAAAAGTCGATATATTTGTCCCTGCACTTGTTCTGAATTTGCCTGATCCTGTGGCTGCGAATTCTTCGATAGAGAATAGCTATTGCCATGACTGTTGCTGAAAATAAAAAGAACAGGTTTAAATATAAAATAAAACGGAAAACATAACCGGATTTATTATAGTAAAAAAGGACCTTTTTGTTGAAAGACGAGTCGGAATAAGTGACTTCAGTCTCAGATAAAACAGGCAAGTATTTAACCTGATCCGTTTTTTTCAAAGAATCGATTTGATTGGTTTCATCACCTAACCTCAAAGTATCTGACCTTTGAACCAAACTACTATCTTTGGTTTGCTGAACAACCAAGGCAGGATTCGAAATAAATAACTGTTGTCCAATCCTCACAGTATAATTTTGATCAAGATTGTTCCAACGCTTGATGGAATCGACAGGGATATGATATCGCAAGGAAATCCGAAAGACATTTTCTTCCCCTGAAACAATGTGAAAGGCATTATCCGGCAATTTTCCGCCAATATGAATTCCACCAGTCGGATTAGGCAGTGGAATTCTTATGATCAACTTCATCCCTTCAATCACTTTGTAATCCTTATCAAGTTGATTCCAAATTCTAACAGAATCCATCGGAACCTTGTAAAAAAGTGATATTCTGAATACATTTTCCTTTGCGGCAACAACGTGAACTATCGATTGAAACTGATTTGCTACATCTAATGTTGACTTTCCTGTCTTGCCTTTTAGTATCCGGGTCAACTCTGTAAAAACAGAATGTTTACGAAGGATCACCAATCTCATTCCGGATGTTACCGTATATTTCTGATCCAGATGATTCCAACTTTGAATTGAATCTATTGGAACCTTATAAAGCAGGGAAATTCTATAAACGTTTTCTTCCGGTTTTACAACATGGTAAAATAAATCAGGCGTTCCTTGCCCAATGGCCACAAAAAAAAGCACCCACAGGACAACAACAAAAACCGGGAAAACAAAATAGAACCTATTCATTTATTAATCGGTCATTTAAAAGCAAATGCCATCTTTAAATACCACAAAACAGATATTTTATCTGTAACTATTTATTTTTAAAAGAAAAAACTACTCCCAATATCCAATGAGAAGCGGTCTCTATTTGTTCCCTGGGATATTTCCTCCCTTGCAAACCCTGTCCCAATAGTTACCATAAACCTTTCCCCTATTTTCCGCTGATACTCCAGACTCATCTTATAAGATTTCAAAAAATATAAAAAAGGATCATAAGCATACTGCTGTTCGTCCGGCGACATTCCGGTCCCAACTGTTAAAGAGAGATAATTTAATTCATCAACAAAATAACGCCTGACCGTAAGATTTATTGATTTAGACCATCCATCATTACCGGGTACAAGGTAAGGCCTGAGTGACAACCAGTAGTTTCCAATGTACTTCCCTATCGTCCCGGTATAAATCAGAGCTTTACTGGATCCAAAAGTTACTAAACGCTCCTGATCAAAATTAAGGTACCTGAAACCTAAGGAGAGCTCAAAGGCTGCCGGCAAATTAAAATAAGGTTCAAGGGTGAAACGTGAATAAGGAAAATTGACCTTGTTGGAAAAACCCGTGTTAAAGTAAAGATAAATACCCTTTGATATTGAAGGATAAGCATCAACCTCGTATTGATATCCCACCCTGTCAAAACGTTTTGCGTAATTATACCTGAATATGATAGAGCCAAATTTGGAGATTTTTTCTCCGACCGATACAGAGCCAAAATACCATGGATCACCATCTGAAAAAGTATAAGCATAAGTATCGATCGTTAAAGTGCGGGTTTTGCGACTTTCAATAATACTAGCTTTTAGTGTTTTAGCATTATCATTCGATGGCTCCTTTACTAGTATCTGAGAGAGGATACCCAACGCTTCTTTGGGGTTTTTGCTGTTGTTTAAAGCCTTCGCTTTTTTATAGAGAAATCCATTGTCCTCCTTGTGGTAGGTCAACGCCAATTCGGCACTCTTAATGGCACCTTCATTGTTATCGCTCATCAATTCGACATCGATCAAGGCATCCATCGCATCGTAATATCCGGGGCTCGCATTGATCACCTTGTTGAGTACAAATCTGGCAGAGTCATATTTATCATCCCATAAATAGGTCCTGCCCATTAATACTGAAGCATCGTAATAAGTACTATCGTGTAGCAAAATCAATTTGCATAACTTACGTGATTCAGCACGACCTTTATTATAGGCCAATTCACGTGCTTTAATAAGTAGGGCAGACAAATCAGTGGTATCTGCCTTGACAGTTGCAATTGGAGCAGGCGTTTGCTTAACAGCTTCTTGTATTGGTTCCGGCAATTTGCTTTCCACTATTTTTACGGTATCCCTAATTTCCTTAGGCGCAATTACCTGATCAACTACATGATTTTGTGCTTTTTTCAAATTTCTACCCGAAACTATTAACTTCTGGCCAACGGTAATCAAATAAAGCGGATCCAGATTGTTCCATTGCCTGATTGAATCCATAGGAACCTCGTATCGCAAAGAAATGCGAAATACATTATCTCCTTTTATTACTGTATGAACAGTATAGTTTGCGGCATCTTGTCCAGATGCAATTGTTAATTGCATAAAGATTGCAATAAAAATAACTGGTATAAGTGTGAAATGTCTCATATGATTGTGAATAATGTATTGCATATCAATATATTACAGATTTGTTAAACTCCAACTAATTTTACATGTATCTACGATGTAAAAAGCAATCCTGCAACACAAAGGAACATCACAATTATTTAACAATTAAAGGCTTGAAGGGTCAAGCCAAAGAATTTATCAACCAACGTATGTTGATAAAAGGAAAAAAGAAGGGAAAATTACAAAGGCATTAGATAGCCAAACATGCCCGAGACTGACATTATGTAAGGCCAAATGAGATTAGGATCATAGGCAATAGATTCTTATTCAAAAACTTTAAAACAAATATAAGAGGCTAAACTTACCAACCCCTTTTCAATTAAAACTTCATCAACAATCTCTTAACCCTTACGGTCAATTCATTGGGGCTGAAAGGTTTTGTTATATAGTCATCAGCACCAAGCTTAAAAGCCTCAATGATTGTCTCTTCATCACCCATGGCAGATAAAATAATGATCGGTACTTTTAATTTCATTATGTTTCTAATTCGATTTACTAATTCAAGTCCACCCAAAAAAGGCATTAATAAATCGGTCATCACCAAATTATAACTGTTTTGATCCAACTTTTCGCAGGCCTGATTTCCATCAATTGCAACATCAACTGTATAGTCCTCGCTCCTAAGCTTATGCTCGATCGCTTTCGACATCATTAAATTATCTTCACAAACAAGAATCCTCATAATAAATAATTGACATTTCAAAAATTACCATTTCAAACAAATGACAATCCATTTGCAAAAATATAAATAAAAATCAACAATTTAATAAAACCATAACAGGTTATTATCTGGAGCAGAAACACTACTTTTGTCGCTCATTAATCAGGAGGCAGTTTATCTTTAATGAGAACCCTTAATTTTGATTTTATTGTAGTGGGCAGCGGCCTGGCAGGTTTATTGGCAGCTTTTCATGCGGCAGATTATGGCAGTGTTGCATTGATCTCTAAATCAGAGCTTGATATTAGTAATTCGTATCATGCTCAGGGTGGGATTGCTGCTGCTGTTGGGGAAGATGACCACCCTGATTTTCATTTTGAAGACAGCATGATTGCAGGACGCAATTTATGTGACCAAGATGCGGTTTCAATTCTGGTAAACGAAGGCTTAGACCGTGTTAATGAACTCATTAATAACGGAATGGAGTTTGATAAGGACGCGTATGGCAAAATACTCCTTGGCCTTGAAGGTGGTCATTCAAAAAGGAGGATACTACATGCTGACGGAGATGCAACGGGCAAAATGACAACTAGCTTTATGCTTAAAAAGGTTTTGGCAAAGCCTGGTATAACCGCTTTTGAATACTGTGCTGCTGTAAAAATCATTGTGGAAGACAACATCTGCAAAGGAGTTCAGACACTCAAATATACTAACTGTGAGAATATTATATTTTTAGGAAAGGCCACCATCCTGGCCACAGGCGGTCTTTCGCGCTTATATTCAAGGTCAACTAACCCATACACAGCTACTGGCGATGGCATTGCTTTAGCGTGGCAGGCTGGTGCCAGGCTTGCAGATATGGAGTTTATTCAGTTTCACCCAACGGCACTCTCTCTTCCCGGAGAAGAAGCGTATCTGATTAGTGAAGCAGTCAGAGGTGAAGGTGCCCATTTACTTGATGTCAACGGGGTACGTTTTATGAAAGGGGTACATCCTTTGGCAGAACTTGCGCCTCGTGATGTGGTGGCTACTGCGATCTTTAAAAGGATGCAGGAAACCGATTCGAATGTATTCCTTAGCCTAAAGCACCTGAGCGACATTGAGCTGTCGGAAAGGTTCCACTCTATCATTGCCCACCTAAAGTCGCTTGGAATTAACCTCTTATCCGATCTAATACCAATCGCTCCGGCTGCCCATTATATGGTTGGCGGAATAAGGACAGACATCTGGGGACAAACAAGTATTACAGGCCTTTTTGCTTGTGGCGAAGTAGCAGCAACCGGAGTTATGGGAGCAAACCGGCTTGCAAGCAACTCTCTGCTCGAATGTCTCGTCTATGGTAAAAGGGTAATCGAGAAAGCACGAAAAATGGGCAATCATACTGCATTGACAATCGAACTTAAAGAAATTTTGCTTTGTCAGGAAACAGATCAGGAGTTTCTTAAAATGAAGAATGAACTCGCCTCCATTATGAGCAATCAGGTAGGAATTGTGCGGAACGAAGAAGGACTAAAGAAAGCTCTTGATGTAATCAATTCAATATCAAATAATTGCAAAGACAAATGTTCCGATTACAATTTTCATAAAATGGTTAATCTTACAGATATATGCCGCCTTATTACCCTTTCGGCAATTGAACGCAAGGAAAGCCGCGGCGGACATGTCAGATCGGATTACCCATTCGAATTGGATGAACAATTGCACCATATCATACAGCAAAAAGGTGAACCTTTGAAATACGAACCTGTGAGAATATGATGACTATAAGTGAATTAGACTTTAATTTGATAAAGCCGGTTATCGATTATGCCCTAAATGAAGATCTTGGCAGTGGCGATATCACGACCAATTCTCTTGTTCCTTTTGATTTACAGGCTAAAGCAACAATGGTTGCCAAATCATCGGGGGTAATCGCCGGTCTTGGTGTCGCTGAATATGTTTTTAAATCGCTCGATAAAGATATTCTTTGGAAAACATATATTAATGATGGTGAACATGTAATCAAAGGGGATCTTATACTTGAAATTTCGGGTTCCTATCGTGCATTGCTATCTGGTGAGCGGCTTGCTTTGAACTTCCTTCAACGGATGAGCGGAATTGCAACTATGACAGATAATTATAAAAATCAATTGTCTGGATCAAAAGTCAAAATACTCGATACGCGAAAGACTGTTCCCGGTTTACGGATATTGGATAAATATGCAGTAAGGATGGGTGGCGGCACAAACCATAGGATCGGACTGTACGACATGGTGTTGATCAAGGACAACCACATTAAAGTAGCCGGTGGGATTACAAACGCCGTAGGGCAAATTAAAAAAAACATTGCATCTGGAATACTGATCGAAGTTGAAACAACGAGCATCGCAGAGGTTAAAGAAGCTCTAACTACCGGTGTTGACATCATCATGCTCGATAACATGGACAACAACACCATGAGGGAATGTGTAAAAATCATCAACGGGCAAGCAAAAGTCGAGGCGTCAGGAAACATGACTGCTGAAAGGTTGAGGGAGGTTGCCGAAACCGGGGTTGATTTTATCTCCATCGGGGCACTTACCCATTCGGTTACTGCATTGGATATAAGTATGAACATTGAATCATAAAAAAGATTGAATCTGGTTATCGACATTGGAAACAGCCTGACGAAAGCTGCAATATTCGAAAAAGGAGAGCTTGTTGAGACGATTTGTTACGACCAACTCGATGCTTCCCGATTAATGAGCTTAAAGAGTGTTTATCCTGATCTTCACAAGGCAATCCTTTCTTCAGTTGCCGGATTGGATGTCGGATTGTTGAAGGTTTTACGTGGTGAATTTGAACAATTTATCGAATTTGATCATCGGACTCCAGTCCCAATTGAAAACCTTTATGAATCGAAAGAGACATTGGGTGCCGATAGGATTGCAGCCGCAGTTGGGGGTATGACTCTGTTTCCGGGCAAGAACCTGTTGGTAATTGATGCGGGTACAGCGATTACTTTTGATCTTGTTGACAAGAATAATCGCTTTTTAGGTGGGAACATCTCACCAGGATTGAAAATGAGGTTCAGGGCACTGAATGAATTTACAAGTAAACTCCCTATTGTTGGCTATGCCGATGATTGGCAGGAGATTGGAAAAACAACCGAAGAGGCCATCAGGGCCGGGGTGCAAAATGGGTTGATCTTCGAAATAGATGGGATGATCGACCATATCCATAAAGAATGGCCCGATTGCCAGGTTATTTTAACTGGCGGTGATTCATTCTTTTTTGATAAAAAGCTAAAAAATGCCATCTTTGTAAAATTTGAAATTACCCTGTTGGGATTAAACAGAATTCTTGAATATAATGCTTAAAAAAATTAGTTTAACAATCGCGGTAGCGACAGCCTTTTTGCTGCTTCCATCCTTGCTGAAAGCTCAGAGTGAAAACAGCTCAAGCACAAGTTCCCCTTATTCCCGTTATGGAATCGGAACACTTAATGGTTATTCTCAGGGCCGTAGTGCTGCCATGGGTGGAATAGGAGCTGGTGTCAGGTATGGTTTTCAAATCAATACAGAGAACCCGGCATCTTACACAGCTATTGATACAATGACCTTTCTTATGGATTTTGGTCTCAATTCCCGGCATACAAATTATGAAACAGCCAGCCAAAAGAATGGTGGTAATAACGTAAATTTCAATGCATTATCATTTTCATTCCCTTTAAAAAAATGGTGGGCTACAGCTTTCGGCATCACCCCTTTATCTGAAAAAGGGTACAATATTGCATCCACTGTAGAATCAACAACCAACATTTCTTCAACAACAATTAGTGGGACAGGGTCGCTCTCTAAAGCTTTCCTTGGAAATGCATTCAATCTTGGCAAACACTTATCTGTTGGTGTTAATCTATGGTATTTGTTTGGCACTTTAACGGATAGTTATTATCTGAATTTCCCATATGATGCCGCAGCTTATGACTATTTGCTTGAAAATAAATTAAATGTACACAACTTTGGGGTAACTGGTGGTTTGCAGTACTCATGGAAAACAAAAAATAAAAGCCAATGGGTACTAGGTGCCACCATCGAACCGAAACAAAATATGTCGGCTAAATATACAATTCTTGAAGAGCGGGAACTATTCCGCAATTCATCAACAACCTCACCGATCATTGACACACTTAGAGATGTGACAAGCACAATTGGGGGGCTGACACTTCCGTTGAGCTATAGTGCAGGTTTTACCTATGCGTACAAGAACAAATTTACAGTTGGTGCAGATGTTTATCATCAAAAATGGAGTTCTGCCAGCTTTATGGGAGCAACATCACAATACCTGACCAATAGCACCCGATATTCCGCTGGATTTGAAATCGTCCCTGATGAATTTTCGATCAGGAGTTACTGGGCAAGGGCACAATACCGGGTTGGTTGTTTTTATGAAAATTCATACCTGACTATAAACGGCCAACAGATCAAAGGATATGGAGCCACATTCGGATTTGGCTTGCCATTAGGCCGGTCGAGATCTGCATTAAACCTTTCAGCAGAACTTGGGAAATTGGGGACTACAAATAACAATTTGATCAAAGAGTCGTACGCGAAATTTACTATGCACCTTCTGCTTCAAGACAGGTGGTTTATAAAAAGAAAATTCGATTAGCAATAAAATGAGGCTTGCTTACATATTTATTATCAACCTCTTTCTTGTTACTATTATAGGAGTAAACGGAAGTATGGCCGGGACAAGGGTGATCAAAGGGATTGTTTACACACCCGAAGGGAAACCTGCATCAGGGGTTTTGGTCACTGCCGACCACTCAAAAGACAAGTTCTACACAAGTTTTGACGGTGCATATATGATCAAAGTCGATTCTAAAACAACTTACCTGAAATTTAAGTTTTCGGACAGAGAGGAAAAAGTTGACCTTGTTGGAAACACCAACAATGTGGTTAATTTCGGAAAAAAAACAGTATTGCCGGTTACATCCAAAATAATCGATCCCAAATGAGAATAGCCATTTGTGTAATCACCTTGGGTGCTGCACTGTTTTTTTTATCCTGTAGTTCAAAAGTTGCATCTGAGATACCAACAGGACTGCTTGGCAACAAAGCGATGCCGTCTATCGATGCAACAGACTTTCAAACCTTTTTCACAGATTCAGGCATTGTCAGGTATTTTCTGGACACGCCAAAATTGTTGATTTTCGATCTTGAAAAACCACCTTACAAGGAGTTTCCTGAAGGATTCCACCTTCAGCAGTTTGACGAGAACAAAAAAATCATTTCAGAACTTTCGGCCAATTATGGAAAAAACTTTGTGAACGAACAAAAATGGCTTGCAACAGGCAATGTTGTAATGGTCAACAACAAAGGTGATACCCTCCGAACCGAGGAGCTGATCTATATGACAGAGCAGGACAAAATTTTCTCCGAGAAATTTGTCAGTATAAAAAAAGGAGACCAAAGTATTATTGGAACAGGCGGTTTTGAGTCTGACACACAAATGAAGAAGTGGGCTTTTAAAAAAACAAAGGGGCAAATCTATGTCAATGAACAATAATTAACCGTTTTAAATACTGTATAATATTGATTTACAGCATTTTATTAGAATATGGTTAAAATTCACCCATATAAGGTAATTTAAAAGTCGAATATTGTTATATTCGTACCCTCATAAAATAGAATAAAAAGTAATAACAAAGTAACCAAATATCGATGGCAACATTACAGAGAATCAGGAACCGTGCCGGAATTGCGATTGCAATATTTATTGGTATGGCACTCGCAGCATTTATTCTAGGCGACTTGTTCAAATCAACAAGCTCTATCACCCGCAGTAATCAGATGGAATTGGCCGAGGTTGATGGAAAGACCTTGACTTACCCCGAGTTTGCGGCAAAAGTCGAGGAACTTTCGGAAATTTACAAAATGAATTCCGGTAAAACATCGCTCGACCAGCAAACAACCGAACAGATCAGGGAACAAACATGGCAAAATACGGTTAGAAACCTTACCATGGTGGATATTTATGAGGAACTTGGGATTGGAGTTAGTTCGGTGGAACTTTTTGACCTTGTTCAAGGTAAAAACCCTCATGCAATTATCCAAAGCATTTTCCGTGACCAGAACACCGGGACCCTAAACCGCAGTGCGATGATCCAATTCTTAAAATACCAACAAACAAACAGTACGGGAAAAGAACGTGCTTATTGGTTATTTATTGAAAATCAAATAGTTGAAGAACAGTCGTTTACAAAATACAACAATTTGATTTCCAAAGGAATTTATGTTACAAGCGAAGAAGCAAAAAGCGACCTGAAAGGTCGTAACCATCAAGCGAACATTCAGTTTGTTGCGAAGCCTTTTTCCTCAATTTCCGATAGTACGGTAAAAGTATCGGACGATGAACTCAAAGCCTACTACGAGAAAAATAAGGAAAAATACAAACAGGAGAACAACCGTAACATAGAGTACATTACCTTTCCTGTCGTAGCTTCAAAAGCCGATGAAGATAAACTCATCAAATGGATCAATGACACGAAAACAGAATTTGCATCCGTTGAAGATCCTGCTGCTTTTGTGAATATCAATTCAGATGTTCCTTTCGACCCTTCTTTCTTTAAAAAAGGTGAGCTTTCACCCGAATTGGGGACATTCGCCTTTGCAGGTAAAGTGGGTGACCTATATGGGCCATACAAGGACAACAATAGCTGGAAACTCGCGAAAATTCAAAAATTTGAAGAATTGCCCGATTCTGTTGAGGTACGCCATATCCTTATTCGCGTAAACACACAACCTGAATTGGCAGCAGCACAAAAGACTGCCGACAGTCTTAAGAATCTAATTGTGGTCAAAGGCCTGAAATTTGAGGACATTGCCCGTGAAAAATCGGCCGATACAGGATCTGCAGTAAAAGGTGGGGATCTTGGTTGGATCCACAGAGGAACGATGGTCAAGCCTTTCGAAGATGCTTCATTTTTCGGTAAGGTAAACGATATTCAGGTTGTGAAAACACAATTTGGCATCC
>JBAXWR010000090.1:0-26558 GCA_037128295.1 Mariniphaga sp.
AATTTAAACGTTTTTTCAACTTAACCAGTGGTCTAAATTTTGGGGAGTATTATACAATCCAGAACATTGTTTTTGGGATAGTGCTTCTTTGTTTGGGATTGCTTTGTCGTGCAGATGATTATCCTTCCGATTTAGATTGTGCCGCACTCCGCGCAATGACAGGTCCTGAGGTTGAAAGTGCTGTTATGTTGTTTGTTATCTCCATGCAACTTTGAAACTGTGTGGCGCAATCCTAAATTTTGGAAAAGTTTCAAAATCCTACTTCGCTCAATTGGATAAACCGGATCTTGTTGCTACCGCTGATAGGTAAAAAATAGGTTTTTCTGTGTGTTTTCATGTTAGCTTATCTTGACTGTCCGGCAGATGCTCGATGGAATATGCAATAATTTGATAGGCAACAAATACGTCAGTAAATTATGGATCATAGTAATATAATCAGTTTTAAGCTTATCTTAATGATATAAAAATTATTTTTAGAATACTTTTGCAAATTTCACTTAAACCATCACCCAAATGAATTTATTGTTTCGGCGGCGGATCCACATGGGTCATTTCAAAGCCGAGGCTCCAACCCATACAGCCCCAAACGTTGTATTCCGGGTCAACATGGAAAGTGTCAACTTTAATATCATAAAATTCAGGCCATTCGGCACTGTCCCTGTTTTTATTGACCGTTTCTTCAATTGCAGCCACATAATTTAAGGTCAGTTCCCAGGCTTCATCGATCTCGTCATCGCTGCTGTTTTTTAATGGCACGAGATAATAATAAAAGATCGGTGAGGTATGTCCCCATGAGTCAAAAGTAAGCATTCGGTAAAGTCCGTCTTGTTTTTTTGAAAAATCAGGATTTCTTTCAAAGTTTCTCTTAAATGTTCGGAGAACTTTGAAAGAATTCTTGGATGGTTTTGATGCAATCCTGTTGGATAATCCGGATCATGTTGATCACCGGAATCGACTAAACATTTGCATTATACAGAAGCATGTAATTTATAGGTTTCAGGGGTAGCTCAATCGATTATTACATGATAGATATCTTCCTTGTTCCTGATGATTCCTTCAATATCCAATATCCCATATCCAGATTCAACTTCAATCAGGTCAAATTCCTGGCAACCCTGTGGCAATCCCCCAAATATCAACGTGAATTTCCAATATGAATGACCTGGTGGTATATAAGTCCACTCAGGTTTAAGGGCAATATTGTAGGCAAAAAGTAGGTTACTTTTATATCCGGTGATCGGATCCATCAAATAGATTGGCGGACAAAATCGGATCCGACCTGGGTGGGTGTCTCTTAAATCATTCGTGCAATGAACAATGATTTGTCTTTCATCGTCCACATCAAGATCTGACTCATCCACGTGAATTTCATTTTCCGGAACAATTGTTTTATCATCCATCTATTATAGCCAATAAATTAATTGAGATTTTTAAATTGAGTTTTATTTGAGAAATATTCAATTGATATTTTTTAAATGATATAGACTTCCAGAAAAAACGAGAATATATTTTTTTATTTTATCCGGAAATTCTTAAAATTAAAATAGTAAGAAAGTAGGCCAAACAATCTAAAATCGCGATTTAATCTGATACAGCTTAAAATGGAAATTCATTGATGGAATAAACCGTTATCACTTATTAATTCAATATTCTAAGCCTTTTTCGTTTTTAGAGGTCTTTTAATTTGATATTTAGACGTATCATAGATTACATTGCAACTATTGCAGTGGTAAATTTCATTTTTAATTTCAACCATTTTATTTTCACACTTATAACAATAATATTCTCCTCGCTCAAGGTGTCCAGATTTTTCATCAATACACTTTTTCAAATTTAAATGAATGTAGCCACCTGTTGCCTCTAAATTTTTAAGTCGTCTTTCGGACATCGCATTTGAGCAACAACTACCGCAATTATCACAAATATAAAGTCCGTTATTGCATTTCTTTGAAATTCTACTATCGATTATTGAATTACATTGGCCATTTAAACAGTGATTTAAGTAAATCACTTCTTTATTTTGACATTTATCATTGCTACAGCGAAACCTCACAACAGAATATGCAGCAAAATTTGCATTCTCCACAGGAGAAAGGATCTCATTACAGTCATTGCAATACAATTTTTTAAGTAAATTATTAAAACGATTTATTAATCCAATGAATTGAATGTAACGTCCTTTTGGAATGAAATCGTTAGTGCTATTAGTTGAATCGGTATTCAGTTTAAATATCTCGCAAAAATCAAGTAATGTATAATTTTCCCAACCATCAACATTGTGAATAGATTCGCATTTCTTAAAACATTTTTGACCTGAACACCACCAAAAGTCTTTTTTGAACATATTGTCAGGAATTTTGGAAATTCGCCCATCGCAGAATGAAATGCCTCTGGGGATTTCCGTTCTTTTAAATGATGCCAAGTGAAGATTGTCTTCGTCTTTTGAGCCACCAAACTTTAAAAAAAAATGATTTTCTCTTGCAAAAGTTAACACTTCATTCTCAAATTTAGCTGGAACACCCCAATGCTTAGCCATACTATTCCATTTTCTTTTAGGAAGTTTTTTTACTTTTTCTTTTAGACTTTCAAAATTAATTCCAGTGTTTGGGAAGCTAATTGCGTAATAAAACTTGTTTTCTTCAAATGCAATTTTTTCTATATCGCCTTTTGTTGACCAATCAAAATATGCAACTTCTCGACCTAGGCAAGCTGCAAAATAGGAATCTAACTTAAACCGCTTTGTTTTGTCGTTTTTTATTTTTTCAAGGGCTAAGGTTAGTAATTCGCTTTCAGTTAGAAATTTACCCTTGCGACTGTAAGAAATTAGTACTTTAATAATTATATCAGTCGAAAT
The DNA here is from genome assembly GCA_037128295.1 of Mariniphaga sp. Lineage (GTDB taxonomy): Bacteria > Bacteroidota > Bacteroidia > Bacteroidales > Prolixibacteraceae > JAAFHB01. The sequence goes on from JBAXWR010000090.1 coordinate 2,855, forward strand.
ATCAATCTGTATCGAAGGATGAATATTTATACTATTTTTATAAAGATCTAAATCTATTCTATAGAGTTCGTCCAATTTTTCAATCGTCAAATCAAACTCATCTTTTGCTCTAAGAGAAAAAAGTTTGCGAATTATTCTAACTTGATCTATAGGAGAAAAATAAATAAATTTCCTTTTTAACAAATCGAAGTTGAAAGTTTCTATATAATCCCAGAACCATAGCAAGATATTGTAAAAATCATCATTTATCAGTTTTAATTTCTCAACATACAATTCATCTGTTTTCAGCAAATATTTGATGTGATTGTACTGCCGATAAAATATGTTCCTGTCTGTTATCGGAATTTGTTTTTTTAGATATGTAAGAAAAATAGTTGCGATTTGATCCTGAGATATTATATCATTCTCTATCCACTTATCTAACTCACTATATGATTCGTAGTTGTCATTTAAAATTTCCTCTATAAAGACTAAATTAGGAAAAATCTTCGCCTTTCCAAACCTCCATAAATTGAAATAATCTCGTGGATTAATTTTGTTAAAAACAATTAAGTCAAATTGATGGAAAAAATTGATTTCTAAATATTTATTCACTAAATTATACATCCAATCAAGAGAGGAAATATTTTCTTTTGAAATTTTAGACGACAATATTTCAAATATGAATTTTTTGTTTTCCACTTGACTTGAAAATATTTTTTCACATTCTTCGTTTCCTAATAAACCAACATTTTGTTTAATAAAATCTTGTGGAACCTCTTTAATAATTCCGTTTAAGAAAAGTTCATACTTTTCTTTATCAGTTGCAGTATTAATAAAGTAATCACTAAAAGTATTCACGATTGAGCAACTCTTTTTCTCTTTCCAATATTCTGTATTAAAAAGATGGACTGAAAGTTTGAACCCATATTCCAATATGTTTTCATGCCTAATAAAATATTCTAATACGTTAAATGTTTTGTGCCAATTATTTTTATTTGAATATGTTTTTAGTATTATAAATTGCTGTTCTGGTTGAAGTTTTGACAAGATAATTGCACGTTTTTCGTTGTTATTATCAACTTTAAAATCATCACGATCATCAGGTAAATTAAGAAATGTTTTTAATATAAATTGAAATGGCACTTCATCAACAATTCCTTTTATCCAGAGTTCAGTCCTAAAATCTTCCGAACAGTTGGCAACTATAATGGAATTAATCTTATCATTTATTTTTGCCCTTTTCTCTTCACTTATTTTATTTGAGATCTTTAGTCTCAACTTATCATATTTATCAAAATCAAAATTGCTTTTGATGGGATCAAGTTTATTGGCGAGTTCTAATATTTCATTTGAATTTTTTTCCGTCAAAACGTTATCTAGCTGAGAGTTGTGTTTTTCTCTATTTTGTTCGTCCAAAAACTCCAGAAAAGGATACAGGCTTATTAATTCATTTGTACCTAGATTGTGAATTTTTTCAAACTTTAAGTTAATAAATTCATTACAAAATTCAGAGCCAAATCCGTAGCATGATATTCTTTTTAGTTCTGGAATTTCAATTTCAAATGAAAAAAAACTCAATATATTTTGAGAGATTTCCTGATCATCAAATTGATCAATGGCAATAAATTTAAACTTCTTATATTTCCATATATAAAACAAAATTTCATCATCAACATTTTTTCCAAAGTATAAGTAGATGTCTTTCAATAAAATGGTAGATTTCTCTCGTTCAATAACTTTTGGTATTTGTGCTTCTAAAAATTCACAATATAGTATCAAATCCTTTTTCACTAAATTATTGGAAAAATAATCTTTTATAACGGTTGATATTTCTATTTCTGTTTTTCCTTTGAAAAATTGTTGTACTGATTCATTAATTAAACTATATGGGTAGTCTTGATTTCTGTAATATGCTGAACTCCATTGTGTTCCCTCTTTTATTAGTACTTCAGTTTTAATGTAAACTATATCAGGTTTACCAATACAATTAATGATTATTTGCCAATCTTCAGGTTCTCCAACGAACCTGCAACTTTGTGCGGTTTTTTTATTCCGCTTCTGATCAAAGCCTTTTTTAAAAATTATTGACTTTCCATCTGGAATCCATTGGGGGGGGCTAGTTAGGAAATTATTCTTGTGTAGAAAAAAATCACCATCTTCTGGATTGTTTACTACACCAAAACCCTTCTCATTATTAAACCATTTTACAAGTCCAATATAATTTCTTGAATCAGTTTGTTCCATTTTAAAAAAAATAATTTTAACGGTTTAATACCACCATCCTATTTTATGTACATCAAATATATTAAATTAATCTCATAAAATATACTCAAAAGTTGTAAATTTGTTGTTAGGTCTTTTTTTATTTTCCTTATTTGAAAACCGCATAATATATATCCTCATTGGTTCTAATTATGCCTTTAGATATAAACTCACCATTATCGTCGGTAACTTCAATCAAGTCGAATACCTGACAATTTTTTGGTAAACTGCTAAAAACTAAGGTGAATTTTTTAGATGAATTGCAGGGTAATAAATCCCTATCCGGATAAAAGGAGATATTGTAAGCAAAAAGTAGCTCGCTTTTATATTTTGAAATACGATCTATTAAATACGTTGTCTTCCAAATTCGGATCCATTCATCTCTTATTCCTCTCGAATCACATCGGCAATGGATAACTATTTGTCTCTCTGCCTCAATTTTGAATTCTGGTTCAAAAACGGAGTTCTTCTTTGATTTTTTTTCTGTCTCGGTTACAAAGTCGTTCATATTATTCAATTTTAAGTTCGCTAATTCAAATCCTAAAAATAATCGCACATCAAATTAGTTTTCGACAAAGCAAACCCAATTAAGTGCAGCCTATCTGCACTACAAAATATTCTGAATAAAAAAATTATTTATACTTGGTTACTGACTTAAAAATCATAATCTTTGATGCGATGCAGATAGGCTGCATTTTTAAAACAATACATTTGCAAAAACAAACGATATGGCGAATTATTCCGTTTCACTAAAGGGTATTGGGATTGAAAATTTTAAAGCATTTGGAAAATACCAGCATTTTGACTTAGCCCCAATTACCATTATTACTGGTCCTAATAATTCCGGTAAAAGTGCGTTGGTATCGGCTTTGGAATTACTGTCCAAAAATGACATTTACTCTCATCTTGATTTACACGAAGGTGGTTTGGATATTGGCGATTCCTCCCAAGTAAGAAATTCAGCATCAGGTTTGAACCAGTTTATTTTTGAACTCGATTTTAAAATAAATCCAAACATCAAATTTGAAGAGAATGTAATATTACATGTAACCAAAGAATTTTCACTCAGGTTAGTATATGAAATTGGCCATCCTAAATCATTGATTAAATCGATGGATGTATTTATGGATGGAAAATCGCGGCTTTCAATAAATTTTGAGGACAGAAACCGTGGTAATAATGAAGAGCCAAATAATTTCAACGCATCGGTTGACTTTGAATATTTTTTGACAAGCTATCTTGCCGTTTTTGAGAAGGAATATGAAAAATCTTTAGCAGAAAAAGATGGATCTTCAATTTTTAATGCATTTCAAACCGGATATAAGGCAGACAGTTTTGTGACAAATGATGTTATGATAAGTTTTGATGGCAATTTTTTTTATTCGGATGACCTAAATCACTATATAAGTCTTAAGAATGTTGAAAAATTGATTGTGAAAAAATTATCTGAGAACATAGATATTGACTGCGTTGTATCTCGAAATGAAAATATATTGGATTTTAGTCCCAGCAATTTGTATCACTTTAAAAATCATTCATTAGGCCGAATAGACGGAATAATAAAGGAGTTGTTAAGCTTAAAACGCCGTTGTGAAGATGATTATGGCCCCAGTGAAGAAAATCGTTTTGAAGTTTCCATTTTTGAACATCTTGAAAATAATGGCGAAAGCATTTTGACTATTGAAAAATGGATTAATACAGGTATAACACAACAGTTGTTACCATGGCCTATTTGCCCAAAGTTTTCAGATTTATTTGAAAATTTTACCAATATTCTTTGTATTGATATCCAGTCTATTATGTTGTTAGCAAAAATTGAAATACAGAAAACTGTTAAACTTGAAGCTTTAAGAGGTACTAACGATAGAATCTACAAATATAACCAAAAGCATATTCCATTAACCCGTGAAATAATTAATGCAGCCGAAAACCCTCATAAGGATGAACTTGGTGTGTTTTTTAGAGAATGGACTGGCTCAAAGAGATTTGATTTTTTTGAAAAACCAGTCTTTAGTGCTGTTAAAGGCGACGGATATAGGTTCAAGGTAACGAAGAATGGAGTTGAACGTGAATTGGCGGATTTAGGTTACGGAACACGGCAGGTATTGCCTGTGATATTGGGTATGTTTAATAATAAACAAATTACATTTATCATAGAGGAACCCGAGTCAAACCTTCATCCAAAGTTGCAATCATTACTTGCAGATCTTTTTGTGGAAGTGAAAAGGAAAAATCCAGATTCTCCTTTAATTATTGAAACACACAGCGAATATTTGATTCGTAAACTACAGTATATAGTTGCAACAAATGAGATTTCACCTGGACATATTGCTATCCATTATATTGGAGGCGATAGTGGCAATAGGGGAAAGGATATTTTTCAGATTAATATTGAAAAGGACGGATCATTGGATAAGGATTTTGGCACAGGTTTCTTTGATGTTGCAACCAACTGGAGGTTTGAGTTAATGAGAATAAAACATGAGCAAAAGAACTAGAAATGGAAAGACTTGAAAAAAAACCAGTTATGGAGGTCTTTCTGGATAAGGATTTCATTATGAATTTTTGGAATGTATCATCAACCGATAAAACGATTATTGACAATTTCAAAGAAACCTTCCTCAAAAAAGCCAAAAATTTCTGCCTGAAAACAAATTTTTCTTCACTTGATGAAATTAAAGATAATGAGGAGTATTTGGTGATCATGGAAATGCTTTTTGAAAGTATTCCGGAAATGGAGTTTTCTGTTCATCCACAAAAAACTGATTGGCTGAATAACGAATTAAATACTATTGGCGGTTACAAACTTTTCCTTATCGAAATTGAACAAAAGGAATGTGAGGCATATACCAAAGAAACTGGATTTGAGTTTATTTGCACAAATAATCTTTCGAGTTGCTGGAAGAAGTACCTTTCTAAAGAGATTGAGAAATCATTATTGAATCTTGGGCAGAAAAATGATCCTGATGTTTTGAATAGTTGGAAGGATCTTTCATTTATTGGTCAGAGTCCTACCAAATCCATCATTGTAGTTGATAGGTATATTTTTAGTGATTCATGGAGTCAAAGAATCAATGAGAATTTATATCCTTTGCTTGAAGCAATTATTCCTTTCGGAATCTGTTCATCACTAGACATTTTAATCATTGCTGAAAACATATCATCTGAATTACATCAGCAAATAAATGAACATTTTACTAAATTTCAGGAGAAAATAAAAATAAATTTCTATTTTCTGACATGGGCTTATACGTTTATGGATACTCAGACAATACATGATAGATACATTTATACAAATTACTACACTATATACTCTGGACCAGGATTTAACATATTTAATTATAGCGTATTAAAAGAATCAAATGGACTATTTTTTGTGAAATTTTCTTTCGCTGGATTAAATATGAAGATTTGCCCATTTCATTTGCTACTCCTAAAAAATTATGCAAGTGAATGTACGAAGCAGAAGGAGAGAACTAAGATTGTTAATAATGTAAAAATAAAGTTATTAAACTATTATCCCGATTATTTTTATTGTCCATTGTTAAGCTAATCTTATAAATATGCCAATCAATAAACATGCATTTATCCGTTACCAAACCTTAGACCGCTGTTTCAGTAATCCTGCGAGGCACTATTGTCTGGAAGACTTAATTGAAGAGTGCAGAAAGGTTTTGCATGAACATACGGGAAATCTTGAAGGAGTGGCAAGGAGGCAAATTTTTTATGATATCGGGTTTATGGAGAGCGAAGCAGGTTGGGCAATTCCGCTGGAACGGTGCAGGGATGGGAAAAAAGTATATTTCCGCTACTCAGACAGCAAATTCTCGATTAACAATCAACCACTTAACGCAGCAGAAGTCGACCAGATCAAATCGGCTTTGTTTGTCATGTCCCGATTCAAGGGCCTCCCTCAGTTCGAATGGATTGATGAATTGATTCCCGTGATCGAAAACAAACTTGGGCTTATTGGAAAGGGCACAAACGTGATCCTTTTTGATAGCAATACCGACTATACCGGATTACCGTACATTACTCCAATTTTTCAAGCCATTGTCAATCAACTAGTATTGAGTATTACCTATCATGATTTTAAAAGTGAAAATCCATACGAAATTACTTTTCATCCATATCTGTTGAAGCAATATAACAACCGGTGGTTTTCATTTGGACTGAGCCAGGATAGACCAAATCAAATAACAAATGTTGCGCTCGACCGTATTGTTGAGATTAAAAATACCAATAACCAATATATTCCGAGTGAAATTGATTGGGAGAAAGATTATTTTTTCGATTTTGTAGGTGTGACGAAAATGGAAGACGAGAAGATTGAAATAGAAATCGCACTCGATCCTGAGCAAGTTCCCTATATCCGGACCAAACCCATCCACGGTTCTCAAAAAGGTCCCAAATTGATCGGCGATGAGTGGATCATTTCAATTAAGGTTATCCCAAACTATGAACTGATGAAGCTGCTTTTATCGTTTGGCGATTCGATCAGGATCATTTCGCCAGATAGTTTTAGATTAAAGATGATTAATAATCTGAAAAAGGCTTTGGCCAAATATGAAAATATGTGTGGGTGAATTCCTTAGATTTTCCATTTCATGAAAATCACAAATCGCACATATTCAGATATTTGGAAAATCTATATCGGTAAACAGATTTTTCTGTTTTTTAATTGTGATTTACCGTGGTTAGTTTATTCCTTGATTTCAAAATGTATGCAATATCGTGTCAATGAATTTTCACGACAAGTTATAAAACCATCTTGCGAATATGCCTTTGGACTTCTCGTTCCACCTTATCAAAATCTGGCAGATCCTTTATCTGATCATTCATGGATTTTTGCCATCTCCCTTTGTATGAGGCAATCCGCTGTACCAATTTTTCATGGAATTGTAACGGGTTCAGTCCTTTATTCTCACATTTTGCCTTAAACTCCCGGATATAAAATTCTATTTCCAGTTCATGAACTTCAAGCAAATACCAAATATCGTAAAAATCACGGGCCTGCATACGCTGCATTACCGAACGCAACTTTTCAACTAAAACCTCCTCCAAAGGATAGCACTGAAGTTTGTGATCTTCCTGGTCGGAATAACCGAGAATCATATTTTTCAATACCGGAGCAAATTCGAGTTTTTCACTTCTCGATATATCTACCTTTACCCGTTTATTATTCCCCTGGCCACCTAAAGGACCGATATAGCTGATGTAAAAATTAATGCCACCATCTTCATGCTCATTATTGTCAATGATTTCTAACGGAATATTTGCTTCTTCACGTACATAGTCAAATGTCTCTTTGAACCATTGAAAAATCTGACCATTTGTAATCTCATCATTTAATAAGGTGAAATCCAGGTCCTCAGAATATCTGTAATCTCTAAAATAGGCTTTTTTCAAAACTGTACCACCTTTAAATACAAGGGCTTTTGCTAAATTTTCATTTTCTGCAACACCTTGTAAAATCCATGAAAGGATATAGTCCTTTTCAATTTGTTGGTCGCGCACAGCAAATGCCCTTGCATTATTTTGTATTTCACTTGGTTTGATCATGTGTAAATAGCTGATTTAATTGTTTCTATATCAATGTTTTGCATAATACTCCATTTGGTTACCAGCTTTCCAATCTTTGGCAATTCAGTGTCAAGTACAACGTAAGACGCTGTTTTCATTTTTTGCAGGTCTTCAACAATTGGTCGATCAATTCCTATGGTCTCCAATATAAACCCCAGCCTTTTAATGACTGCCTGAGAATTAAATTGTTGTGCATACTTCAATAACCTGTCGTACTGTATTTTATCCTGTGAAATGTAAATGGCCCTTGCAATTTCAACAATACCACCGGTATAGTCAGGTTTGAAAAGGCAGTCGATAAAGGTTTTTTCCAAGTCCGAACATTTAACCTTGTTAAAATTGTCAACCCACACTTTTTTTACCCCAAAAAAGTGGTTGGGGTTATGGTATATGAACTGAAAGGTAACATCTTTTATCTCAATTGTTGATGGCCTAATTTGTTTGGCAACAACAATTTGTTGCTTCAATGATGGTTGGGTTATCAAATTGTGTATTTGAAGGGCAGAATAATATCCAATGTAATGTTCCGTTTCGTTTACAAGGCTCTCCGTCAGCAAGTGCCAATCGGGCATAAAGCTTTCCGGGTCTTTCTCGTAGGGAATAATGTAATAAACCCCATCCTTTATCCGCATCAGTAAACCTCGCTTCGTCATGTCGCTCAAAAGCTGGTTTACTGTTGGTTTTGAGGATTTTGTAAGGACCTCAAATGCATCTGAACTTTTAAAACAAGATTGCCCTATCCCATTAAAATGGGCCAAAAATTCGCTTGATTGAGTTGAAATATTCTTACTTCTCATAGTTTAAATATCAGATTTTAACTGATTACAATGATACGAATAATAATTCAAGTCGTCAACAAATATTTTCGTTAAATATGGATCATAGTAATAAAATCAGCTATGAGCTTATTTCAATGATATAAAAAGTACTTTTAGGATACTTTTGCCAGGTTCCATTAAAACCATCAACCAAAAGCTTTATTTCTTCGGTGGCGGATCCACATGGGTCATTTCGAAGCCAAGGCTCCAACCCATGCAGCCCCAGACGTTGTATTCCGGGTCAACATGGAAGGTGTCCACCTTAATGTCATAAAATTCAGGCCATTCGGCACTGTCCCTGTTTTTTTTGACTGCTTCCTCAATGGCCGCCAAATATTTTAAGGCCAGTTCCCAGGCTTCGTTGATCTCATCATCGCTGCTGTTTTTTAGGGGTACAAGGCAATAATAAAAGATCGGTGAGGTGTGCCCCCAAGAGTCAAAATTATAACCCGTCCCGTTCAGGGTCGGCAATATCCCCACCAAAACAGGATAATCGCCAGGCCCAAGCTTCTCCACCTTTGCCAAAATATCCTCATCGGCTGCACCATAGATAAACCTACCGCTCAAAGGGAAACTCCTTGCAAAGAACTTTCCCATCTCCCTCCACCTCGATAATGTGATCATTGCTTCTGCCCTTTAATTTGTTGATGGATCTGGTACAACCTTAAAAATACGTCCCACAGGTTTACCCGGCTTGTTTGTTCCATATTGCCAAATACGCCGCTCTCTGCCATTTGGAACAAGATGCCGGCCATCCCTGTTTTGTCGTCCACAACTCCCTCTTTTTCCTTAGTTGGTTGTTTTGCAGATGGGAACAGGCACCCAAAACAAATTTCCTGACCGTCCACCTCAATGGATTCCTCGCGTATCCAGTTCATGCACCCCAGAAAAAAGAGATAGGCCATAAATTTAAACCCCAGGGAAACCTTGCCAACGATCCTTTGCCTGCGGCGTTCCCCCTTCTCGGGGTCCCTTTCGTCCGTTTTCAGGTAGAGTACTGAAAATGCCCCGTCCAGATATTGTTGGTTTTTGGTCAGTGCGTATTTACCGACCCTCCAGCTCGCCTCCTTAAATTGCCAGATGGTGAGGTCGGAGAGCAAGTCCCTTGGCCCCTTGAATTTCCGCCACCCAACCTTTACAACTGGTATCGGGTTCGTGCAAAATTTCGGGTTGATTTCAATGCTTTCCGTTCCGTCCCTGTTGACGGTCTTGTTGAACAGGAAGTTGACCGATTCGGTCAGAAGCACTTCGTTGGCCCAGTAGTTCGCCGATTCCTCGTTGTAAGGGGGCTTTCTGGTACTGTTTACCCTGTTGATGAAAACATCAACTGCCATTTTCCTGGCCAGGTCGTAATCGATTTCGAGCATAAATGCCCGGTACATTATGGCACCGATCTTTTCGGCACAGGATGCGTTGATCTCGTCCCACTCAGAAGGGTAATCCACCTCTATTTTACGTTCCGGTATCGTCAATTTGTTCATGCGCTAAAGTATTTGTTGGTATCAATGTTCCGGTCGCCAAGCATTGAAACAGGCACAACAACTGTCACCGCTATCGTTGCATCAATTATTTTCAACTGGTTTTCAAGCATTTCGGTAGCTTCTTGTGCGTCGCGGATCAGCCCTGCTATGATCATGTCCTTTTCGCTGCTCTTCACCGGGAAGGAGGAATTCCGGCTTTGTACCGAGCTCTTAAACTGTTGCACCAAACCTTCGGGCAGCAACTTGATCGACAACCGCTTGATCCCAGTTGCCATTGTCCAAAGTGAAAGGGCAGGACCTGCATAGTCGAGGAGCAGCCCTAACTGGTCGCCGTCATATCCCGCACCGCTCGATCCTGCGTTTTGGCCCGCCTGATAGGCAAGCATCTTCGACAATAGGTCTTTTCCGAGCAATGGTGAAATGTGTTTGCGCTGCATCTCCATTTGGATGGGGAGCAATTGGTTGAACAACGCCAGGCTGTTGTCGATGGGGTAGTATTGCGTAAAGACATGTAAGTCGGAAAGCAATACTTCGTGCTTGATCCTGTAAGCCGGGGAGCTGGTCCATTCCACGATTTTTTCCGTATCGAGAAAGTCGATCAGCCGGTTCAGGGACTTCTGGACCTTGAAGTTCAGCCCTTCGTTGTCCTTGTCGATCAAAAATTCCCATGCCTGTTTTTCGTTGGCCGGGTTTACCGAAGCCTTTCGTCCGGTAAGCGAATGTCTCAGGTCGTTGTTTACCGTATAGTCCCTGAAGGCGATATTGGCCACTGCCGATTGGACATGCTTTACGATGTTTTCCCCCAATCCGTTGGTATCGGTATAGGTGGCCAGAGCTTTTTCAAAAGTTTCCTTGCCGATAATTTTCTGAAGTTCATACTCCGCATTTTCGATATCCGGTACCAACAGCTCAAAGTCGGTCCTTTTGTCGAGAATGGGGACATGGAACCTAAACTCGTCAATGGCTAAAGAACTTATCCCATTTTTGTTAAATATCATTATTGCATTATTATAAGTGATTTATACATCTACATTTTCAGTTTAACCTATCGGATACTAAATGTTTCCGTTTATCAACCTGTCGCTTGGCGTAACATTCTGTTCTTTCATCACCGCCTCGCTGTAAAACCCAAGTTGGACCTCTTTGTCCGGCCAGTTGTAGCCTATCACATCGTTTATGATCCCAAATACGGCATACACTATTTTAAATACCGATGATGTCCGGAACAGTTTGTAACTGTAAAGCGACTCGCTACCGGACCCTTGCATCTGCCGGTTGATGCTACTGGTGAAGACTTCGCAATACAAGGAAAATATTATGCCGAAATATTGAAACACGTAATGGCTTTGCCCGCTGTAAAGAGTTTCAAAACCTGGGGTTTTACAGATAAGGATTCGTGGTGCTCAAAAGGTACCGACAACCAACCACTGATGCTCGACCACAACTTCAAATCCAAACCGGCTTACCACAAAATGATTGATATGCTCAAGACCTGGTCCATCAATTAGCAACAATTGTTTATGAATCGTCATTTATAAAAATAGGCTTGTTTATACTATGTTACAGCGATCAATTTTACCCGCAGGTGGTATTTTCTGAAGGTGAATGCAAGCGACCTTTTGCCAACCATGCATGAAGCCTATCAGCACGTCGGTCTTGACAATGTTTCTTACGGGGTTTTCATTGCCGGCCCATCGAAAACTGCCGACATCGAGGAGTCGTTGGTCACTAGGGCGCACGCATCGAAAGTAATAACTGTGATAATTGAAAACTAAATACAACCACTTAAAAACAATAACTCATGCGAATTAAGAGTTGAGAATAAGGAAAATGTAAGCTGCGGCAATTCGGCCAAACACATATACCATCAACCCTTTTGTCGATCTCACTTTTGACGCTCTTTGAATATCTGTTTTTTCAATCAGCCAATTGAACAAGGATTCAATAGGTTGCCGGACTCTAGATACAGCATTTGAGAACAGGTCATTTGCAGCTTTGTCCCTCTGTTTTATGGTCTCAGGCTGTCCCTTAATACCTTTAAAAGAGGTCAATACCAGTGAATTAAGTGTAATTTCCTTTTTCTGAAAGTACTTGATGTCAAAATAAGCTTTGTCACAAAAAAACGTTCGGTTGCCAATTTCGCCCCATGACTGTTTAAATAGGTTGAGGTCGTTTTCCGAAGCAGGTGTCAGTTGAAATTGTTCGGGAAATGGTAAATGATGTGGATGGTTGTATGCCAGGGCATATAGTTTTAGCCCAAAATAATAAATCCCTTTATTGGAACAAAATCCTTTGTCTGTTATTTCCTTTGCCACTTTGCCTTCGTGCTTGCCGGAACAGGTAATAATGGGCATTGAGTCCAATAAACTTTGGTCTAAGATACAACCTGATGGCACATGGGAACTTATCAGGCTAGCTGACAGTAGCTTAAATGCTTATCCTAAACGGTTTAGCATCATATTGAATGTTTCATAGGATGGAAGCATTGGGAACCAAGATCGGAGATGGTCACTTGCGTATCCATAAATTTGTTTAATTTTAAAACGTTGTTCTGAGTTCATAACATAAAGATAAATTGTCATGACTTCCGGGTCGGTAAACTCAGGCTCTGAGTTATTACTGAACCGTTGACATGAATACATAAGTTCGTTTTTATATAAATAACTTATATACAGATACATAGCGATTAATTTAAGTTCTTTTACCTTGGGAATCATACGATAAGACATGAAGTGCAAATTCGTCTTAAAATACTGATTATCAAGGTATTAACAAAATATTTTAGCCATAAGTTATTGACAATCAATAAAATAACTTATTGATAACTTATGCCGTTTTAACCCTTAATTCGCATCATTCATCAATAATTAAAGCTGTTCAGGCTCCTGAAGGCGCGTTTGAATCTGTATTGCTTCAACCCCGAAAAGGATGGGAGCACACACATTTATTTGGAGGAAAAGGTGTTTTCCCATATTGGAGAAGCGTTTCGGTCGTAAAATCTTATGAACCATTAATTATTTACGTGAACGGAGCTTGGAAAAGAGCTTTAGCTATTCCTGATATAAAAGTTGAGAACCGACCCGGATTGCTTAAAGTAAAATTTGAAGAAACTGGTATTCCATTCAAACCATCAATTGAAAGAAAATACTGGAATAAAAGGAGAATTCATTGTTTGGAAGGCTATCTTTTCAAATTCTCAATTCATTTAGACAGGCAAAAATAGATCAATTCTTTGCAAACCGAATATTATTTAAATGGCTACAAAGAAAATAGATTTGCAAAATAAAAGAACAAAATAATTTGAGTTCCATGAAAACACATTTTGGTTGACATTTTACGCAATCAGTACAATTGGGATGGATTGGTGGTTTCCGGCAACAACGACATCAAAAACATGAACACCACATTCAAGCTTGATAACATCCGTCTTCAGAACGAAAGTATTGCTGTTGGAGGAAAGACATGCTTGAATTTAACGATTTCGAACACCGGGAAAATGGATGGAGAAGAAGTCATGCAATTGTATGTTCACGATTTGATTTCAGAACTTAAACGGCCAGTTAAAGAGTTGCGTGATTTCCGGAAAGTATTCCTGAAAGCAGGGGAAAGCAAAACCCTTAGTTTTGAGATTGGTCCGAAACAACTCTAATACTGGAATGAAAAATGGGTTGTTGAACCCGGAGATTTTGAAATCATGGTGGGAACCAATTCGGTTGAATTACAAAAACTTAAATTGATGGTCAAATAGCAATGAAGGAACTAATCTGGCTAATAAATTATTTATGAGATTATTACATGATATGTCATTACGAGCTGGCATCATGGTTTTCCTGTTTTTCCTTTTATGTGTTGTGAGACAGGTTTATGCTTTTGATCTGGTAAACGGGAAAATCAGGGCTACTATTTACCTGTCCAGGAATGAGCCTGAATGTGTCAGACTCGCAGTTCAGGATTTTATCTCGGATGTAAAGAAAATTACCGGGCAGGATCTCCGGATTGTTCAATCGCTGGAATGGATTTCAAAACCGTATGTTTTAATTGGAACGGTTACCAACAAGCAATTCTGTACACTTACAAAAATAAATGGCGTAAAAAGTATTGATGCCCTTAAAGGAAAGTGGGAATCGTATCAGGTAGAAAATAGTAGTACGAATGCGCTGGTAATTGCCGGAAGTGATGCGCGTGGAACGATGTTCGGCATTTACGATTTTATGGAGCAGTACCTGGTTGTCGATCCCCTGTATTTTTGGTCAGGCCTCGAACCTTTGAAAAAAGCTGAATTAAGCTGGGATCAAATCAATATAAAAGTAGGGGAGCCAACCTTCAAATACAGGGGCTGGTTTATCAACGACGAAGATTTGCTTACCGAATGGAAAGAGAGTGGAGGACGCCGTAATATTGACTATCCGTTTTATCAACAGGTAGTTGCGCCGGAAGTAATGGAGAAGGTCGTGGAAGCCATGGTCCGGTCGCGCTTTAACCTGATTATTCCGGCCAGTTTCCTTGATATAGGCAATCCTGCCGAAGAGGAGTTGGTGAAAATAGCAGCCCGTCGGGGGGTGTTTCTTTCTCAGCATCACATCGAACCTTTGGGTGTGAATGGTTTTACCTATTTTAATTACTGGAAGACTAAAAATAATACAAATCCATTGTTCTCCTACTTCAGCAATAAAGCTGAATTACAGGAAGTTTGGAAAGCTTATGCCGAAAAATGGGCAAAATATCCCAATGTAATCTGGCAACTTGGGCTACGTGGTATTGCCGACCGCCCCATGTGGATGGCCGATTTAAGCATTCCCCAAACCGATACCGATCGTGGAAAAATCATATCCGATGCACTGAAAAGCCAGCTCGAAATAATCAGATCGGTTGATAAACGGCCCAATCCACCAATGACCATGACCTTATGGGCTGAAGGATCAGATTTGTTCAGCAAAAATCTTTTGGAAATCCCTTCAGAGGCGATGATCGTTTTTTCTGACAATTGTCCGGGGTGGAAATTTCAGGACGATTTTTATGCCGTTGAGCGCAAATCTGAACGGAAATATGGCATTTATTATCACCACCAATTGTGGGGATCTGGTCCTCATCTGGCCCAAACCGTATCACCTTCCCAAACTTATAAAGTGTTGGGTGAAGCTATCAAAATGCATTCGACTGAATATGCGATTCTTAATGTTTCAAATGTCCGTGAGTTCTTACCTGGCATCGACGCAAGCGGGAAAATGTTATACGACTTTGGTTCATTCCATCCTGAACGGAATTTTAAGGCATGGTTCCAAAAGCGGTTTCCATCTCATCCCGACCAGGTGCAGAAACTATATGATGATTATTTTGCAGGTTTTGTGATTCATGATGCATTGAAAGTTCCGATGCTGATGGATGGTCAGGCCAATGCAGCATCCAATAAATTAATGGGTGAAATTCGTCAGATTATTCGTGACGCAGGAAAAAAGCCGGAACCGCAAAATGCTCAAAAGCTTGATTTGATGAATACCCTCGAAAAAGATTTTGTAAACAAAACGCTTCGGGATATGCATGCATCAGCAGGTTCTGATACTGAATTGCTTCAAAAATCAGGTTTTCAAAGTCATGTTTTCGCAAAGGTTGTTCTTGAAACCGAGGCACTAATCAGAAACTTAAATCCGGGAGAAGCAGGCTTATTATCTGCCAATTTCCTGAGTCAGGCTTATTTTATGAAAGGACTCAGCCAAAAATTGGAATATACGGTTCTTGCCAAACAAGCCGTTGAAAACGGGGATCGGAATATGGCATTGAAATACCTGCAGATGGCACTGGAATGTTTCAGTGACATCCGAAAAGCAAAGATTCTGGCCACACAAGGCCAATGGACAGATTGGTACCGTGGCGACAAAAAAATGAATTTCAAAGCATCGGAAAACAATTTGGAGGGTTTAATCAAGGAGTTGCACTGAGTTATTGTATTTAATCAAACATAGAAACAAGAATATGAGGAATATTATACTGACACTGGCCGGAATTGTACTAATCCAATTATCAACAGCATTTTCACAAAACATTGATTCTTCCCCCAACCGGGTTCAAACCAACCTGAATATACCATTCAAGCGCATTGGTACAATCAAACCTAAAAATGTGAATGAAATAGAATCTTCAAACTGGACCATTGGTTGCGAGGTACTTGATCGTGATTATGCCAATTACGACTCTTATAAAGAATTTCTGCCACTTCTGGGCATAAAGAAAATCAGGTTGCAGGGTGGTTGGGCAAAAACCGAAAAACAAAAAGGCGTTTACAGTTGGGATTGGCTTGATCATATCATCAACGATGCAGTTTCGCGTGGTTTAAAACCCTATTTGCAAACGAGCTATGGCAATCCGGTTTACGAAGGAGGCGGGGGTGCAGACCTGAGTGGAGGATTGCCTACTTCTCCCGAGGCTCTGGCAGCCTGGGATCGATGGGTTGAGGCGTTGGCTTTGCGTTACAAAAACAAAGTGAGTGAATGGGAAATGTGGAACGAACCCGACAATCACAAGGAAAATACCCCTGAAAAGGTAGCCAATCTGAATATCAGAACGGCCAGAATTATCAAACACATCCAGCCGGAAGCAGAAATTGCAGGACTGGTCATGGCCTCAGGAAATAATTCCGGATATCTTGATGGCTACCTAAAAACACTTTCAGAAAAGGGTGCTTTGAGTCTGTTCAAATGGATCGTTTACCATGGTTACACGATGAATCCCGATGAAGCATATAAGGGCGTAGTGAAATTAGATTCCGTATTGAAAAAATATTCATCGACGCTGATGCTGCGTCAGGGTGAAAACGGAGCCCCAAGTGCCTATTGCCCTGGTTTTGCCTTGTCAAAATACAACTGGACAGAGATGTCACAGGCAAAATGGGATATGCGCCGCATGTTGGGAGATCTTGGACATGATGTTGAATCAGAGGTATTTACGATTATTGATTTGTATTACAAAAACTGGGGGGATGGTGCCGGCACCTTAAATGTAAAAGGTTTGCTCCAATCTGATCAGACATTGCGGACGATTCGTCCCAAAGTGGCTTATTACGCTGTGCAAAACATTGCCTCCGTCTTTGATCATCAACTTGAGCGCATTAAAAATTACAGGTATTCAACCGATCTGTCTGAAACCCTTTCGGCTTTTGGTTACCAGAACATAACCAACAAGTTACAGGTTGTCAGTTTTTGGCTGAATGGCAAGGTTCCCAATAACCATTTTGACACTCAACAGATTGAAATCATTATCGAAAAAGGCAACTTCAAAAAACCGGCTTGGGTCGATTTATATTCCGGCAGAATTTATGAAATACCGAAAACGAATTGGAGTAAATCGGGTACTACCTATAAATTCAATGTTCCTATCTACGACAGTCCGGTGCTTATTGCTGACTGGTCGCTGCTGAAAAAATAATCACAGTCTTCCCTTGTACATCATCCGGTACTCCTGAGGCGTTCTTTCTTTGATGATCCGGAATTGCCTGTTGAAATAGGGCACATTCTGGTAACCACAGTTATAGGCAACCTGGGAAATCGGATCCGTGGTATTGATCAGCATTTTGCAGGCAAACCCAATTCGAACTTCATTTAAAATTTCTGAAAAGGTTTTGGAGGTAGCCTTTTTGATGTACTTACAAAACGAAGTGGTATTCATATTGGCAAGATCTGCGGCTTCCTCAAGTTTATAATCACGATGATGATTTTTGATAATGTCACCAAAAATGGTGCTGATGCGCTCTTCATTTCCAACTTTATGTGCATCACAAAATCCACGGCTGGCAAGTAACAGATAATCTTTGGCCTCACTCATCATGAACAGAACTTCAATCAGTAGGGTTAGCCTTTTCCAACCGGTTTGCTGCGTAATCTGAACTATTTTTTCTCCAATTATCAAAACTTCATCCCCACGAATCTGGATTCCCTGAGAGGCCCGGTTCAAAAGAACCCTGATACCGGCAGTTTCCGGTATTTGCATGAACTTATTGCCCAAGAAATCATCGACAAACTGCACAAGGGCAACTTTGGCAATGATGTTGGGGTCACCGGCAAAATACTGGTCATCGCTCTGCCAGTAATGTGGAATGTTGGGACCAACCAAAACCAGGTCGTGATTTGTAAAACGACGGATACTATCACCAATAAACCGGGTTCCACTGTTCTCGATGTTGTAAATCAGCTCGTATTCTTTGTGGTAATGAAATTGATTGAAGGTGTGTGGCACCTCTGCATAGCGGGCAAAAAATGAATATTCGCCAGCCTGTGTATCTTTTTCAAGAAAAATAGGCTTCATTGCACTTGAATGTTGATATTTTAGTATTTTTTATGAATGAATGCAAATATAGTGTAATAAACGGCAAAATGGCTATTATTCTAACTGTAAAAAATGGGATATTTTTGAACTGTTGACTAAATTCAAATTGATAATGGTAACTCATTTACAAAATCTTGACTACATCGCTATTGGTATATACATTTTACTGATGGCCGGAATCGGTTTATCCTTTGGATGGTTCATCAAAGACACATCCGCTTATTTCAAGGGAAACAGCACTGTTCCCTGGTATATGGCAGCCATTAGCAATTTTATGGCGCTAAAGAGTTCTTTTGTTTTTGTTGCATATGCGGGAATTGCGTATCAATTCGGCTTGGTTTCAATTACTGTTTTTTGGTCAACAGTTCCTGCCGTTATTATTGGAAGTATCATTCTGGCAAAACGGTGGCGTCGCGCCGATTTAACTACACCCATTGAATATCTGGAGACCCGATACAATCTTTCCGTTCGACAAATTGTTACATGGTTTGGATTGATAATGAGGTTTTTAGATAATATGGTCCGGTTGTATGCCATTGGACTTTTCATTACCGTTGCGACACCTTTGTCTCTGGAATGGTCAATTGTGATTGCCGGGATCATCGTTACTGTGTTCAATATCCTTGGAGGAGTTTGGTCGGTTATTGTGATGGGTACAGTTCAGTTCTTTATCCTGATTCTTGCCACCCTGATTTTATTGCCTCTTTCCTATCAGGAGTTGGGAGGCATGGATGTTCTCTACCAGAGAATTCCTGAACATATGACCTGGTTCAACGGCCCGAAAGGCAATTTGTTCTGGTTGTTCGTTTTCTACATGATGATCCTGATCAAATACAACGAAAATTGGACCTTTATTCAGCGGTTCAATTGTGTCAGGGACGAAAAGCAAGCTTTAAAGGTTGGAGTAGTGACTGGCATTTTGTTCTTTGTTTTCACCCCTGTATTTTTCCTTCCAGCTTTGGCCGCACGGGTTATTCTGCCCAATCTGGCCGATCCTGAAATGTCGTATGTTGCACTATCTCTCAAACTATTGCCTGCCGGAATCATGGGTATTTTGTTTTCATCCATGTTTGCTGCCACCATGTCGGCTTTGAATGCCGAATACAATGTCATGGCTGGTGTTTTAACCAACGATGTGTACAAACGATTGATCAATCCAAATGCAAAAGAAAGTTCCTTGCTTTGGGTTGCCCGTATATCTACCGGACTGATTGGAATGATCATGATAATGGGAGCGGTTTACATTAAACATTTCGGAGGAGCTTTTGAGGCCAATAAACTGTTTACCGGGATCCTGGCAATTCCGATTGGAGTTCCCCTGTTACTCGGAATCCTGTTTAAGAAGCCCAATTCTCTTTCTTCTATACTGACAATTCTTATTGGAGTGATTACCGGGATCGTTTTGAATACAATTCCAACAATTTCGTGGGAATTGGCAACCATCATCGAAACCATAATTTGTTTGCTGTTCTATTTTATTCCGGCTTACCTGATGAATGAGGAACCTCAACAAATGGCCAGAACAGACGCATTTTTCACAAAGATAAATACCCCATTGACCGAAGCTGAAAAACCAACAATTTCGCAGGAATCCAGAAAATCAATGCTTTTGCTTTTCATGATTTCTGCGATTGTCGCAGGTGGACTTTTTATCAGCATGAGTATTCCGTCGATTAACATTTACAGCGGACAATTGAGCTTTGCATCAGGAGTTTTTTGTCTGATTGTCGCTGTTATCCTATGGGTAATCTCGAAAAAAAAATTGATGGTAATTACTTCAAAATAGTTGGAATATGAAACCCTTTATTACGGACAATTTTCTTTTGACCAATCATACCGCTGTGACCCTTTTTCACTCGGTAGCAAAGGATTTACCTGTGGTGGATTATCACAATCACCTGAATCCTTTGCATCTGGCTGAGAACAAGCAGTTCAAAAACATTTCTGAACTTTGGGTGACTGGCGACCCCTACAAGCACCGCGCCATGCGAATCAACGGAATTCCTGAACATGGAATTACCGGAAGCGCAACCGATAAGGAAAAATACCTGAATTGGGTAAGAACTTTCCCGAAAACCATCGGCAATCCATTGTTTCACTGGACTTGCCTCGAACTGAAACACATTTTTGGAATTGACGACCTGCTTTCGGAACAAAATGCCGTCGTGGTCTGGGATCACTGCAATGTAAAACTTCAGGAAGAAGGTTTCAGATCGGTTGATTTACTTCGGAAATGGAAAGCCGAAACAGTTTGTATATCAGACGATTTGCTCGATGATTTAACTCCACACAAAAAAGTAACCGGAAGGAATTCTGGTTTGACTGTTTTACCTTCGTTGAGGAGCGATTCGATAATTGCTTTTGAAACTCGCGGTTTCACGGATTGGCTCGCCAAACTCTCCGAAAGTACCGGGATGATCAAAAACCTCGATCAGTATAAAGTTGCAATTATTGCAAAACTGGATCACTTTGATGCTGCCGGATGCCGTTTATCTGACCATTCGCTCGATGGTGGTTTTGCGTTCGATTTTTCAAGTGGATCTAATCCTGACAAACTTTTCACATCGCATATTTCGGGTACACAACTTTCAGAAAAAGAGTTGAATCAGTTGAAAACACATTTGCTGGTTTTTCTGGGTCAGGAATATGGCAAACGAAACTGGGTGATGCAGTTACACATGGGTGCACAACGTTACACCAGTTCCCGATTAAGGAGAATTGCGGGTCCGGCGGGTGGGTACGCCACAATCGGTCAAAGTTGCGACATCAAAGGTCTTTGCACTTTTTTGGATATGCTCGAACAAAAGGAGAAGTTGCCCAAAACAATTCTGTACACACTGAATCCGACCGACAATGCTGCCTTTGCAACACTAACCGGCTCATTTTCAGAAGATGGTATTGCCGGAAAAGTTCAGTTTGGTCCGGCCTGGTGGTACAACGATCATTACGACGGAATGCGCCAACAATTGATTACCTTGTCTGGTTACGGTTTGTTGGGCCATTTCATTGGCATGACAACCGACTCGCGCAGTATTCTTTCGTTTTCACGCCATGAGTATTTCCGCAGATTGTTTTGTAACCTGATAGGCGAATGGGTTGAAAATGGACATTTACCCAACGACGCAGGTTTATTAAGCCAGTTAGTTACCGACATTTCATACAACAACAGTAAAAAAATGATTGAACATGACAGTTGAAACATCAGGAAAAATAGCCGTGGTGACTGGTGCCGGAGGAACTCTATGTTCTGAGATGGCCAGAAACCTTGCCAGTCAGGGATACAAAGTCGCCCTCGTAGGTCGTAGTATTGATAAACTAAAAATTGTTGAGGAGGAAATAAATGCTTCGGGAGGAATTGCATTATCGGTTACGGCTGATGTAGCAGATGAAGAATCAGTGGTAGCAGCAAAAAACTTGATCGAAAAAGAACTTGGGATATGCACCGTGCTGATCAATGGTGCCGGTGGCAATCAGAATGAAGCCATCCCAAACCTGGTGGAGTTCGACGAACGGGAACTGCTCGATGACGGTTCTGTAAAAGGTTTTTTTAATTTGAATATGAGCATTTTCCAGAGTGTGATTGATATCAATACGATGGGAACCGTAATTCCATGTTTTGTATTTGGACGCAGTATGGCCAAAGCCAAAAGAGGATCCATCATCAACTTTGCATCGATGACCAGTTATCGGCCAATCACCAGAGTGGCAGCTTATTCCATCGCAAAAGGCGGAATTGTCAACTTCACACAATGGCTGGCAGCCTATCTGGCCCCGGCAAATATACGTGTAAATGGAATTGCCCCGGGTTTTTTCCTGAACGATCGCAGCCGTAAAATCATGTTTAATGAAGACGGATCACAAACAGCCCGTGCTCAGAATGTACTGAGGCAAACACCGTTGAAACGATTTGGGGAAGCACCTGAACTGATTGGTTGCATGAATTGGCTGATTGATGACAGGAACGCTGGTTTTGTTACCGGAATCACAGTTCCGGTTGACGGTGGATTTCTTTCTTGCCCGGGAGTTTAGCCTAAAATAAAATCGAAATATTGGGAGACTGTTTATATCTCTGTTTAGCCGGCATGAATCCTTGTGATTCTTGCTGGCTAAATCTTTTTATACTCTTCTTGCATTTCACAATTAAATTTGTTTACTTGCATTGTAAAATCGTATTTTATAATATAAAATGATGGTTTTATAACAACCAATTGAAATGAAAATGTTAGGTTCTGGAACTCAAACAGGTTAAAACCAATCAGTTAAAAGTGCGAAATATCAACCAAGTCATTGATAATAAAGTAAGTATGGAGATAGTCTCATGGAATTCAAAATCAGTAACTGTTCAACTTAAAAAGTAATTTTATTGTATGACCTCAGTTTATGCATCATCTTACACCATCAGGCAAATCTTTCGCGATTATACAGGACAAGCAAGTACATTTAGTGTTAAATAAATGATAATCAATGAGTAAGAAAGCTTTTCTGCAGATTGTATTTTTTTTCGTTATTAGTTGTTCATTTGGACAAACCACCCAGTTGTGGAATGGAGTAGTATACACCACTCAAATATCGGATGGAGAAATGCATCGGTTTGAGAGTGCGAGATATACCCTGTTTGTGCCGCAAGGACTAAAACTAATTAAAGGGGTATTGATACACCAGCATGGCTGTACAATGGAAGGTACAGGAATACAAGTTGCAACCGATGTTCAGTATCAGGCTTTTGCCAAGAAATGGGGTCTTGCGCTTCTTTGCCCTGATATATACCCACATGGGAAAAACTGCTTTGAATGGAATAATCCAGAGTACGGTTCGGAATCATCCCTTTTTGCCGGTTTAGACCGTTTAGCTACGATTTCGAAACATCCTGAATTGATCAATGCACCTTGGTTGCTTTGGGGACATTCGGGTGGAGGACATTGGTCGCTTTCTATGTTGCGCAAACATTACAATCGTATAATTGCCCTTGTTGCCTATTCTGCAGCCTTCGATTCGACCTTCAGTTACCCACCAGCAGTAGCTAAAGTACCTGTATTACTGCGTCATGCCGGAGATGGCGATTTAACTGCTTCATGGGCTAAATGTCCGTTAACCGCTATTCATAACTTCGAACGTTTGAGAAGCTTGAACGGATATGCCAGTATTGCTCACAATCTCAAACAGACTCACAATCTTAGCTATATCCGTTATATGGCGATTCCGTTTTTTGAGGCAGTTCTTGCTCAGAGGCTTCCATTGTATGATGGATTTAAACTGAGGGAT
>JBAXWR010000091.1:0-26509 GCA_037128295.1 Mariniphaga sp.
GAATTCAGACCTGACAACAGGACCGGCGTCTCTTCAGAAACCGGTTTATTAAAGTCATGGCCAGCCGAAGGTCCAACATTGTTGTGGTCCAATCTTGAACTGACAAAAGGGAACTCCTCTGTTTCATTCGGGAACAACACCATTTACATTACTGGCATCAAAGATGCAGATGATGTACTTTATGCTTTGGATATGAACGGGAAAATGCTTTGGCAAACGGTAATGGGAAGGGCATGGACCGGTTCCTATCCTGAAAGCAGAGCGACCCCGACTGTAGAAGGTACTAAAGTTTATACCTGTAGTGGATTTGGCGATCTGGCCTGCATTGATGGAACCAACGGGAAAATCATCTGGACATACAAAGGGAGCGAACTGAACAAAGGGACTTATGGCAATTGGGGAATTGCTGAGTCACTTCTAATCGATGGGGATAAACTCTATTTTACCCCGGGCGGACCTGAGACAACGACGATTGCCATTAATAAAACAACAGGTGTTGTACTCTGGAAATCTGCCTCTTTAAATGACAAACCTGGCTATGTCTCGCCAATCCTGATCAACTTTGCCGGCAAAAAAGTCATTGTCAATGTATCCATGAACAATATTTTCGCTGTGGATGCCTCCAACGGGGAGATCCAGTGGAAGGTTGCGATTGAGAAACCTGCTGAAATGAGGTGGGACCTGATCAATTGCGTTACCCCGATTTTTAGTAATGGAATGATCTATTTTACAACAGGTTACAATTGCGGTGCGATGATGGTTAAACCAGCAGATGATGGCAAGAGTGCAAGTACTGTATGGACTGACAAATTCCTTGACGTGCACCATGGTGGCGTTGTACTTGTTAATGGGTATCTATACGGGGCAAACTGGCTCAATAACGGTGATGGTAACTGGTGCTGTATCGAATGGGCTACCGGTAAGAAGATGTGGGAAGAGCACTGGAACTGCAAAGGCTCAATTATTGCCGCTGATGGCCTACTCTATATTTATGACGAAAAGAAGGGAAATGTTGGGATAATAAAACCTAACACAGAGAAATTTGATCTTGTAAGCAGTTTTCAGATTTCCCAGGGAGTTGCCGGACCATTTTGGGCACACCCTGTCATCCACAATGGCATTCTTTACATCAGGCATACAAATGCTTTAATGGCTTATGATATCAAGGCGAAATAAAGAAAATGGAAAAAAGAAAATGGAAAATGGAAATTGGAAAATGGAAATTGGAAAATAGGAAAATGGAAAAACGGAAATTAGGTAACGATGGTCTGGAAGTCTCAGCAATTGGACTTGGCTGCATGGGAATGAGCTTTGGTTACGGAACAATTTCAGATGAAACTGAGATGATTGCACTGATCCGGTCGGCTGTCGAAAGTGGAGTTACGTTTTTTGATACTGCCGAAGTTTATGGCCCCTACATCAATGAAGAACTGGTTGGAAAAGCACTTGAGCCATTCAAAGGCAAAGTTGTGATTGCTACCAAATTCGGATTTGATTTTCAGGATGGTATCAATACCGGGCTCAACAGCAGGCCTGAGAATATCCGGAAAGTGGCCGAAGAATCGTTGAAACGTCTTCGCATAGAAAGCATCGACCTTTTCTACCAGCACAGGGTTGACCCTAATGTTCCCATCGAGGATGTTGCAGGTGCAGTAAAAGACCTTATTCAGGAAGGGAAAGTGAAACATTTCGGACTTTCGGAAGCCGGGGTGCAGATCATTCGCCGTGCCCACGCCGTGCAACCGGTTACTGCGTTGCAAAGCGAATACTCGTTGTGGTGGCGCGAACCGGAAGATGAAATCATCCCAACACTCGAAGAATTGGGGATTGGTTTTGTACCGTTCAGTCCGCTCGGAAAAGGATTCCTGACCGGGAAGATGGACCAGAACACCACTTTCGACAGCAAGGATTTCCGCAGTACAGTTCCACGCTTGTCGCCCGAAAACCTGAAAGCAAATTATGCATTTGTTGATTTGGTTTCAGCAATGGCAAAACGCAAAAATGTTACACCTGCACAGATTGCCCTTGCATGGATACTTGTACAGAAACCATGGTTTGTCCCAATTCCTGGAACTACAAAATTGCACCGTTTAAACGAGAATCTGTGGGCTGCAACTGTGATATTTACTTCGGAAGAACTCCTGGAGTTGAACAGCGGTTCATCAAATATTGCTGTACAAGGTGAAAGATATTCGGCAGGTAGCGCAAAGATGATTAACCGGTAATCGGGTTCTTTCTAATTATCTATTTAGATATTAAACACATAGATACATAGGTTTAACACAATAGGCACATAGGATTAAAATTCATTTTAGTCTCTTTTCCTATGTGTTTTCCCTATGTTCCTATGTGTTTTAAAACCGCTGGAAATTTCTAATTTTACGTCGATTCAACTTCGATGAAATTTCTGACAACTAAATGACGCGTATCATGAAAAATCTTGTAATCTGTATACTTTTCTTTTGTTCCATAGGAATTGCTTTGGCACAAGTCCCCAAGATGGACAATGTCCTTTACGGAGCGGCTTATTATCAGGAATATATGCCCATCGACCGGCTTGCTGAAGACCTGAAGTTAATGAAGGAATCGGGCATGTCGGTTGTTCGTGTGGGAGAATCGACCTGGAGTTTGTTCGAACCACGTGAAGGTGAATTTGAATTTGCATGGATGGACCGGATCATCGACGGTCTCCATGCCAACGGGATCAAAGTGATTCTGGGAACCCCAACCTACTCAATTCCAGCCTGGTTGTGGCACAAACATCCCGAGGTACTTGTCAACTACGAGAAGGGTGGCAAGGCTTATTATGGAATCCGACAGAACATGGACATCACCAATCCGACGTTTCTGTTTTATTCAGAACGGATCATCCGTAAAATGATGGAGCATTACGCGAAACATCCAGCCATCATTGGTTATCAGGTTGACAATGAGACCACATCATACAATGTAAACAATTACGATTTTCACATCAGTTTTGTTGATTACCTGAAGAAAAAGTTTGGTACCACCGAGAAACTCAATAAAATCTGGGGGCTCAATTATTGGGGAATGACCATCAATGGGTGGGATGAACTTCCTGAAAAAGATGGAGTAACCAATACCGCTTATAAATTGGAATGGGAACGTTTTAAGCGTAAATCCGTTGCCGATTATCTGACCTGGCAGTCCGGTATTGTGAACGAATACAGGCGTCCAGATCAATTTATTACACACTGCTTTATGCCTGCGGTTCAGGATATTGACCAGGTGGAGAGTTCAAAAAAACTGGATATGCTGGCAGTCAATGTTTATCATGGTTCGCAGGATAACCTCACAGGTGATGAAATTGCCTTTTCAGGCGATTTCTTCCGTTCCGTGAAGATGACAAACTACCTGATTACCGAAACGAATGCCCAAACTACCGGCTGGGATTCAAAATCACAGATGCCACCCTACGATGGACAGTTGCGGATGAATGTCTATGCCCACATGGGGTCAGGTGCCAACATGGTTGAGTACTGGCACTGGCATTCAATCCATTACGGTCAGGAAACTTACTGGAAGGGTGTTCTTTCGCACGATTTGCAACCCAACCGCGCCTATGCCGAATATTCAAAAACGGCCCACGAACTGCAAAAGTTTGGTAAAGAACTGGTTAACCTGAAAATAACCAACAAGGTGGCCATCCTGTTCAGTCACGATGCCAACGCTGCCTTGAATGTGATGCCTTTCAAAAATGGATCCAATACTTATCGCAGCGAACTGGTTGGACAATTCCATAAAGTGTTGTTCCGAAACAATGTGGGTGTCGATTTTATCTTTCCTGAAAACGCAAGGTTTGAAAATTATGACCTTGTCATTATCCCCGCATTGTACATCGCAAGCGATGACCTTTTAAATAAAATCAGCAAATATGTGGAAAATGGTGGACATGTGATCATGCAGTTCAAGAGCGGATTTTGCGATGAAAATTCGATGGTACGCCCCATGTTGGCTCCGGGACCGTTACGCAAAGCCTGTGGATTTTATTATCAGGAATTCACCAATTTTAAGGATTTGAAATTGAAGGGCAATCCGTTTAAGGTGGATGAAGCCTCAAACAAAGTTTATGACTGGGGAGAATACATTATTACTGAAACTGCAAAACCTTTGGCATACTATGATCATCAATATTTTGGGAAATATCCAGCCATCACGATCAATAACTTCGGAAAAGGAACATTGCTTTATGAAGGAACTAGCGTTTCGGATATGATTCAGGAAAAGCTAATCCTTCAGGAGATGGAACGTGCAGGGATCAAAACTGTTGACCAAAATTTGCATTGGCCACTTGTAACCAAAAGTGGTGTAAACGATTCCGGAAAGAAAGTCCATTACTATTACAACTATGCCTCCCAAAAATCAAGTATAGTTTACCCGCATAGATCAGGTAATGAACTGACTACAGGAAAAATGGTTGCAAATGGATCATCACTTGAAATAGGTCCATGGGACTTGCTGATTGTTGAAGAGAATTAATTTTGCAGTTTCTTTTTAATTAACAGATTTTTGATGAACATTACAAACAAACAAAACGGCTGCTTAATAAAGAATGTGTTCGTTAGAATTTCCCTTACACTTCTTTTACTTTTAAGCATTCCTGGTTTTGTATTTTCACAAAAATGTGACAGTCTGAAAGTTGCAAATACCTTTAACACAACAATAACAGTCACCAATAAAGGTATTTCTTCCATTCCTAATCTTACCTTAGGCAAGCCTGCTGCAATTATCGTAATGACAATGGGCCGGAAACTCAAATTTGAACCCGAATTTCGTTTTGCATTGGAAGGGAAACCCTGGATGTTTATTTTTTGGGGAAGGTATGACTTTCTGAACAACGACAAGTCATTGATCAAATTACGGGCGAATCCAACGGTCATTTTTAAAACATTGTCTGTTACGAACAATAATGTTACGACTGACATTCAACGAGCTACGCGTACCTTGACCGCAGATCTGACCACGAGCTTTCACCTGACAAAAGAATTTGCCATGGGCGGTTATTACATGTATGTGTATGGCATCGAGAAAGATATTGTAAAAAATACCCATTATATTGCTTTAAGAACTTCCATATCAAACCTGAGGCTCTCCAAAGAAATCTATATGGGATTCAATCCGGCAGTTTATTATCTCAAAATGGATAAGAATCATGGGTTTTATTCAAATGCAACCTTAACTTTTGCCAAAAAGCATTTCCCCCTTTCGGTTGCTGCCCTTGTCAACAAGACCATACACACGGAAATACCTGTTGGTGAGGACTTTCTGTGGAACCTAAGCCTTATCTATACCATTAACAAGAAATATGTAGAACAAAGGTGATAATTGTGTGACAGCAACCCAGCTTTTTGGAAAAAAAATAGGATGTAGTGTCCCGGTGACTTATAGCAACTGCTTACACAAGGATTGGCCGATCCAGTCACCCAGACACTAAAACAAACTTTAGGGTGAAGTGTCCCGGTGACTATAAGCTACTTTCCACACAGTGGTTCGCCGATCCAGTCACCCGGACACTAAAGCATGATTGAAAAGTTTTTCTATTAGCGTAATTAAATTTAAATATCTGAAAATGAAGAAAATAAGATTAGGGTGTATCTTGACCCAAAGCTATTAAGGTCGGGAAAACAAAAATAAGGTTATGAAACAGGTTCAAACTAAACTGTGCCGATAAATAAATGAAAATTAGGTTTATAGGCGAATTATACCTTATTTTTCCATTTTTTTAACCTGAATCGCCGTGGCCCATCCTTCGGACGAAACCTTATTTACCTTATTCAAATTTCTAAAAGGATTCTTGGACCGCGCTGTCCGGGGGGGAAACGGGAACAACAAAACCGTCCGAGATCAAAGATTGGAAAAAGGCAAATAAAATCCCGGAAGGGGAGGAAAATGTATTATTATACAACATAGTCTATTGCAAGTACGGTTTTTATCTTTAAAGATCTTCCATTTGGAATTGTCATTGCGAATTAAGCAGCTCGATATTAAATGGTTAGCAGTTTCAAAATGCTTAATGACGTGCCCCGAGAGTTTACGATTCGGGAAGCAATCCCGTATTTGAAGCACAATCCAGAACAATGCCTTTGGGATAGTACTTCTTATCTTGGGATTGATTTTCAGATGTGTCCCTGAAAAAACGGGGCAGGCAGGAGCAAGTCGTCGTGCAGATAATTTTCTTTTAAATTTGTATTGTTTCGCACTCCGCACAATGACAGGTTATAAGGGTATTACGAGTCATATGCATTTCAGCATCAAGAATATTGTGGTTTATTTGGACTCTGCAACAAGCCGTATCTTTTATTTTGCTTTTTTACCTTGAATAAAATTGTAAGCTAAAGTTGCCATTCCACCAACTCCTATTATACTTCCAATAATTGTAGAGTTAAGATAAGCACTTACACATGCACCTATGACGGTAGTTATAACAACTATAAGTGCGAAATTCATTCCTTTTGAAGTGTTTTTTATTTCGCAATCCACCATTTTATTCTCTAAACTACGTCGATGATTAGATTCATCAATATAACTGTCGATTATCTTCTTTGTTGTTCCAGGGTATAGTGCCTCATAACCAGCCATAATAGAAGGATGTGGCAATACCCCTTCGTAAGAATATTGCTGTTCATCGATGGAAATTTCAATACCTTTATTTAAAATAGCTTCAATCGCAGTATCTGGAATATTCTCAAATTCGGGATCTTCCTTTAATTATTTGATTGCGGAATGTATATCGATATTACTTTGTACTTCTGGAAATGATTCCTGACGTCCGTTTTCCATATACCTCGTTTTTATTTTGACCTGAAATACTTATAAGCTCCATATCGGTATTGGATATTACAAAGGCTAAATCATCCGACAATGCCTTCCAATCCCTTAACGATTTTCTGCCAACTGCAGAAACCCTTCTGGACGAACGTTTCCTAAGTTTATTTCTATTACTTACTAAATGAGCATATGCATATGTCGAACCAAATATATCAAGTGCCTTAACTACTCCATATGAAAAGGAATTGGGTACATAAAGTTTTAATCTTTTTACATTTGATCTTGCCCTATCTACTGAACTTACAATGTCCATTTTTATCAATTTTTTTTACAAATCTATCAAATAAAATTTGTTTAAGTCAAATCAATATTATTTCTCAAGAACCAATGCAAACAGCCG
The DNA here is from genome assembly GCA_037128295.1 of Mariniphaga sp. Taxonomy (GTDB): domain Bacteria; phylum Bacteroidota; class Bacteroidia; order Bacteroidales; family Prolixibacteraceae; genus JAAFHB01. Next base: position 7,190 of record JBAXWR010000091.1, read on the forward strand.
TTATAGAGAACAGCTAACACCCTGAATTTTCATGAGTGCAACTACCAAAAATGAACCTACTGCTCTTATACTACGCTCTTTTTCGATTCAATCGGATCGAAATCCCTACACTTTTACCTGACCATTCTTCCATGACGGATCAGCTTTCCCAAGCCTCCTGAGATGCCTTTCACCAAAAGTAAACTTTGCACACAGAAAGGCATTCACAAGTTCTGTTGCAGTTTCAATACCAGTAATCCTGCCTCCGAGGCAGATCACATTCATGTTATCGTCCTCAACGCCCTGATGTGCCGCAAAATGGTCTGTAATCAAAGCTGCCCTGGCACCTTGTACCTTATTTGCAGCTATTGTAGCACCTACGCCACTTCCGCAAACCGCTATCCCTTTTTCAATTTCGCCATTTGCAACTGCCTCTGCCAGAGGGACTATATAATCGGGATAATCGTCGTTGGAATCGTAGGATTCATTGCCAAAATCAACAATTGTATAATCCGATTTGGCCAAACGTTCCATCAACAACTGTTTCAACTCAAACCCACCGTGGTCGGAAGCGATACCTATTTTCATATGTTTAATTTAATATCAGACTAATTTTAAACCCGGCTGCAAATATACGTTGATTGATTTTGTTATTTGTCAAAACTAATGAAGGAATTATTAGGATTATAAGACCTTTGATTGTTTTAACATTTCTTTTCTTACCTTTGAAGGCACGAGATAAATCCATCTTTTCTGTTTTTGATGTTTAATTTAAAAATCAACGTCTTATGCAAAAGAATAATGTTAGCCGACGCGCTTTTTTGGGTACAGGTCTTACAGCTGCTGCTTCGGTTGCAGTAGGCAACACCTACGGTTCAACTCATGAATCCGGCCAATTACCAATTCTTCCTAATAAGGAAAGTCCCTTTAACGCCAGGACTTACGGGGCGATGCCAACACGATCGTTTGGAAAAACGGGCTATAAGGTTGGCGTATTAAGTTTAGGTGGGCAGGCTACCCTTGAAATCAAAGGGATGGAAGATGAATCTGAAAAAATCATCAATAAAGCGATTGATTTGGGAATCAACTATATAGATACAGCCGCTGCATATGGAGCCGGAGTCAGCCAGATCAATATTGGCAGGGTAATGAAAACCAGGAGGAAAGAGGTCTGGCTTTCGACCAAAACCCATGACCGTACCTACGATGGTTCGATGAAGTTATTGGAGGAGAGTCTTAAAAACCTTCAGACCGACCACCTTGATACGTGGCAGCTTCACAATGTTCAGACAATGGCTCAGGTTGAGGAGATATTTTCTTCAACAGGTGCGATTAAAGCATTGGAAAAAGCCAAATCCGAAGGAGTTGTGAAAAACCTTGGTATAACAGGTCATTTTGAACCACTGGTATTGCTGGAGGCAATCAGGAGATATCATTTCGATTCAATCCTGATGGCCTTAAATGCCGCCGATGTCCATTATCTGAGCTTCAAGAATTACCTTCTTCCGGAAGCGCAAAAACTTGGGATGGCCATCATCGGGATGAAAGTCACTACGCGCGGACGGATGCTTTCAACCTGGGTACCCCCATCGCCCGAAACACAAAACGAGCGGATGCGAACAACCAAGCCGGGTACGATAACCATCAAAGAGGCATTGAGTTACAATATGAGTTTGCCAGTAAGCACAACCATTATTGGTGTGGACAGTGTCGCCCAGATCGAAGAGAATGTGAAAATCGCCTCTGGTTTTGCACCACTTTGCGAGCAGGATATGAAGGAAATTGAATTCAAAACCTTGCCAATTGTACGACAGGGCCTTTATTTCAGGCGTTGGGACCTGGGTGCCTGAAAATATCATTCGGTTTGTTGTATTCATTTCGCCGTAGGTGAATGATATGGGTAGAAGTTCCAAATAACCTGAAATATTTCGTCCAGGATGGGACAAAACTTCGATTTTCAATTAATTTCCTACTCATATCCAATCCTTAACAGGATTGAATAATAAATTTGAACATCCTTTTGAATATTTCATTTATATGATGAACCCAAAAATAGAGAACGCTATTATTGGGTTCATCATATTTTAGTCTTACCTTAAAACACCTCTAACGATCATTAACCACTGACAAAAGCAACCTTTCCACTGACAAAACAGTCCCATTAACTGATTGGACATTTTGCCACAACTTTTGCCCTGTATTTTTGCGTTTGATACGAATGGCGGCATAAAGAATACATTTTGATCAAAAAAAGAAACAATAACGTTAAATGTGTTTTTTTAACAAACTAATGATTGAATTCGCATGTTGTAGGGTAGGGTAAAATAACAGTATAGACGGTATTGAAAACAAAGTTTTATAATTTATTGATTAATTTGCTGAATATGAAGAGAATCGTTTGCATTTCAATTTTATTGATTATCTCTACTTTTAGTTGGGCTCAAAATTGGGAAACAAATTTTGATGTAGCCAAAGCCAAGGCGGACAAGGAGGGGAAAAATATTATCCTTAATTTCTCCGGATCTGATTGGTGCATCCCATGTATGAAACTTCAGAAAGACATTTGGGAATCATCGGAGTTCATTGTCTATTCTTCTTCACACTACGTTTTGTTGCGTGCCGATTTTCCAAAAAAGAAAATGAACGCATTGACAAAGGAACAGCAGGAAAAAAATGACAAATTGGCCGAAGTTTACAACAAACAAGGGTTATTTCCGTTGGTTGTGGTTCTTGATAAGAAAGGGAAGATTCTTGGATCGACCAGTTACAAAAATATCCCACCAAAGGAGTATATTGCATTGCTTCACTCATTTGAAACAAATTAGCTTTGAAGATCTTTCTCGTATCATTAATCCTTTTATTTCCTGTAGTGAACCAGGCACAGGAAAAATATACCCGCACCCTAAAATTAATGGGATGTGTGTTCGATATCACTGTGGTTGCATCCAATGAATCGGAAGGCAACCAATATATCGACATGGCAGCAGGCGAAGTAACTCGCATTGAAAAATTAATCTCCGAATGGGATTCCACGACGCAGATTTCCAAAGTCAATAAGTTTGCAGGGATTAAACCGATAAAAGTTGACAAGGAGGTTTTTGATCTGATTGTCAGGAGTATTAAAATATCGGAACTGACAGATGGGGCATTTGATATCTCCTGGGCAGGGATGAACCAAATCTGGAAGTTCGACGGTTCAATGAAAAGGTTGCCAACTCAGGAGGAGGTTGCTGCTGCAGTATCTACAGTTGGGTATAAAAATATCATCCTGAATAAAAATGACCTGACAGTATTTTTGAAGTTGAAAGGGATGCGGCTCGGATTTGGAGGTATAGGCAAGGGTTATTCTGCCGATAAAAGTGCGGCATTGTTAAAATCAATGGGTGTTACTGCAGGTTTGATCAGCGCATCGGGGGATATTACTGCATGGGGAAAACAGCCTGACGGCAAACCATGGGTGGTCGGAATTACAAACCCCTTTAACAAAGAAAAAGTTTTTTCATGGTTTCCCTTTGAAGGAGGGTCGATCGGGACTTCAGGAAATTATGAAAATTTTGTCGAATTCAATGGCGTAAGATATACCCATATTATTGATCCACGGACAGGTTGGCCTGTTCATGGAATATCAAGTGTAACCCTTTTCGGACCCAATGCAGAGCTTTCGACTGCACTTACAAAAGCGATATTTGTGATGGGCAAGGATGTTGGCATCGATATTATCAAGCAGATTAAAGGTCTTGAATATGTCGTTGTTGACGAAGAAGGGAAAATCTATAAGTCTGATAAAATAAAATTTGATCCTATAAAATAATGAAAAAGAGATTTTTAGCAGTAATTTGCCTGTTTGTTTTCCTTTCCTCCTGTGTTTCGGTCAAGGAGTATAAGAAGATCTATCTGAACGATCCGGATATGAAATTGTCTGCCAATCCAAACGAAAGGTTTGAGAACAATTTTCAGGTTTACAGGGAAGGGGCCTCTGGAGCAAATAGTGGCAAAACAGGTGGTGGTTGCGGATGTAATTAAAGAAACGGGATGAGAAATACGATACTAATTATTTTGACTTTTTTTGTCTTTGTCGATTTTGCCATAGGGCAGCAAGGCGATTCGACAAAAGTTTACAAAAAGAAGGTTCTTGAAAATGCTGAAGTTGACCTTCTGATGAGCCTTTACAACCAGGATGGTGTCCATTCGCCTGTGAACGGGGGGATAGGAACCGAAAAACTTGTTGACGGAACTCCGACGATCACTATCAGCATTCCACTCAGCGATGACGATGTATTGACTGTAGATGCCGGCATATCTGCCTATACATCTGCATCCTCCAGCAACATCAACCCTTTCAGATCAACTCCGGTTTACTTGAAAAGCGCATCTTTGACAAATACTGTCACAACCCTCACAGGGGCTTCAAGAGGTGGTGGAGGCACTGTGGTCGTCCCAACTCCCAATCAAACAATTGTAGGCTATGTCCCTATTGGCACGCCATGGCTAGCTTCCACAGGGGCTTCACATGCGGATAAAAATAAAGCGGTCCATGCCGACATTAGCCACAGTTCTGACAGCCGGAATTTTATCGTTGGATCAAATGCCTCCTATTCAAAAGAATACGATTACACCTCCTATGGGTTTGGTGGAAATTTGACAGGGTTGTTCAACGAAAAAAATACTGAAATCGGACTCAAAGGCACAGTCTATCTTGACACCTGGAAACCAATCTATCCAACTGAATTAAGGGAATATATGGATTACGGGGCAGCAACCTTTCAAACAAAGGGTTACTTTAATGGGGTCAAAATATTGAATCAAACTGGGGCAGTGTCAACTGCTTACCTCCCCTCTGCATTTAAACCGTGGGATTCGAAGGGGAGGAACTCCTATACTTTGTCGTTTTTTGCGTCTCAGATTTTATCCCAGAAACTTCAGGTTGCACTATTTTTTGACCTGGTCATGCAGGAAGGGATGCTTTCGACCCCTTACCAGCGCATGTATTTTGCCGACAAACCAAACTATTACATTGGGTCGGCCTCTGATATTTCCATTTACACCTCGCCACTTAATGAACATGTTTATCAATTGGCCGACGATATTGAGCGGTTGCCCACCTCCCGTTATAAATTGCCAATTGGTGTCAGGATGAATTATTACATCAACGAAATGTTTGTTTTAAGGAGTTATTATCGGTATTACATCGACAATTGGGGGTTAAAAGCAAATACTGTAAACCTCGATCTTCCGGTCAAATTAAACCAATCCTTCTCGGTTACCCCTTCTGTACGTTGGTATGATCAAAGTCAGGCCGATTATTTTGGACCGTTTGAAACCCATTTGTCCACAGAAAAGTACTATACTTCCGACTATGACCTGTCAAAATTCACAAGCATGCAATACAGCATGGCACTGAATTATACCAGTATCAACAACTTATTTCATATTGGCTCATTAGGTCTTAAAAATTTTAATATAAAATACAGCTATTACGACCGAAACGATGGGTTAAAAGCCAACATCTTCTCATTCGGGGTGAAATTTGTCAATCATTATTAGTTTTACAACTTCTTTTGGTTAACCAGAGCTTGAAACATTTTTTACAACGTGTTTGTTATAAAACCGAGGTGAAGAAATTTTTAGTTTCGGCATCAGTAAACAAGGTTTAACCAATATAATTATGATACATGAAAAGTAAAATTAGCTATTTGTCACTGGCCATGATTGTCCTTTTGCTGGCAGGTTGTATGAAAAACGATGAAAACCTTCCTGTTAAGGATGTTTCCGTAAATCTGAACAGCTTATCGGTGAATACCAAATACATTGTTGTTTTGAAGGATGGCACCGAACCTGAGGAGAAGGATGTGAATGTGCGTAAAACCAAAGTATTGGCCAAAGCCGATGGCTTAAGAAACAAACATGCTGTGACTGATGGCATTGAAGATGTTTATGAAACAGCTTTACACGGTTTTACAATAAGGTTGACTCCTGGTCAGTTGAAGAAAATGGGAGATGATTCAGGAGTCAAATACATTGAGCCTGATCAGATCATCGCGCTTTCACCAATGGAGGCTACCGGCAAAGCATCGGGTGGCACAACTCAACCGGCACAGACTACACCATGGGGCATTACCCGTGTTGGTGGTGGCGTTACCTATACTGGAACAAATACAGTCTGGATCATCGATACAGGTGTCGATTTGACCCATCCCGATCTTAACGTTGATAAAACAAGGGGAAAGAGTTTTGTTTCAAGGGTCACCTCTCCCAATGACGACAATGGGCACGGTTCACATGTTGCTGGAATCATTGCAGCTAAAAATAATACAATCGGTGTAGTCGGGGTGGCTGCCGGGGCATTGGTTGTTCCGGTTAAAGTATTGGACAGCAGGGGAAGCGGAACAACTTCAGGTGTTATTTCGGGTATCAACTATGTTCTGGCAAACGGGAAAGCTGGTGATGTGGCCAATATGAGTTTGGGTGGTGCCGTTTCAACCGCACTCGATGATGCCGTTCTGAAAGCTTCGGCAGTTGTAAAATTTGCTTTAGCAGCCGGCAATGAAACAGACAATGCCAACAACCATTCTCCGGCCCGTGTAAATGGACCGAATATTTATACCATTTCAGCAATGGGTACAGGAGATTTATGGGCTTCTTTCTCCAATTTTGCAAATCCTCCTGTTGATTACTGTGCACCAGGCGTTTCCATTCTTTCCACTTATAAAGGAGGTGGTTATGCAACGATGTCGGGAACCTCAATGGCTACACCACATGTTGCAGGACTATTGTTGCTTGGAAACATTGTCACGAACGGTAATGTTCTGAACGATCCGGACGGAGTCGCAGATCCAATTGCACATCATTAAGAAATTTTAAGCTGAAAAATAAAAGAGCCGGATGAATTCGTTTTTATCCGGCTCTTTTATTGGAACAAGGTAGTTGCTTTACAGCTAAGGAGTTTCCATTAGGTGCCGAATAGACACATCATCTAAAAAGATATTCCAGACTTTCAACTTTTCATCTCCAAACTCTTTTTCGCGTTTAAGTACCTTATAGTCAACTGTTCCATTGAATATTTTGTTGCTTTTATTCATCCTGTCCTGGACAACTGGCCGGAGTAAAAATCCAAGCTGGCCAGAATAGGTGGAGTCGTCAATTGCTTGCAGATTATTTGTAATCCCCAATGAATCAGGCTTTAATCCTTTTAAATAAGCTGGAAACACTAAGGATGAATCAACGAGTTGTATAATTCTGATCTCAACAGCTTCACGCTTGCCTTTCCCGAAAGGATAGAATTTTATCTTACAATCAGTTGATATGAAAAGATCCGGAATTATTTTTCTGATCCGTGATTGAAAACTAGCTGCCGTACTGGTATCTGATAAAATATTGAGGTAATCGAAAAAATCGGCAACTTTAATTTTGGCGGTCTCTTCAAACCCATTTAATGTTTCCAGGGAAAGGGTATCGGCTGTGAAATGTTCAGTGATCGTTTTTATCGATGATTCGACACCTCTTTTTTCGCGTGCAGCTTCCGATTCTTCCCTCTGGTTACAACTTTTTGAACACAACAGGATGTACAGAAAAGCAAATGTCAATATATAGGAGTATTGCTTCATTTTTTTTCCGTTTTAATTCTAAACCTAAGCACCATTATTTTCCCATCCTTCAATTGGGTTTTAAGCACATCGATATTTTTGAGACTGCCCGAAGGGAAGGTGAGCTTGTCAATAAATTCCTGCTTGTTGTAGAGTGCCACCCCCGAAGCTTCCTTATCGATAAGTACCTGACAGATCATTGCGCCATCATCGATCATGTCATTCAGCTTGTTGCGACGTTTTTCCCAATCATCTACTTTCATCATCGAAAAATACTGGATCATCAGTGCGTAATCGTCAGGTTCAAGTAGTACTACCTCATCATGGTTGAGCTTCTTAACAATCCGAATTATTGTATCTGTCTTATAATAAGGAGATTTCACAACCAGTTTGATTTTACTTTTATCCGTGGAGAGATATAAACGCCCCTGATCATCAACCAGGTGGTGATTGGGCGATTCTCCGTCCAACAAAAGCATGACCTCCGTTTTATTGTTGGTTATTGGTTCACGGGTATCCGCATCAATAAATGTAAAACAATAATCCTGTGTATTGAGTACCTTAAACAGGCCAAAAAGGAGACAGGATACGATTATCGAGAATAATGGGATCAAAAAGATTAACCTGTTTGAATTAACGTTAATCCTCTTTGGAGCTTCCCTTACCTCATTTTTTAATACAAAGTCGTCCCAATTGGCGTATCCAACATATTTACTGAGAAAATTGAGGATATCGATCCTTGGCAAAACGGTGTTGGATGATTTGAAATGGGTATAGAACCACTTTTCGCTGATCTGTGCATTGACTTTAATCCGCAATTCCTCCTGAAAATCAACAATTTCCTGCCCCTTCCAGAGTTCAATGGAAGTCTTGATGCCTGGAAAAGACTGCTTCATGACCATGACAATCTTTTGTTTTAGCAATTCAAAAACTATTTGATCTTTTTCCTGCAAAGTTGGCCGATTAATTGTGAATATAAATGTACAACCCTTGTAAATCGTTTACAAACGCTTTACAACCGTATTTCAAAAGCTCTACGACTCGTGAAAGTACTTTTGAACCGGAAATTTTCAACAATGATGGGTTCTTTGAACCAAAAGTAAGAAAAACTATTATTAAACAAACATCACAAAAAAATTAAGTATGAAAAATGCAATTAAAGGATTTTTGTTGTTTTGCACTACGGTTTTGATTTTAACTGCTATTTTTATGGCAAACAGTAGTTTCGCCCAAAACAACCCAACTCGCATGAAGATTGGTGTTTACGATTCCAGGGTCGTTGTTTTTGCATGGTCGCGTTCCAATTATTTCAAAGAGCAGATGGGAAAGATCAGGCAGCATAGCGATTCAGCCATGAAAACAAACGACACTCTGAAAATAAAGGAGGTCTCCATTCAAGCGATGTCGTATCAGCATCTGCTTCATCAAATGGTCTTTAGCAATGGTTCGGCGGCAAGTATTTTGGAACTGGTCAAAGACAAGCTCCCTGAGGTGGCAAAACAGGCTGGCGTAAGTATAGTGGTAAGCAAATTTGAATTGAACTATCAAGACCCGTCTATCGAAATTGTTGACCTCACAACGCAAGTCTCCCAGCTTTTTAACCCAACTGAGAATATTGACAATATGGTTGGCAATATCAAAAAGGACCAGCCAATACCGTTGGATAAGCTATCGATCGAAGCAGAAATGATCGAGGGGTATTGTAATCGGTTTGGGAAAAAATAATGTAACTTTGAATCAATAAATTAAAAGAAAGGAGTATTATTATGATCGAGCATGTTCATAACCACATCACCAGCGAGCTGCAGCAAAACACAAAGTCTGACATCATTTTCATCCTCAGCTCTATTTTATTAAACCTGATTACCTTGGCGGTCAATTCAGGAATGGTCGAAAAATCACGGACCGACAATTCGGCTTTGGCTGTAATGTTCGTCTTCGTGTTCTTATTGGTCGTTGTCAATATCGTTGTAATCTTTGGCTTGCTGAAGGGGAAGGAAACCCGTATGAAGCTGATTAATGGCTTGTTATCCATGTATAAAGACCAGAATGTGGCCAAATATTACGATGAAACACTTTTGAGCAATTACAATGTCAGGTACAACCTTTTTATTTTGGTTGTGATCTGCACCGGAGTGATTGCGACAATTGTGCCGTTTATTGTAAGGTGATTTTATTGTAAAATATTGAAGATCAATATAATGAAAAAAAACAACATCAATCAGTATCATCCGCTGGACTACCAGCATTATCGCAATATTTATAGTTGGGTTTGTTCTACTTTTTGGGATAGGTTATTTGATTGAGGGGTGGAATAAACCCGGTCCCGGTCTTCCCACTTCTGTAATAATAACATTTGTAATATGGGGTATTGGGCTTTCCGGACTAATATTCGCCTTATGGAAACCAGGGATAGGTGGACTATTCTCATTGTTCTGGTTGATTATTTTTAACATCCGTGTTGCTCTTAGTCCCAATTACTCTCCTGTTCTTTTGATATTCCTAATTCCCTCTATTTTATTCCTGGTCTATTGGTGGTTAAAAAAATCATCCAATAAAACTTCTTGCAAAGAAATCCTATGAAAACAAAGAAATCATTTTTAAACAAAATGCCTGTTGGGGTATTATGCATCATTACAGTAGTAATCTCTATCATTTTTATCTTTGCGATCGGCTATCCCCTTGCTGGACATTATGGTGAAAATATTGGTAGCTGGATTACTTATCTTAGTGGGGGTATTTTAATTTCTGTGGCATGTTTTTTCATTTGCAGAACTTATCCCAAAAGTGTTTGGTACACACCGGTGATATGTAATGCTATGGGTATCCTGGCCGCCATTATTGAACCCCAGTTTTGAGCATCCTCGATGTGGATGCCCTATTCAATTGGTTGGCTTTTATCAGTTTTTGGGGCACTTGGCGGAGCATGGTTTGGACATCGTGCTGAATTGAAAAAATAATTAAATGGATTGAAATAGAGATGATAACATAGGACAATCATGAAAAAAAAACTTTTCCAGTTCCTAACTTGTTCAATCAGTCAATTCAATACTAATCATCCTGTTTATCGGCAACTTTTGGATGTAGCACCGACAACTGTAAAACGATTGCAAGGATAACGGGAATTGCAAGAAGAGCCATATCGCGGCCAAGATTGCCGGAGTCTGTCGATTTACCAAGCAGATTTGTGATGAATGCACCTGCAAAAACCCCTGTCATATTCATAAGACCATATCCTGCTGCCCGGTGACGCGATGAAACAAATTGACATAGAATCGGCATATTGTTGGCATCGAACATACCGAAACCAATTCCAAACAGGATTGCGCCACCAACTACTCCAATTGTTCCGGTTCCAAAGCCAAGGAACAACAACGCCGGAACCGTTAGGCCCAGACCTATTGCTCCGGTGTAGATACGTCCCCGAAGGTTTTTCAAGATCCATCGGTCTGCGACGATACCACCAAGAATGACCCCAACAAACCCTGAAAATGCGATTGTAATTGTGCTTAGTGGCCCGGCAGTTGACATCTCAATCCCAAGGCTTCCGGCAAAAAGGGTCGGCAACCAGTTTTTTGTAGCCCAGCCAGGAAAACTAGGTGCTGCAAAATAAAAAAGGATCACCCAGAAACTAATAGTGCCAAGCAACATGCCAAGACTATGTTTTACAGAAGCAAGGCCATTTATTTTTGCTGTTGTTTTAGTTAAGACCGGAATCCTTTGTTCTTTTAGCAATAATATAAGTATAACACTATAAATCAAACCAATAAGACCGAAAAGATGAAAGGCCTGCTGCCAGCTCCATTCGTGAGCGACAGTTGCACCAAAACCCCCAAGGGCCTGACCGAAATAAAGCCCCGTCATATGAATACCGATGGCCAAAGAACGGGTTGACCCGCGGTGATAATCGGCAATTAGGGCAAGCCCAGCTGGAATGTACAACGCTTCACTGATTCCCATCAATCCGCGTAAAAAATACAACTGGTTAAAACTGGTGGCGTAACCCATCGTAAAAGTTACCCCGGACCAAACTCCCAGGCTAACAACAATCAGCCATTTGCGGCTTACCCGATCTGCAATTAATCCGGCAACAGGGCTCATCAAACCATAGATCCAAAGAAAAATTGCCATCAATCGGCCAAAGTTTTCCGCGGTTTCCAATTCATGGATATCTCCCATCATCGCAACTTTCATGGTTGACAGCATTTGTCGGTCCATATAGTTCAGAAGGGCTACTACCCACAATAGGCCAACCAGAACCCAGGGATAAATTGATTGATATCTTTTCAGCATCGTTATTATATTTTAGTTTGGATCTTTCAGTGTGAATCTGCGGGATCTGTGGGAAAATATTTTTTTATTTCCCGCAGATCTCGCAGAATTTCGCAGAGGCTAATATCTTCCGTTGAATGAATATATCCTTATCCTAAATTCTCAAGGGTTTTCCAAATCTGGAAAAGCCCGCGCGGCACATGGAAACATCCTTTCCACTTTCCACCTTTTAAAGGTAGTAGCACCTCTCCCCTGCGGTTCAGGTAGCCAAACCATTCATCATATTCAGGATCAGCAAAATGAGACCAGGTATAATCATGAACCTTTTCAAACCAGGCCAGGCATTCCGGATTTCCGGTGAGCGAATAGCCCTTAATAAGGCTGATTAACGTTTCAACATGGACCCACCATAACTTTTGGTCCCATTCGAGCTGTTGCGGTGGATAACCTTTGATATCCATAAAGTAAAATATTCCACCGAATTCATTATCCCATCCGTATTCGATGGTTCGAAGCATAATCTCCACAGCTTTCTGAGCCAATTCCGGCCGTTTAAGCCTGACCGACAAGTCCATGATAAACCACATGGCTTCGATGGCGTGACCAGGATTGAGCAACCGGCCTTCGAAAGAATCGGAAAAGCTACCATCAGGTTTTACGTTTTCAAAAATCAACCCCGTCTTCTGATTGTAAAATACTTCCAGAACTTCATGAAGACAGTTTTCGATCGTGTCCTCAACCAACTCTTTTGAGAGCAGGTGTTCAATTTCGAGTGAAAGGTTGCACAAAATCATCGGCAGTGAAAACCCTTTCAACGGTCGGGTTTCCCCTATGGACTTGGTATATTTCCCTTTAGGATCTGATTTCCTTAATAGTATGTTATTGAAAGTATTCTTTGCGATTTCTCCATATTCCTCTTTGCCCGTTGCCTGGTACAACTGTCCGAAAGCCATTGTTGCGAAACAGTCGGAGAAGATATTATAAGGTTGCACAAGTGGCTTTCCTTCACGGGTCAACGAAAAATACCAGTTCAAATATCCATCATGACCATATTTTTGAAGGAAATCTGCTCCATGCAAGGCCATCTCAAGCCATTGGGGTTTTTGTTCCACTTTATTGTACAAAGTCGAGAACATCCAGACTTCGCGCCCCTGAAGCCAGACAAATTTATCAGTATCGAATACATTCCCTTGACGGTCAAGACAGGTAAGGTATCCGCCAAACTCTTTGTCCTTCGAATGGCTTTCCCAGAATGGGACAACCCTATTCAGCAATTCGTCCCGATATTGTTCCGATAATTTTTTAAAATCTTTTTCCATGGATGATTACGTGCCCTAAATTTTCGAAAAAAACTTCTGCATGTTGAGAGTATCAACATCCTCAACGAATTTCTGATAATTTTCAGAGGACATGTTTTTTACAGGTAATCTGAATTGGCCCAGGTCCATTCCGATGTATTTCATATAGGCTTTACCAGTTGCAATACCGCCATATTTCCCGAGCAGGCGAATCATGTCAATTGACGTTTGCTGAAGTAGACGCGCCAATGGCAAATCTCCATTGTCAAATGCCTCTATCATTTGATAATACAGTGGTGCCGCATAATTAAATGTGCTACCTACAGCATTGCGTGTTCCAAGAACCAGGGCAGATAACATATTCTCATCGCGTCCCCACATCATTTCAAATTTGCCATCCATAAAATGGATACAGCTCAGGAAATCCATAAAATCTTCATGGGTATATTTGATACCAGCTAAATTTGGAATTATAGGTGCTGCTTCGATCAAAAAATCATACATGGATATGAAACAACCACTTAAAACTGGAATATGATAGAAATATACGGGTGTCCTAGGAATGGACGCTGCAACAAGTGCACAATATTCTGCCAATTGTTTTGCTCCTGCAGGTTTAAAATAATAAGGTGCCAGCAACGCAATTGCATCTACAGCGTTTTCTTCAGCGTGTTGGGCATTTTCAATGCACTCTTTATAGGAAGTTCCACCAACCAGACTAATGACTTTAACTGTTTTTTTCTGTTTGGAGACAGAAGTCCATTTCTCTACACACAACATCTTCTCCTTTTGTGTAAGGGAAACACCTTCGCCAGTTGATCCATTGATAAAAGCACCGACAACCTTGTTTTTCTCAAGGAAATCGTAATATCCGGGGATCAGATCAATGATCAATTCGCCATTCTTGTCCATAGGTGTAAATGGAGCTGCAACAAGGCCTTCAAATTTTGACATGATATAAAACTTTAATAAAATGTATATGCTTATATATTAGATATATATTGAAATAAGGAAATATTGAAATAAATTGTTTCCTTACTTAACTAGCTTTCCCAATAAATCGGAAACGGCAATTTTCTGAAAATAGAGTTCCTTAACCCCTTCATAAACGATTCCGATGGTTTTTTGATCAACCATCGTTAAACATGAATAGCCAAATCCTTTTTCATCGTTTAACTCCATCTGAAAAGCATTAGGCCATGTCAACCCCCCATCAAGGCTTGCCTTGATAGTCATGTGGTTGCGGTCTGTTTTGCTGTCAGGATTCGAGAAAAACAATACCTGCTGCAGTTTACCTGAAATTGAAAGATCGGCACTGATGAGGCTAGCCATGCAGTTTGGTTCCTGTAAAGCAGAATTTGATGAAGGGTGCTTTGTCCACGTTTTACCGTAATCGGATGTTATGGAAACTGCCCTACCGTTTGTTTCACTTTTGTCCGTACGATTACGGTCATCACGCATGTTCAGCATCAGATTGCCATCCGCCAACTCAACAACCTGTGATTCAGTTGTATTTGATCTGGCACCGGTCCCTATCTTCCATGTATTCCCACTATCCTGACTATATACAATGGTTGAATGACAGGTATACTGGCCACCGTCCAATGATTTTGCACCCAGATCGGATTTGAACTGAGCTGGAAAAACGAGTGTTCCGTTTTTCATGGTTATACCGCGACCAGGCCCCTGCAACAAAAGCTGCCATCCCGGTTCCTTAATTTGTTCGGTGATATTGATTGGTTGTGACCAGCTTAGCCCGTCATCGGTACTTTTCACTAAAATAAATTGACCTGTCTCATCAGGTTTTAATCCGGGTTTGGACGCCCACCACAACATCTGATCGGATGTGGCGCCGCTCATCCATAGCGCTGCTACCCAAATTGTATTGGTTTTTGAATCATATAGCACACAAGGGTCACCGATGCCATTTAGCCGATTTGAACGGCCACCATATTCTCCAATATCCATGATTACTTTCATGCCCTGCCAAGTCTGGCCGCCATCGGTACTTCGACTCATGCCAATATCAATATCTTCCTGAAGGTCCTTGCTGTTGTTGCGTCGATTGTCATAAACTGCGATCAACGTACCGTTTTTTGTGGTTACCAATCCTGGAATACGGTAAGTATCTATCTGATCCTGTCCTGAGGAACGGAGTATCATTGCAGGCTGGTAAATAAATCTTTCTTTTGGATTTATAAGGATATCCGTGTGATTCTTAAATGATAATTTCACTGTTTTAACTTGAACACTGGTCAAAAGGTCAGGATTGTTTTTAAGATTAAAATTGACATTCAAGAAGTGAATACCACTTTCAAGTTCCATGGTACCTTTAATCTTTATTAAATCAGTAATTGTAGTTGTAGATCCAAAAGTGGAATTTACTGCGGTTGGCATAGTTGTACCTTCATGGCTGATTACAATTTCAGTTATTCCTGACGTTTTGCTAAGAGGGGTAAATGAAATTTCTACACTATTCAGAATCAATGGGCCGGAATTGTTTGTGACATTAAATTTCACAGAAAAAGGGTCAACATTCGATCGTCCGATGTATAGCGGCAACCGCTTATTAAGTATCTCTATTTGAGATACTTCAACTTTCTTATCTTCGGGAATGGTTTTGTTTATACCCACCATTGAAGCAAAAAGTCCGAATAAAAGCAGAAAAAATCCTTGAAAATAAATTTTCCTCATACCCTGGTAAATAAAAATGACAAATATTCTATTTTGTTATGTAGGACATAATGCAACAAAGGTAATTTGTATTTTATTATTCACAAATTTTTTTTACTTAAAATTTTATAAAATTATCTGATTATCGGCCCAAAAGTCTTGCGAAGCAAGATTTCTGTAAATCCTTGTTTTACAAAATCCTTCAACTCTCCCACGCGTTTAAACCCGAATTCTTCATAAAGGTGGATTGCACCTGTGTTGAAGGACGAGACGCAAATGAAGAGATTGGGAGATATTTTCAAAATTCGTTCCTCGCAGAATTGCAACAGCTTTTTTCCGATTCCTTTCCCTCTGTATTCTTCGCCAACACAAACTGTTTGAATGTATCCCTTAAAAGTACCACCTATCTGAAGGACCACAAATCCGGCAATATCATCCTCTATTTTTGCCACATAAGTCTCCTTCTCTTTGCCACAAAAAGCCAGGATGCATTGGTCGTAATCCATTTCCAGGGCAATCCACGGATCTGTTCTTGCCATCATTTGTGCACAATAGGCAAAATCCATATGATCTTTGGTCAGTTCAATCACCATCCCTTCCAAAAGTTCCATAATTATTTCTTCTTGATGATGTATAAGAAAACAATTGTCAATAAGGCATTTACGAAAATATTCATAAACCCGAAATCAAAATTGAATGATCTTACGAAGTATTCATTTAAAACATAGGTTCCTACTGCTGCAGAAACACAGGCAACCGGTACAAATTTCTCTTTCATTTTCATGGTCGAAAATAAACCTGTAAGGTAAAGACCCAATATTGGACCGTAGGTATAACCTGCTATTTTGAAGATCGTATTGATGATGGCTCCCTGACTGTTCCAGAAAGCCATCACAATGAGAAACATCACCACATTTACGCCAAGCAGTACCCTGTTTTTGATTTGCTTCTTTTTTTCATGTGGCTGGTTTTCAATGTCCATAAAATCATAACTGAAAGCAGTTGTCAGTGCCGCTATGCACGAGTCAATGCTTGCAAAAGTGGAAGCGATCACACCGATCAAAAAAGCGATTGCGCCAATTTGACCCAAATAATTCAAAGTCAACAATGGAAAGAGACCATCCGTATCCAAAAATTTCCCATCGGCCATGGTGAGTTTAATTCCATTCCTCTCTGCAAATATGTAAATCAACACTCCTAAGCCTAGAAATAGGGTCTGGGCAAATGCAATAAAGAAGCTAAATGTCAACACGTTTTTTTTAGCGTCCCTTGCATTTTTGACAGTTAGGGTTTTCTGCATCATGCTCTGATCGAGCCCGACCAAAGCCACCGTAATCAATAAACCGGATATGAACTGTTTGAAAAAATTTGATCCTGAATGCCAATCCCAATCAAAAACCTTAGCATAGGGGTGGTGAACAATCGAACCAAACAGTTCGGAAACTGAAAGCCCCAAAGAGTTTTTGATTGTGATGATCGAAATGATAATCACCGTGATCAGAAACAATGATTGCAAAGCATCGGTCCAGACAATGGTCTTTATGCCCGACTTGTTGGTATAAAGCCAAATCAGTACGAGTACGACAATAATGGTCACAAAATAGGGAATGTGTAAAGCGTCAAAAAAAGCATATTGTAAGATCTTGATTGACAATAACAACCGTAGAGCTGCCCCAAATGATTGTGATACGAGAAAAAACAACGAACCCGTTTTATATGTAACACCTCCAAACCTGTTATCCAGGTAAGTATAGATCGAGACCAGTTTCATCCTATAGTAGATAGGCGTTAGCACGAATGCGATAAACAGGTAACCCACAATTGTGCCAAGTATGAACTGAAAATAATAAAGGTTGTTGTTCCCCACATTTCCCGGAATCGACACAAGTGAAACAGCCGAAATGCCAGACCCGATCATTCCGAATGCGACTAGAAACCAAGGCGACTTGCGGTCGCCATCGAAAAAAGTGGTATCGTGAACATGCCTTGAAGCCACATGTGAGATGACCATCAATATAGAAAAATAGGACAGAATAATCAGAAACAACAATAATGGACTCATATGTAGTTTGTTGTGGGAATAATTAAAAATGGAATAAGCCAGATTTACCTTATCCCTGTGTCGATATTAATATTAATAGTTGTGGTATCCTTTGCCGTAATTGAAAATGCGGCAGGAAGATTGCTTTTACCTACCCCGATGTTCCGTACTACATTATAGTCAACAATATAATCGCCCACAGGCAATTCAATTTCAAATGAACCATCCAAATTTGGATCAAGTGTCGCAATTTTGGCCTTTCCTTTGGCTGAAAAGATAGCCGTAGCCCAGGCTTTATATGTTTCAGCGGTTGGAAGGCAAGCCGGGTCTGGAGGAATCCTTTCAACAGGACAAAGTGGACCAATTGAGATTTTACCCTTCAACACCCCCGCATCTGTGACATTCTCCCTTATATCACCACATGAGGAAGTCGCTAAAATATAAATGATTAAAAGAGGAAGATATTTTAAACTGAAATTCCTGTTCTTCATTTGATGGTATTGCTTATGGATTGTGACAAAGATAAGAAAGTATTTATTGCATTTCCCACCCAAGCCCTTATCTTTGTATTTTGATGTTCAGCAACTAAAAAAACGGTTTAGCATGTATCAGTCAATTACAACGAGTGCCTATACTTTCGAGAATACCATTAGTGGCAACTATTTGTATGTGGATAAAACAGACTATTTTCACCGACTGGTGAAGGAACAAAACGGACTTTTCTTTCTTTCCCGCCCCCGCAGGTTTGGCAAATCTTTGTCTGTGTCTATCCTTAAAAACATCTTCAAAGGGAACAAAGAACTATTTAAAGGGCTGAAAATCTATGATATGCCATACGATTGGAAACCATATCCTGTTATTAACCTGAATATTTCGCAGGCACCATGTGAATCGGCTGAGATACTTAACAGAGGATTATGTGCGATGGTGCGTTATAATTCAAAAGAAATGGGTATTGAATTATCGGAGGAAACACATTCTGGGTTATTGCTAAAGGAGCTTATCGACAATGCCAAAGATCTTGGCAAAGTAGTCATTCTTATCGACGAATACGACAAACCCCTGGTTGAAAATATTTATGCCCCTCATATTGAAGAGGTCCGACAGGTATTGGAGAACTTCTATATCAACATCAAAGCTTCTGACGAACACCTTCGGTTTGTGTTTATGACAGGTGTGACCAAATTCTCCAAAGTGTCGGTTTTCTCGAAACTCAACAACCTTCGCGACATTACCATGAGCGAGGCTTTCGCCACAATGTACGGCTACACTCAGGATGAGGTGGAACACTATTTTGGCGACAGGATAGATGCGCTAGCGGATAAAAATAAAGTTGACAAAATTGAATACCTTAAAGAAATCAGGAAATGGTACAATGGATTTCGGTTTAACGAAGATGCCCAAACAGTCTATAATCCCGTTTCATTGGGAATGTTTTTTATTGAAAATGGCAAGTTTTCAAATTATTGGTTTT
>JBAXWR010000092.1:0-26328 GCA_037128295.1 Mariniphaga sp.
ATGGATGCGGTACGCTGAGCATTGGCTTCAAAATTATCAGGATAGATGATTTGGAAATTATCTGTATTAATTTGCCTCCAATGGATTCCGGAAGGATCCTCGCCCTGAACATAGTATTGCCCTGAAACCCAAAAAGGTATAGATACAAGAAATATAAGAAGTATTATTTGTCTCATTTTCAGATTTTTATTTGGAAATCGGAGCACACTGGAGACTTAGCCACTCTCTAACCTCCGCTTTCAACAGGATGCTTAGTTCCTTGTTCACCCTTGAATGATAATTATTTAACCAGGTTAATTCAAAATCGGTCAACAAATTCTGATTGACAAGTTTTCTGTCGATCGGACACAAGGTGATTGTTTCAAATGAAAGGAAGGTGCCAAAGTCTGTCTTCCGGCTAGTTTGGCATACAATAACATTTTCGGTCCTGATCCCATATTCCCCCACACGGTAAAGTGCTGGTTCATCCGATAAAACCTGGCCTGCCCGGATAGGTTCCCCATTATATTCCTGTCGTATTGCCATTGGTCCTTCATGTACCGAGGAATAATGACCTACACCGTGCCCTGTTCCATGACCATAATTTAATCCATTGTCCCATAAAGCCTTGCGTGCCAAAATATCGAGCGAATACCCTTTTAGATTTTCCGGAAAAATTGCATTCGCAAGCTGGATCGTCCCTTTTAGGACAAGTGTGAAATCGGATCGCTGCTGTTCGGTGGGGAAACCTGTTGAGATTGTTCTTGTGATGTCGGTTGTTCCATCAAGGTACTGGCCTCCAGAATCAAAGAGGAGAATGCTGTCCTGTAAAACCTCGGCATCCGTTTCCGGAGTTGCACTATAATGAACAATGGCGCCATGTGACCCGAATCCAACAATCGAACTGAAACTCTCGCCCATAAACAGATCCTGTTCTGCACGGAATTCCATAAGCTTTTCAGCAACTGTAATTTCCGTGATTGTTTCCTTTCCAAAATGATT
Source organism: Mariniphaga sp. (assembly GCA_037128295.1). Lineage (GTDB taxonomy): Bacteria > Bacteroidota > Bacteroidia > Bacteroidales > Prolixibacteraceae > JAAFHB01. The sequence continues at coordinate 982 of JBAXWR010000092.1, forward strand.
CTCAAACCAGTACAGGAAATTGACCATGGCGACACCGTCACGAATATGGGCCTGCTTCATCCCTTCAATTTCGGTTTCATTCTTTACTGATTTCAACAATGTTGTTAAGGAGGGTCCGTTTATAACCTGATTTCTTATCGAAATTTGCCTGTAAATCGCTGAACTTGTTTGTGCCGGATCGAGATTGAAAATTACCGGATTGATATTTTCCAAATAGGAAACTATTGAATCATAATTAATTACATCAACCCTTCCCCTTTCTAATGTGTCAATCAAAGCCGGTGTAAGTTTAGCAGGATCAACAAACAATTTAGCCTGATGTTGATCGATGTAACCATAACCGGTAAAAAGCGGATTGTATTGGATATCATTTCCCCTAAGATTGAAACACCATGCAAGATCATCAGCCTGCGTAATAAGTGTTGCCTCGGCACCTGATTCTTTCAGCTTTTTGCGGATCTGTTCCAGCTTTTCTTCTCTGCTTAAACCGGCATACTGAACCGGATAGTCAACAATCGGGAATTTCGGAAATTCGGGGCGGGCTGCCCAGATAGGTGATACCAGATCCATATCCTGAATAAAAGTGCACCCCTTCGCACTTAGTTTCTGTTCTAAAACATTAGCTTCAGAAGCTGAAATAGTCAAGCCATCAATAGCAATAACACTTCCGGTCGGAAGATTTTGAACAAACCACTCCTCTGCCGAAATCGTATCTGCCTGTCGATCTTTTAGCATGATGATTCCACTACCAGCCAATTGGTTTTCAGCTTGAATAAAGTAGCGGGAATCGGTCCACAGAACTGTAAGATCCATCGTAATGGCAACTTTTCCATAAGATCCTGTAAAACCACTGATCCATTCGCGGGTCTTCCATGCATCGGGTACATATTCGCTTAAATGTGGATCCGTTCCAAGGATCAAATATCCATCCACTCCTCTTTCATTCATTAAATAACGAAGTGAGGAAACACGGTCTAAAATACTCATTGAATATTATTTATAAATATCACTAAAGATATTTCATTATGAAATATCTGACAATATTTCTCATACTATCTGACAGAAAATCTTCTAATCTAATCTCTTTGGGGAATAAAAATTCTACATCAGAAACATCATCCGCAGGGATAATTTTTAATAGATTGTCAACCTCACAAATAAATGCAATATCCATTGTAAAAACAGAATAGCCAGAAAATATATATTCATTGGGAAATGATGTCATATACCGGGCTAGGGTTACCTTTACCCCCAGCTCTTCTTCGATTTCCCTTATAACTGCTTCTTCTGCCGACTCCATAGGTTCCACAAAGCCTCCAGGTAGATCCAGCATTCCAAATCCGGGTTCAATAGCCCGCCGGGTCAACAACAACTTCCCTTCTTGATTAAAAATAAGACACGCCACAGCTGCCGAACTGTTCACATAGAAATGAAAATGACACCCTTCGCACTTGAAGGATCGCCCGTTATCATTGGTAATAAATTGATTGCTACCGCAACGCGGACAATATTTGATTACATTCCCTGGATGTGTTTCCAGACCCATATTTTTCGGTTTTTAAATAATAATAGATTGACATTCTTTGTATTCTTTAATAATTTCCATGGTTTCCTGCCTCCGTTCTCCATTTTCCGTTCTTCATCAAAAGCTATATTAAGAACATTCGATTTGCGGCGCAAGGTGCTGTCCATCTTTTGGGAACATTTCTGATTGCGCCTTTATACCTGAGTTTATTTACTCTCCTACAAATATTTCGCACCTCCGGTGCTTTTGTTTGTCCAAAAAGTGAATTCAAGATATGGAATGTAGATTCTTCCGAAAATTCATTTTCAAATTTTCAAATCAATAAATTTTCAAATTCTTTGTCTGCTCCATGCTCCCTGCCCCATGCTCCTTCTCCCTATTTTACAATCTTCTCCGCCTTCATCCAATCAATCAGGAGCATTGGCCATTGATCGTGAGGTTTGTTCTTTTTCGTCATGCCAAAACCATGGCCACCTTCGCGGAAAATATGAAGCTCTGCCGCAACTCCTTTCTCCTTAAGTGCCTTGTAAAACTCAATGCTGTTTCGTGGAGGTACAGCCTGGTCGTCATCTGCAAGGATTAAAAATGTGGGTGGCGTTTCTGCAGTCACCTGTAATTCATTGGAATAGAAATTGATCAATTTCAGGTCATGGTTTTTCCCGATCAGGTTTTCCCTCGAACCCATATGGCCCCATTGTTCATTAAAGGAAATTACCGGATAAACAAGAACCGAAAAATCGGGTCGGCAACTGACCTTTTCGATGGGATCGTTGGATCCCGATTTTCCCTTGTCAAAATGGGTTGCTGCTGTTGATGCAAGATGTCCTCCCGCTGAAAACCCTGAAATTCCAATCTTATTGGGATCAATTCCACAGGCAGCAGCATTGTAACGAACTGTGCGCAAAGCATATTGTGCATCCATGAGCGGTATTTCGTGGTGACCGTATGGGAGCCTGTATTTGAGAACGATACCTGCAATCCCTTTACTCTGGAGAAATTCGGCATAGGCATAGCCCTCATGGTCCATGGCTTCGATCGCATAACCACCTCCAGGACAAATAACAATTGCAGCTCCTGTGTTATTGGATTTTTCAGGAAGATAGATTGTAATTGTCGGTTCTGATACAAAACGGACCATTTTGCCGTTGAATGTCTCCTCCGCTTGTGGACATTCATTGTTTCCTGGAGCCCCATTGGGCCAAAGCTTCGTAGTATTTTGTGCAAAACCCATTTGCATTGACGACATTGCAAAAAGCATAAAAATAATTTTTCGATTCATATCTTTAATTATCAATTAATTAACAAAGTAACAATTGTTTTTGCCTCCAGTCTTTGCCTATTCATCATCTGGAACTATTTGCGGCTAAAATAGAAAATATCGCGGCTAATTTTACCTTTGTCAATTAAAATCGAATAGTATAGATCATTTTTTCAGTTATTTTTGCATTTATGAGTCTTAGTCTGCTTTGGGAGGGGTTTATGATTGGCATTGCGGTATCTGTTCCGCTGGGTCCATTGGGTATGCTTTGCATCAAACGAACCGTCAATAAGAACTGGAAATCCGGTTTTTTATCCGGTTTGGGGATTGCTGCATCCGATGTGATTTATGCCATCGTTGCCGGGTTCAGCCTCACCATGATCATTGACTTTGTCAGGCATTACGAAATTTATTTCAAAATTCTTGGGGCGAGCATGGTCATCTTTCTTGGACTCTACATTTTCCTGTCAAACCCTACGAAGGACATGCTGAAATTCAAACGCAAGGGGACTTCGTATTTACAGGATTTCCTGACTGCCTTTTTGCTCACTGTTTCCAATCCACTTCCTGTCTTTGTTTTCATCGCTATCTTCACAAGTTATAGCCTTGTACTTCAACTATCCCATTTATTTGAAACATTCCTTATTATAGGGGGTATATTTATTGGTGGAACCACGTGGTGGTTTATTCTGACCGGTCTGGCAAATTTTTTCAGGCATAAACTCACGATCAATACTTTATGGTGGGCCAATAAGATTATGGGTCTGGGAGTGATCCTGATTGCGGTTGGATTATTTGTTTACCTGCTTTTTAAACACATTTAAACCATTAATTTAGCAAGTATATCGGTAAACTCTTCAGGCGCCCTGCATGGTTTGCCTGTCGAAGAGCTCATAAATCCCAAAACAACATCCCCTTCGTTGATCAATTCCCCTTTCTCATTGTAAATCTCGGAGAAAATCCTGAATTTCACGATCGGGATTTCTTTGATGATGGTCCTGATCGTCAGCAATTCATCGTAAATGGCAGATTTGTGAAAAACGGCATTCAACTTTCGTACCGGAAGGAAAAACCCACTTTCCTCGACTTCCCTGTATGATTTCCAAACACTACGGATCAGATCGGTCCGTCCGATCTCATAGAGCCGTGGATAATTTCCATAATACATCACCCCCATCCGGTCGGTATCACCGTAACAAACACGATATTGCGAATCAAAACTTAGCATAAAATGAAATAAATAGAAATAAATAGAAATACAAATGATCGGCGAATATATAATAAATCCTACGGATTCAATCCATTAACGCCTTAACCAAACAATCCTTCAAATCGGTATAATACTGAATATTAATCTTAGTGATCATATCGTCCGATAATTCGTTCAATTGCTTTCGGGCATTGAGGGGAATGAGGATTGTCGTGGCTCCTTTTTCGACAGCTATTTCTGCAAGGTTGACAGCATTATAGACCAAATCCAGCGAGCCACCCAGGTTGAGCTGACCCACAATGACCAGGCCTCCTTTGGTACTTTTCTCCAACAAGGCACTGCACATCGAAATCAAAACGGCCATTCCCATTCCATTGCCACTCTTCGAGGCATCGAAAGCTCGCAGTTGTAACGAGAATTCGCGTGAACGGGGATCTCGGTCGCCAACCAGTTCTTTGGTTTTGCTGTACAAGTTTTGCTCCGCATACTTTACGCACTCCTGAAATGAGGGAGGTGCTGGCTTGTTCAAAATCTTGACACCTGAACCCGGCCCAACATTTACCTCTATTTTGTATAAACCTGTCGAATCTTCCTGTCCACCGGCATTCAAAGCCCAAATCTGACCAGGTGGCAGCGGATCGTCGCCTATGGTGTTTTCACTGTGAATCTCAGGGGTTGTCACAAATGTTTCAACGCCCTCTTCTCCAATTCGATAGCTAAAATGGGTATTCCTAAACTCAGCAGAACCTATCCTTTTTTGTTGTTCTTTTACCCTTCTGCGATATTCCAACGAAACTTTGACAGCCCATTCCAATAATTCATCCGAGATCGGTGCTTCAGGATTGGGTTGCATCAATTTGAGCAAACCGTTCAGCGTTTTATTGACAGCCGTGGTGTCCCTTCCTGACAAAGCCCCACCATAATCGATCCGGGAAGCAACAGAGGAGATCCTACTGATATCGCGCAAACGGGTCCAACATTCCGCAAGGAAATCGCTGACCAACCCAAAATGATTGGTAAAATAAGCTTTGTCCAATTTGGGGAAATCCCAGCCTGGGACAAATGCATGGATGCGATCCATAAAAGCGGTATCGTCCCTCATTTCTGCAGGTAATGGACCAAACAAGTGGCCAATCCGTTGCTGGTGTTCAACATCGACTTCAAAATTTCCTACCATCACAACACCGCCATCTGCCCTGATCGGCTCTTTTCCCCGGCTGAACTCACCGCTCTCCATGTAACCTTTCATGATGTTCACCCCATCTTTCTGGTCGAACGAGACACCTGATACTTCGTCGAAGCACACCACATCGTATTTGCAAACGAGACCCCGCTCACCGTTTCCCATGTTGACAAACATCTTTGCCACAGTAGCTTTGCCCCCCGAAACCAAATGTGAATAGGGCGAAATCTGTTGAAAGAGGTGCGATTTGCCAGTACCGCGCGGCCCCAATTCGATCATATTGTAATTCCGTTCCACAAAAGGAACCATCCTGACAAACTGAACATTCTTTGCTTTTTCGGACAATGCTGTTGGCTCCAAACCTATACTCCTGATCAATAGGTCTTTCCATTCGCCTAACGTGAACAGTTCGCGACCTTTGTACAAAGCCTCCAATACGTTCCGGTTGGCCAACTGGATCGGACGGATACCCACTATGCCAAATGGCCGGCCATTTTTTTCCTGCCCGAGGACGGCATCGTATTCCAATTCCAGTTCTGCATAAAATCCTCCCGATAACATCCTGTCGTTGGCACTGACCAATTCGGATGAAATGCGGACTTTGTTCAACATTAAACTGGGAAGTGTCGCCAGGTAACTATCTGTTGTTGTGTCGAGCCTGGCCGTAATGATGTCGATCAATTTGATCGGACCCTTTTCCCTGGCCTTCGATTTGAAATATTCCTCTTCGCCGGTGCGGACTGTGCGATCCTGCAATTGCCGTTTCACGATTTCGAGACCCTCCCGGATCTCTTCTTCATCGGTCGTGGAACAATAACGCCCTAGCAGAAACTCGATTACATAGGTGGGGACCGGGAATGTTTTGCGGAACAGCCCGATCAAATCTTTTCGAACGATAAAGCCTTCAAATGCTTTGGCCGCCAATTGGTCAATTTTGTCCATTTCCATCTTTTCAATTTTTTATCCACCCACGGTGGTTGGTTTTTTATCCAGGATTCGTTCGTTTTCATCCATTAACACGATGATAGCAGCCTTATATTCAGCCGAATCGTCGATGTTCAATTTTACTGTATTCCCTTTCAGGATTTTACTTCCCGATAATACAAGAGAGGTTTTTGGGTCGTTGTATTTCGTTCGTATGTCGATTAAGTAGCCATCTGGCACGTCACAGGTTTGCACGGTGCATTTCAAATTGACCCACTTCACAAATTTGATTTCCGCCTCAATGTTGACCAGGTTGGGATTTTCAACGATCATCGTGGGAACCAGACATTCGTGCAACGAAATTCCGCCATGCGCATATTCCTCATTTATCTTAAAAAACGAAATACCAGGTGCGTAGGCAATGAATACCAATGGGTTCCACCGCCATGGCAGTTGCAACAAGCCGCTGTTTGCACCTTCTTTGATCAGGGCGCAACGCCCCCAGCGGGTTTCGGTGAGGTCGGCATTCAGTTGGGTCTTGGGCAAACCGCCAGGAAGCAACAGCCACCCATGATCGGTGACAATTTTAACACGCTTAATGCCCCTGCAAAAAGCAGTATCCAACGTTTCTTGGACCAGGTCGAACAGTTCATCGGTACGCCTCACCACATCGGCTTGCTCCTGATGCCCACGGGTATCGATGTCGCCAATTTCCTGCCAATAAAAACCTTCCCCCTGGATGTCGTTTTCGTTGGACACAAATTTGTAACCATTTGTTTTTAAGGTATCACGAAATACATTGGTCAACAGCTCCTTACCGTTTTGGGTTTGTGGCCTGAATTCGTTGATGCCACTATTTGTCGAAACCGAAATTGCAATTGGCGACACATCAGGTTTTGAAGTTGGTGTCAACGATGGGATGGCCGACCAACCCGATTGTAACGAAACGGTTAAATTGCTGTTCAATAGTCGTTTGCTGAATTCTTCTGCCAACTCGTAACGGAAAGCATCCACAAACAATACAAAAGGTTCCGTTTCGGTGTGCGCAACCTGAGAAGTAAAAATAGACGGATCGGCTTCTACCAGTTTTTGGAATTTTTGGGTGACTGTTTCAAGCCATGGCCTGTAGAACAACTGGATGATCGATTTTACGATGGCTTTGTCGTTTTCGGTTTTTACAGCAGCCAATGATTTCCGCATCAATTGGTCAACCTGAAAACCGGCCATTGTGTAATAAGTGCGGATTTCATCAATTGAGCCGGAAGGAAAAGGTTCCAAAGCTTTTTCAGCCATCCGGACCATAAAATTCAACGAGTTAGCCAAAGGCGATTTGTGCAGTTCGGACCAGACCCATGTCCTCCTGATGGCATGTTCCTTTTCCAGGTCGTTGAGTACGGCTAAAGCTTTCCTGACCTCCAATTTTGACAATTTGTTCAACGCCTGGGCCAGTTGTTCTTCCTTTTGTTCGTTGACTTGTGGCCAGCTCTCTTCGGGCAGGGCAAAAATACCTGTTCCCAAATCGGAAGGTTTGCCAAGACGCAACAAGGGTTCAATTCCGGCAAATTTATGTGGCGCGGTGGCATAAAACTGCCAGACATTTTTCCATGCATTCTTTTGCGAACCCAGTTTTTCTGCAATCTCCTTAATATTCTTATAATCAGGTTCAAAGCCATATTGGGTTTTGCAAAGGTTAAAGAACAGCTCTTTTTTGCCAGGCTCCATGTTGGTTAAAAACGGTTCGCCCTTGCACATCCACCGAAGGATCGTGGAGATGATATCTGGGAACAATTGGTTGTTCAGGTAATTTGAATCAATAATTGTCTTGCCATGCAATACTTCACCATCCTGAAACAGCATCGGCAACGCTTTTTTCAGGGCATCTTTGGTGGCATTGTCTTTCGATACTTTCAATCCAAGGCCAATGTTCACATTCTCGACAAAGGCAAGGATCGACCACTCTTTGCCGTTTTCCTGGGTAAACAGCGTCCCGGTATATTGATATTCGAGCAAAGGCTGGAATTCCAGCCCGGCTTTTTCGACATTCCGCAGGTCGTTTTTGGCGACCCCCGGAAGGTATATGATCGGTGTGGCATCCTCTCTCCAGTTCGCACCGGGAAGTGTTTGGGCCACCATACATTTTAGCCAGATGGCAGGGCCCTGCTTTTTTGACGGTTCATAGGTACCAAAGACCAGCAATTGCGGAAATTCAACTTGCAATACAGGTATTACATCGACCCAGTGCCGTTCGGGATCGGGCCAAAGGATCACCTCCGGCTTCACCATGATGTTGCTGTTGTGCTGTTCCGCTTGCTTTAAAGCCTTTGAAACGATATCGAAGATGCTTTGTGCCATAAAACTATTTTGTCATGCAATAAGTATATAATATATTGATTCATTGTATATTATGAATCTATTTCAGTCCGTTTACGGTTTTAAGAGTTTTTTCCCTTTCTCTGTAAGCCTGTATTTTTGAAGTTTACTATTTGGTTTATCCGGTATTGTCAATTCTATGATGCCATTTTCAATCAATGGTTTTACATGAGTTGTAAAATTTTTGGTCTGATTGTCCAATTCTAAGAAACTTAATATTTCATGTCTATATTTCCCCTCTTTTAGAAGGTCCACCAAGCCCAATAACTTAGTTACTTTTTTTTCTGACTTAGTTACTTTTTCCCTCGACTTAGTTACTTTTTCGAGCGAATTAGACACTATAATCTCCCTTAAATAGTCAATAACATCAGATAAATCACTATCCAAAACACGGCTTATCATTTTTAAATCAATGCCTTCTGAAAATATTGAGTCTATATCCTCACGGGTTGACTTAGACACTGACTTAGTTACTAACTTAGTTACTTTCCAGTCAAGATGACAAGGCAAAGTTACCAAAAACAATACGTTCTCTTCATCGGTATAAAAGAGCGGTTCCGGATTGCCATTTTTTGCCATTGCGTCCCTAATAACTGGAATACCTGTGGCTTTGCCTTCTGTAAGTTGCAATTCCTTCAAAAAATCACCAATTCTCCTGTTCCGATAGTCCCTGGCAATGACCCTTCGTTGTTGTAAATCGGCATTTTTTATGGGTGGCAAAGGTCCGGGATAACTCAATATTTCAATCCGATCTGGAAGTACCTGTATTTCAATTGGTTTTTCTTCCGGGTAACTTTTGTGATAAACAGCATTGCAGATGGCCTCTTCGATAGCATTATAGGGATAGTTACTGGCCGTAATACTCTCAGCCTGCCCCCTAACTTTCTTCGTTTCCGTTTTTAATATTTCTAACTTTAAATATGCCAGACAGTTACGGATTTGTTTCTGCAATGGACCCTTAAATGTTTCCGAACTAAAGTTCCTTCCTGAATCATCGCGATGGATAACCAGCTCAATCCATGCCCGATTAATGAACCTGTGTGGGTTATTGTTAAAAAATAGCAGCCCAGCGTTCACCGGCCTAAGGAATTCAACAGGACCACGCGCAATTTGCATCGCTTTACAAAGCTCAACAAAGGGCATCGAAGTACTCTCTTCAAACAAATCACTTCCGACTTCCTGCAAAAATTCACGGATCAAGCCCAAGTCCAGATCGTTGAGTTTGGCTTCCTGATTGATCCGATCATCAAAAGGTATTTTTGCAGTCAGCTCAATCAACCGTGTCTGGTTATTCCCTTGTGCCACAATACTTCGGCTACCAGACCTGATATAATATTGCCTTCTTGCATCATTACCTAACGTTGAAGGGCAAGAGTAGGGACGCATATCACCGGCAGGACACCATACAATTAAAATATGCGTACCCTCAATTTCATAAGGTTGCACAATTGGCAGATAATTCGGCTGAATTTTATAGCAAATGCCTATCAATTCACCTTGTATCCGATCTAAACTTTCCAATTTTAAGCCTTTCGGTGGAAACTGGGGAATCCCTTCGATGGCGTTGGCTCCAATGATGATATATCCACCGCCCCAATTGTTGATGTCGTTGGCAAAAGCACAAACAGAATGTAAAACGTCTTCAGGATTCCATCCCTCTTTGAACTCAAGCCTTTCCCATTCAACTACTTTGCCTAGTAATAGTTCTGCTATGTTTACTGGTAATGACATTTTCGTTGTGTTTTTCTGTTATCAATATTGCTATTGTGCTATGATGCTTTCTTTAAGGCTTCTGAAATCAGAATAAGGAAGTTTTGTTCCATATCGATTGACTTAGTTACTTTTTTTGATCTACTTAGTTACTTTTTCGTGCAACTTAGTTACTTTTTCGCGTGACTTAGACACTTTTTTGCACTGACTTAGACACTTTTTTGCACTCAGATACTCAATAAAATCAGAAATTTTACCATCCAAAACAAGACTTATCATTTGTAAATCAATGCCTTCATGAAATATTGTGCCTATTTCCCCACAAGTTGACATAGACATTAACTTAGACATTTACTAAGTTACTAACTTAGTTACTTTTCAATCATTATTCCAAGGCAAAGTTACTTTTTATTTTCCCGTGCCGCACGTTTTCTGCCAACAGTATATGTTTGTCGTTTTTCAAGATACCTCTTGTGAACTTTCTATATTGTCGGACCATTCGTGTAAAAGCTTTTTCAGGACTCCTTTATCGATTAGCCTGGTTTGATATTCGGCAACAAGGGCAGGGCTAATGTTGCGACTAAGTGCATATTCCACAACAGCATCATTTTTCGTTTTGCAAAGCAGTAATCCTATGGAGGGATTTTCGTGTGGTTTCTTTACATCCCGGTCGAGTGCTTCAAGGTAGAAATTGAGTTTACCAAGATGTTCAGGTTCAAATTCTACGGTTTTAAGTTCAATGGCAACAAGGCATTGCAGTTCGCGATGGAAGAATAGAAGATCAGAATGAAAATCGCGCATTCCAACGATCAGACGATACTCTTCACCCATAAATATAAAATCACGACCTAATTCAAGAATGAATTTTTTGAGTTTTGAAACCAGTGCTTTTTGTAAATCGCTTTCGCTGAAAGTGTCAGATAGATCAAGGAACTCAAATACATATCGGTCTCTAAAAAAATGGTGGATTTTATCGGATTGAGGATGGTTTTTAGGTATAATATTTTTGGTGCTAAGCATCTGCCGTTCATATAAACTACTTGCAAACTGACGTCGCAATTCCTTAACCGTAAATTTTTCGCGTTCGGTAAGCAAAATATAAAATACCCTTTCTTCAATATCTTTTGTTCCCGAAAGGATATTTAAATGATGTGTCCACGGTATTACACCCAACCACGATGGCATTTCCTGCAATTGTGGTTTCGCTGAAACCTCAATTGCATTAGCCTCATTATTAATTGTTTGTATTTGTGGTTTTGATGAAACCACAATTGATAAACCGGATGAACCCAAAGTCCAATTTACGTTGTGCCAGGAAACGAAAAACTCCCGCATTCGGTAAATGTTTCGCCTGTCGAAGTTCTTCACAGTGATGTCTTTTTCTTTGAGCCAGGATGCAAATTCGTCAACCACTTTATCGCCCCAGGAACCACATTCAATTTTTTGATCCACAAAAGCACCCACCTGCCAAAATAAATTTAGCTGTTCGAAGTTGACTGAGTGTAATGCCTTTGTGCGAGCTTTCTGAATGATCTCGTACAACTGCTGAAAATGTTGTATGATAGTCTCTTTTTTCATAAGTTTAAAGTTACTTTTTATTTTCCCGTGCCGCACGTTTTTCTGCCAAACTCTTGTGCAAATCATTATCTCTGATTTCTCCCCAATGTGAGCCCGGAGGGTTCTTGCCACGGTCCACTCCCCATTTGATGTTGAACTTAGTACGCAACACACCGGCTTCGACAAACGGACGGATATTCAGCCGCACCCCATCGTTCAAATCGGGTTCCCAACCAATTGGCTGTTGATCAAGGGGTTTCCAACGCACAAAAATATCATAGGGAGTTTCGCCTTCGAGGATCATGATCAATTTTTCTTTGAGCTTGATGGCGGCACTGAGCAACCCATCGGCACCGCTCTCGCCCGATTTCCTTTTGGCTTCGCACATGCGGATCCAATCGCCCAGGTAGGTATAAATCAATTTTGACAAATTCTCTTTGGTAAGTTTGTGGTAATTGACCAGTGCCGAAAACCCATCATTGCGGCCATCCCAGATTTGCCAGATAAACGGGCGATTTTGGAACAGTTTGCAGTGCTGGACAAAGAATTCTTTGCGGAGATAATCTTCTAATCCGCTGGAAGCGGACTCTACTTTAGATAGTAATTTATTGATAGTCTGATTATTCCATTCACTTCCATAAACTTCCTGCAGATAAGCCCGCAACCGGTCGGCACCAGCTTCTTCGGCATTGACCGATGGGACACAAAAGATACCATCTTCGTCGGTGTGGTGGTCGAATGCCTTAACGGACTGGACAAGTTCCTTGGCCTCGTCGGCGAGAGTAGAGTAGATATGGCTTCCAGCCGTAGAGTAACTATCGCTTCCAGCGGTAGAATTACTATTAATATTACTATTTAAACTGCTGGAAGCGGTTTTTACTTCTAAGCCGCTGGAAGCGGTTTTTACTTTTAAACTGCTGGAAGCGGTTTCTGCTGGCCAACGATAACCCAACAATCGTGCAACAGAAACCTGCAATGGGTTTTCGGCTTTTATGGGGTGGCCATGAAATAGCCATTGGGTGGCATCGTCACTGTAGGGCATGGGAAGGCCATTGGGGTATTTCTCTGCAGCAACTTTTTGCCAATAGTCTAAATCAAAAGGGATTTTTAAAAGTGTAGCATTCATCACTTTAAGTGCCTGATCTAATTTTCTAACTTCTAAATTAAATTCGGTTGATTCTAGAAAACAATAAATCGCTTCGTAATTCTTAATGTCCCTTGGCCAAATAATTGCACAATTATTATCAAAAAAACTTGTATTGTATATTGTAACAGGCAGTTTACCTATAAGACTTATAACAACTCCTTTTTTGTACCATGCATCACTTCCTTGTAAACTTGCTAAACCTAATTCTGCATATTCACTTAAGGCACCGATTCCTTCCTCCCAAAATAAAACACTATCCCGACCACCAAAATGTTGTGAAAAAGCAACCGAAGATTGATGATAATTCCAGCTCTTATTATCAGATTTCACTTCCCAAAAATTTCTTATAAATCGATTTGAATCTGAAGTTCTAAGACCATATCTTGATTCAGCTATATCTCCTAATAAATTTACATCTGTAATATCCTCAATTATAATACGTTGATCTGGATTTCTTAATTGAACTGATTGACTAAATGATAAAGGCAGTAAATTTTTTAATTTATGTATTTTATCATCTATACTGTTTGCCCCTGAAACATCAAAACTTATAACTGATTCATTCAAAAACCTTTCATTTGAAAATGAAAACAATAAAACATTGAAATCCCACATTGGAGTTTGAAATGATTTTACACCTAATCTTGCAATGAAATTCCATTGAAAATTTTCCAATAGATCTTTCCTTAGTGCCCCATACCGCGTACTAGAATTCCAATTCTGGGGCGAAATGGCTGAAAGTGTTCCGCCTTTTTTTGAAGATCGCAATAATTTTTCAATGAATATTGTGGCAAGATCATGCCTTGAATTCACAAAATTCTGTTTTGCATATTTATGCAGAATATCTGATTGTTTATTTAACGATAAAAAAGGCACATTTGTAATCTGTAAAGTATATTTCTGCGCCAATATTTCCCCGGCTTTTGCAATCCCGGCAGCCATTACACCCCTTTCGATCAGGTCTTTATCTGCCTCACCTTCAAGGGCTTTTGCCAGAACGGGTTGGAGCTGCTCAAAACTGGCGGTGTATAGATCGGGTTTTATTGTCGAAGGGTCCAACAAACTGCCGAGTTCGGGGGCGAGCTGGAAATGGTCGTAAAGCATCCGCATCCCATTTTCCATCCTTTCCTGTTCGTCTTTTGGCACATTGGTCACCAACTTAACCCAATCTTCCACTTTCCCTTTTGGGGCAATGCCGCTGCAAGCCAGGTTCATTTCGGGAAGTTCCTTGTAATGGCCACAAAACTTCCAGGCCGTCAAAGCAAGGTTAAAGGCGGCAATCTGTGTACAACGGGCATCCAGCTCCAGGCCGTGCAGGTTTTCGGCAATCACCTTGTCGGTGGCCTCTTCTTTGGTCAATCCCTCTTCGACCATCCGCAAACTTGCAAAAACGGGGAACAACGAGGCGATAAAATGGCCGGAACCCATACAAGGATCGAGGGAAGTAACCTGGGCGGTTTTGTTGGGCCAACCTTCGAAAGTAGCTCCGTCAAAAGTAGCTCCGTCAAAAGTAGCCCCGTCATCCTGACGGTGTTTAGTAGTATTATTATAATCTACGCCAGGGATGGCGAAAGTAGTCCCGTCATCCTGACGGTGTTTAGTGTTACTATTATATTCTACGCCAGGGATGGCGTAGTTACTATGTTTCCGAATATATTCCCTGAATTTCACCAATGAGGATGCACTTCTTACCAGATGGTCGTATGATTCTTTTTGCCAGAAATGGCCAGATGCGCCGATGATTTTATTTATTTCATTGGCTGTGAATGACTTCCATGAATGAAGTATCGCTGATAACTCGTGGTTACCTTTTGGGGTTACCAGAACATGGACGTGATTTGCTGCCACCACATATTCGTCAAGTTCGTATCTGTCGTGGTTAAAAAACAGGAGGGCGTTTTCGACCACTTTTTTAACCTGTTCCTTTTTCAGATGGCACGCGCCATAACCAGCGTCCAGGTGTTCCTGCATTTTTGCGGGGAACAACTTGTAAAACTCTTTTTTCTGTTCGTAGGTAAGGGGTTCGGGATTCAGACTTTTCCAAAGTGCCATCTCCGATTCCCATTCCCGCAGTTTTTCCTGAGGTATCGAATCGGCAGTGCGAAAAGAGACAAAATAGATTTTCCCCTCCTGCCGCCAATGTGGAAGGTTTCCCTGATGTTGTATAACTTCCTCGAAGGGATTAAAGTAACTAAAGTAGCTACGGCTTCCAGCCGTAGAATAAATATTCGAATCACTACTGCTGGAAGCGGTAGCTACGTTACTATCCGAATCACTATTGTTGAAAGTGGTAGTGAGATTAGTATTACTACGACTGGAAGTCGTAGCTACTCTTACTCTCAAATATTCAAATTTCACTGGTGGCGTAACGCCAGGATTACGGCTAACCCACCAGGCACCCAAGGTATTGTCGATCAGGAAATTCACCATATAAGGCTCTGTAAACAACTGTGTTACTGCCGGGAGTTTTGCCCCATCGATCTTGTCGCCACTGGCATTTATGGTTGCCTTTGCATCGCTTTGCCAAAATTGATAAACCCAACCCAAGGCATCATCGGCTGTAAATAAGGATTGATCCAAAGCATCGATGATCTCTTCGAGCTTGATTCGGTCGTTGCTTGCAAAACTGACCTGCATCAATGGGTCGTTGGTCCTGAAAATTGCCGGCAACATCCTGGAGGCGTAAGTGGCGGCTGCTTCCCATTTGTCGAGGAACCCTTCGTCTTTGGCCAGTTCTTCACATTCATCCATGGTAACAGCCACTCCAGAAGGGTGCATCAACAACTCGTTGCTTTCCAGGAATTTGGCAAACAGCATCTTGTGCCAGTTCTCATAGGCCAGTTCGTAGCCCAACCGGTCGATTTGCTGATGCCCGGAAGCGGGCAGCTCATCGCCAAGCAACCGCGCCTTGTTCCGCAAACGGTTCCGTAAAGCTCTTTGGTCGGGGGTCATGTGAGCAAAGGGTTCCGGATTATCGATACCAAGGGACCGCAGGGCGTTCAATGCGCCAATCTCGGCGAGCTTACGTGCCTTTACGACAGCCGATTCGAGGGTATTGCGTTGTTGGGTAGTTAGTACTGACATTATTTTTATTTCAATATAATTGAACTCGAATCTTTCAATAAATTTTCCAATTCAGCCTTCAGTTCTGAAATGTAAGCATCAATATCTGCCTGACTGGAGATGGTGCGGCGAGGCAAGCTGAATGTTTTGGCTTGTGGCGCGGACAATTGAATGGCATCATCCACCGCCGATTGAAACTGACCGGGCAAGGCAGCTATCTTCGTATTCCAGGTATAAAGCGATGCCTTTTGCAATTGGTTTAGTAAGGCATTGGCATCCAATGGTTTAATTTCAGGCTTTACCAAAATCTGATGTTTGACCAGGATACTGTGCTTTTGTTCAGGTGTCAGTTTCAGAAAATATTCGTTGGCCTGGAGCTTGACCATTAAAATATCGTACTCGCTGATATAGCTCCCTTTCAGCTTATTCAAAGCCGTTTTCAGCTTATCGGTCAAATCTGTCAATTTGGGTTGGATCGGATCGGGCTCCTGCAACAACAACCTGTTGTCGCGGATGGCATCGATCTCCAATTTCAATTGTTCCATCCCTGCATCGCCATTGGTATGGTTGGCCAGTTCTGCCAATAATCTCCATTGGGGTTCCCGTTTGATGACCAGTTCGGATTTTTTGCCCCATTGGATGATTTTTGATTTTAGGTCTTCCTGTTCCTCCAGGATGCGCAGCAACCGTTCGTTCCCATCAAGGTTCTCAATGTTCTTGATAAACAGAATGTTGATCGGTTCCGGCTTTGGGGCATCGCCACTGATATGGTTTGCCAGTTCTTTTAATTTGCTTAGGAAATTAAAAGAATTTAAAAACTCCTCACCCGATTTGCACGAAATTCCCGCATCCTGGTAAATCTTCCTGAGTTTGATTTTATCCATTGCCGCTAAGGTGTGGACCTCTTTTTTAAATGTTGCGTTACCAATTTTCGCCTGATTGATATTGGGTTCAGGTGTCGAAATGTGTTCCGTATTTTTTAGCACAACAATCATCGTGTCGATGGCGTCCTGACTCCAGCCATAAGGGGCTTTCATAAAATGGTTGCGGATTTCCTTCCCTGTCCTTGAACTGTTGCCAATAAAGCGGAGGATCTCGATGGCAATCGGATGGTCTTTCGGTTCTTTGTCCCAGGAAATCTTTTTCAGGGCATCAGGGTCCCCTGCCAACGCTTTCGACAATGCTTTGTCCCAGTCTTTGTAGTCGCCTTTGCTTTTAAATTCGGTAAACTGCCTGTCTGCAATGCTGTTAAGGGCATCGTCGATATTGTCGCGGATCGTACCTGTTTCGACCCTGTTCCCGCCTGCAAGATAAACCGCACCCTCCATGCAGATTTTTACTATCAGTTCATCGATGGCAATTCTAGCCAATCCCTGACGGGTCTGCATACTTTTCTGGGCTTGTTCACCTTCCGGATTGGAGGGCAGTCCCTTTGCATTCAGGGTCAAACCGGCAGCAAGGAATTTAAGGATCTCGCTCTTGAGTTCAGTTTCACGGTATTTTTTCACAAATACATAGGCAAGTGGGGCATCGGCACCCTCCGCCCTGATTTCGTTCAGGACAACCGATTCGTTCTCGTTCCAGGCATCACGGATCCAGATATTTAGTTTGTTATCGGTATTTGGCCTGGTTTCCTTGTCCCAAATATCGAAATCGCGCTTTTGTTTCGATATCCCTTGCAAAATATTGATCGACTTGGTTTTATCGTTAAAAAAGGCAATTATCTTTTGTCTGCGAAGGTTCTGGATCTGGTCGTCGCCCGAACTGTTTATTTTGACCGCCTGGGTGGTATATTCCTGTTCCCATTCGGCACCAATTTTTGTTTGTAGCTTAAATTCCTCATTAACAGGCATTAAAACTTTTTCGGTAACAAGCTTTGTGATGAGTTCTTTAATTTTGTTCCTGAATTGATCCGATGGCACATTGAGGTTGTCGATCAGCAATTCTGCAATGGTATTTGCATCCGACTTCAGGCGTCCGCTGGAAGTATCTTTTGGCAATCGATCGATCAAAAATACGGCACTCAATATCCGCCCTTCCAATGCATCATCACCACCCTTTGCCTTCCGGCTTTCGATCAGGTTATTGGTTTCGTTCAAAAGAAGCGCGTTTTGCAGGAGCTGCGATTGTTTTTGCTCAAAGATCAAATCGGCAGGGATCACATATCCCAACTCTTTGTCGGCCACATTTTTGATACTTTCGTTGACGATCCGCAACTGGCTCCTTAACTGACCTGCTGTACCGGCTGTGTCGATGGACTGCAAAATTTTCTTCCAGAATTTTCGGGTGGCTGGCATGATCGGATAATCGGCAACCAAATTGGCCTTGTCGCTTAGGACGAAGCCAAAATCGGAACCCGAAAGGTTACGGGAAATCTCGCCTGAAGCATCCTCTAATTTTTTATCGATGAGATTGATCGTGGACGGTTTTTTCTCCAACACGGTCTTGCGTGTGACCGTTTCCACATCAGTATCTGACAATGAAACTTTTACCGTAAACCTGTCTTGCAACCTTTGAAGCAAGCTTGTTTCCGAGAGGGCATTCTGGCCAGTACCAATGAGAAGGAATTTACCGTCGAAATTGCTGCAAATGTCCTGGGCCAGGTTTTGAAGGTCGATACTTTTATCGCCATCCTGCCCGATAAATTGCTGCACCTCGTCCAAAACCACGATGGTCAGGGGGATTTTATTCCCAAAGAACATGGGGAGTATTTCGGTTTTGATCGTATTGATCAACTGCTCCCGGTTGATGCTCTCGATGCTTTTGAAGTTGGCCTTAAAGTTCTCCTTTACTTTGGCTTCGTTTTCGGCAAATTCGGGTTTCAATTCCAACAAGGCTTTCGCGATTGCGGAAGAGACAAAAAGGTTTTCGTATTCCTTTTTAAAATCCTTGCCCTGGGCTTCTATCAACGATTTTAGGTCATCGTAAATCCCCTCTTGCTTTGCCCAATATACAAACTTAAAGTGGTGATATTGCTGTGGAAGTCCCAATTCGTTCAGGAACAATTGCAGGAACGAATAGCGGATATCAGTAGATGGGAAATCTTTCAAAGTGCCTGAAACAGAAAGTCTTCCATTGATCTTTTGTTTCTTTTCCAGCTCAAAAATCAAATCGTTGACATCGACTGGCAGCGGTTTGATGGTCCTGGCAGTATCGCCATTTGGAAATTGGTAGTCCTCCCAAAGGTATCCCAACATCTTGACCAAATGTGACTTGCCACTTCCAAAAAATCCGCTGACCCACGCTGCGGGCTGCTTGGGCTGGTCGATATTTTTGAGGTAGGTATCCAATATCCTGTAAAGGCCGCGCTGGTATTCGCCTTCGCAGACAAATGTTTTTAGTTCGTGACGGATAATTTTCAGCCCTTTGTCATCTTTGGCAGTATTGATTTCAACAACGCCGTCGTTGATAAGGTTGTTCTCATCAGGGTTTAGCGTAAATAATTCTTTGTTCTTCATAATATATTTATATTTAAGCGGTTATGGGTCGTGCCAAATAACTCCAACCATCCCTCGCATCGAGAAGCCGGTAATGGTTTTTGTCGAATTCGCCTGGGAAGAAAATCAACATCCTCCCTTTAAAAGCTTTTGAAGCCCCGTTCAGGATATCCGACATCCGGTTAAACCCAAAGAGGGAAGAGATATCCCGAACGGCAACAAGAGTCAGGTTATCAGTGCCTTGACGATCAATTTCCCCAATCAGGAAGTTGATGGCAAATTGCTTGAAATCGTCTTTCAATTGATCGACCAACAATTCAGGTTCCATAAAGTATTCCTCTTTGTAGTCGTGGACGGCCATCCAGGTTGGGAAGCATTTCTTGAGCGAAATGTTGATCCATCTCTTCCCCGATTTCAGGGTCGCGGTTTCAAAATCGCCGATCCGCAAATCAACTTTACGTTGTTCGGCAGGGTCGTAAACAAGGAACCAAACCCGTTCCTGTCCCGATAAAGTTCCCGACCAGGGTTCATTAACAACCACCTCGTAGGCAGCCAGCAATTGATCAATTTTCGAAGCCATTTATTTCCAGTTTATTAATCAGGTTATTAAAGGATATTGAGGTAATATTTCCGGCATATTGGTATTGGAGCAAATCCATTTTAGCAGCTTCGATGGCAAGTTCGCGAACAATTTGATCACTTAAAGAGAGGGCTTTCACCCAATTGCTAGTCAAAATAAAGTCGCCCCTTAGACCGTTCAGGTAAGCCATGAAAAATGCGAAAGCAACAACTTTGTAACCGATCACCGGCTGGGTGCGGATATTTTTTATTTTTCCGGTAATAAATCCTGCTTGTTTCCAGGAACTTGCAAGGTTTTGTGCCATTGACTTCCTTGTATTTTCGGAGTACCTTTGGGGATAGTACGATTCGATATTCTCTTCCATTTTTTCAACCGTAACCTTATCGCCTGGCTTGGTTGATACAACAACCGGGATGCTTTCTGCCAGAAGGTAGTCATTGCCAATAGCATACAAAAAAGTGATGATTGGTTTGTCGCTGTCTTCTACAATTTGCCAGAAATATTTAAACGCTTGAAAAGGTGGGTACGCTACATTAAAATTGTAAAGCTTTGTCAGATAGTTAGTTGTATTTTTGATGCCAGAATTGGTCTTTTTATTGATGACATTCTGGTTCAAGGCAACGAGGTAATTGTCGTTCCCGATTGCAAAATCCATCACCTTTTGCAGCTCTGCAAACATGATGGTCCGGCCGGTATGTGCGGTTTTAGTGGGGTTCACATTATAATTTTTTGTTCTGGTCCATATTCAATTTTACTTCAAACATAACATGCCTGTTTTTGTCTTGTAGTTGCAAGGGTAAAAATAGTAAATTAAATCTATTTGATTAATTGTGTTGTTAAGAAAGCAAAGATATCGGGTAGGGATGACAAAACGTGTCATACCGAATATAATTATTGATAAAAAGGATTAGTAATCCTTTTTGTTGATCGTGTAAGAGGGGAAAAATGATTGTTTTTATCTTTTCAGGATAAAATTTGAGAGGATTTTGGATAAGGGTGTCCCAAAAGTATGAAATAGTTAAATGATACCTTTTGGACAGTTTCCTAAAAAAGTGACCCCGGTGGGAATCGAACCCACGACCCATTGATTAAGAGTCAATTGCTCTACCAGCTGAGCTACGGAGTCATTTTCTGGTCTTTATCAAAAGTGGTGCAAAGATAGCCCCATTTTTTTATTGACCAAACCTTACAGGATTATTTTAAAGGTGAATCCGGTTCTTTGGCCATGTGGCTGTAAGTGAGCTTGTCCAATAATGAAGGGAAAAATTTCCCAAGAAAAACGGTCACTTTTCCTTCAACAAAGGTAAGGATCAGTTCACGTTTCCGCTTTCTTACTGCTTCGGTTATTAAAAACGCGCATTTTTCAGCACTCATCATGGCACCTTCGTTCCGGGGTGTTTCACCCTGTGGAGTGCCGTTGGCTGTCAAGGCGACCTTTCGTACTTCCGACGCAGTAAACCCGGGTGCTGCCACCAAAACATGCAACCCATCTTTGAGATGTTCGATGCGCAGTGTGTCAAGAAATCCCCTTACCGCAAATTTAGATGCTGAGTAGGCTGTCCTTCCAGGTAAGCCCACATACCCGGCAATTGAAATCACTCCAACAAGCGATCCTTTTGATTCGAGAAGATAAGGAAGGGCGTATTTTGTACAATAAACAGTGCCATAAAAATTGACATCCATTAACCGGTGCATCACGTCGAGGTTCATATCTTTAAACAAAGCACGCATCGAGATTCCCGCATTGTTGAGAAGGATATCAATGTGCCCATATTTTTCGATTGTCAGCTCAATCAGGTTTTTACATTCTGCTTCTTTCGAAACGTCAGTTGCGATACACAAAACATCGGGACTGTTCAGCTCAGACTTTAATTCGGCGAGCAGTTCTACCCTTCGCGCCCCAAGAGCAAGTTTGGCTCCTCGGCTACAAAATTCTTTTGCCAAAGCCCTTCCGATACCGGATGATGCACCTGTTATTATAACGACTTTACCATTCATGATTAATATCTGATTGTTAATATCTTACCTATTTATCCTGTTGAGCAACTGAATCAAAAAAAAAGAGAAGCCTATAAAGACTTCTCCTAAAATTTGGTGACCCAGCTGGGATTCGGACCCAGGACCCCATCCTTAAAAGGGATGTGCTCTACCAGCTGAGCTACTGAGTCATCCTTCATTGCCATTGTTTTTCAAAGGCGGTGCAAAAGTAAACTTATTTTTTGAATAAGCAACCATATGACAAGAATAGTTTGAAAAATATCGTACCAATTGAAATAGTTGATTCTTACAGTTGAGATAAATATTTGATAATTAATTGTTTGTCGTGAAGTTATTAATACTGACAAAATTAGGATAGGTGTTTGGTGAATGATACGATATTTTAAGTTGCCCATCTAAGTTTCTAAAAACCATGGCATGGCCACCATCGTCATTATTAATTGCAGTTGGTTCCTGTACCCATGGACCGGTAATTGATCCTGAGGATGAATGTGCAACGCCTATAGCATATTTTTTTGTAGTCTTTGAGAAGCTTGACCATATCATCACCAGTTCTGCTCCCGACATTCGGTATATAAATGGTGCATCGGTAACTTTTCCCGTAACACCTTTAGCAGTTATATCGCCGACCCAGGGAGCAGAGGATGCACGAAAAAGAAGAATCGGGGCTTCGACAGTCGTTTTTAAATCTTTGCTTTGGTAAACAGTCAAAGTCTGGTTATCGCCGGAATTCGCATGGATATAATAACTTTTACCGATTGTATCAACAAACACAAAAGGATCACGCATTTTAAAGTCCTTTATGTCAATGTTATAGCTTGTGTCAAACGATATGGCTGCAGTGTCAACGATGCCGGGCTCATTAGCTTTGTGGTTGCACGAATACACGAAAAGTGTCGAAAACAGCAGTGCAATAAAAAGGGACTTCTTCATAAAAATAAAATTATATGTATGGTACAGCCTTCTAAAGACTTTCAATTCGTAAAAGTGACAAACTACTGATTCCGACGGCGTATTTTTTAGGAACATCGGGACGTAGGTTTACTGAGGTGCCTCGTCCCTGCAGTTTAAATGTATGCTTCCCTTTTTCAAATTTGAATACCCCAAACACAAATTCCCGCCAGTCGCCACCTTTGCTCATCATATCCAGAACCGGGCCTGCTGGTTGATGATCAATAATTGGCTGGTACCTGCTTCCAAAGATATTGTCAACAAGCACCGCAGAAAATTTGTAACTTCCTGATTCATGAACGTCAAATTCAAATTCGATTTCACCTTCCGGTTGTTCCGGAACAAAATTGATCCCTGCCTTCTCTTTTTCTATTTTTTCAGGTGTTGCTTTAAACTTCAGATTTGCTGCAAGCATAATTTGATACGGAGGGATCCTTTCAACCGCGGGTGGTAGTTCTGAATCGGAAAATGCAATCGGAGTCTGGTACCAGAAGGCGACAGAACTAACCCAATCGGCCCTTTCACCGGAGCTTGAATGTTGTAGGCCGTTGTCGTCAACTACGCTCCCACGGTGTTCGATCGTAAATTTCAACGACTTTTTGAAACGGATTGGGTCCAAAATATGCCAGCGATAGGCCGAAACCCTGTCTCCTGCCATTGGACCTTCGTGCATTGGGACACCATTGAAAGAGCCCGCAAACTCGCGGAATCCCCATGCATCACCGAAATAATCTTCAGTACCGGTACCTTGAATAGTTGGTGTCTTTTCACCATCGATGAAAAACCGGTCATCACCCTCACCAAACCAGCCATTAACAACCTGAAGAACAGAGTAAACCGTACCAATATAATTTCCTTTGCCAGTTGTATTTAAAATAACATGATCACCCGGTTTAGCAGGTGATTGTTGGTTGTATCTTGCATGGAAATAGAGGATATCTTTTGGAAGGGACGCAACTTTCTCCCAATCAACATAGTAATAGAAATAGGCAGGACCAAAACCTGCCATCTCGTTGGAAACTGTAATTTTTGCATGTTTTTGAAAGGGCATGTTCCAGAAGCAATTCCGCGCCCTGCCATGCGAAGAAATGTTTACAGGCAACGATTGGTAATCCTTCGCAGTCCCCTGTCCTACTCCAAAGAAATCACCCAACGGAACTTCGACACTGGGTTTATCGGAATTGTCCCAATAAATGCGGATCACCATTGCCCTGACTGAATAAGGGTTAAGAGAGCCGGAAGTGTTCCAGATGTGTTTGATGATTCCGGGTCCCTCAAGGTCTGCAAGGACAAGTGTTTCGCCCGGTTGGATCAGTTCCGAATCGCCATTCCCATCAAAATTGGCATCGGTACTTGATGACCGCATTGACCGACCATCAGAAGGCAGGGGCAGTTGTTGGAGCAAAGAATGATCAATAAGGGAACTATTCTGTGCGTAATTGATTTTAATCTGAGTTAATAAACAGATCATTAGGAAAACACTAAATCTCAATTTCTTCATTATTAATTAACTATAAAGATTCAGGAATAATATGTTTTGATCCCGTTTCCAAAGCCACCGTTTAAAGTGAAAATTAATTAATCAACCAGATGTTTATAAATGGTAATTTGTTTGCATCACATGGAATATCAACAATACTTTAACACCTACTGTGTATTCGATTGAAGTAAATGCAAATCCATTTTTTGGGATAATAATCCAACAAAAACAACCTTTCATCTTCCAAAGGACAATTCTCCTCATCTATTCTTCCATTCTCCTCTCCGGTTTCCATTCGCCCTTCTTTCTTCTCACTCTTCATTCTTTCATTCCTTCATTTTTCATTCTTTCATTCTTTACTTCTCACCGTGTCTCCCTCACCCATTCCATCTACCCCTGCCTCGAATGCATCGCCACCTTATTTCCCTCAGAATCAATAAACATCGCCATATACCCAACTGCATCGTTAACAAATGTTTTCGGCATAATGACGGTTCCTCCTGCCCCTTCCACCCTACCAAGTGGTTCAGCCAGATCGGGATTTGCGTTCAAATAGACGATCGTACCACCGGAACTTGGATTGTGAAAATCGCTATTGGCCAAGGCACCACCCACTTTCCCAGTTGAATCATCGGTTGGAAAAAAGGCCATATTCACGCTATCCATATCCATCACGGGCATCTCCATCTCAAAAACAGTCTCATAAAACTTCTTGGCCCTTGCCATATCGCTCACAGAAATCTCGAACCAGTTGAGTGCATTTTCAGTTGTTTTCATATTACCTTAATTTTGAATTGTTTATGAAATTTTGAATGACAGTTTGTCATCCAAGTTCTTTGTACGTAAAAAATCGAAGATGGTTATAAAAAATACAGTGGAAATCCATGAAAAAAATGAATTATCTTTGTGTATCAAAAACACGGAACCATGAGCAAATATATCAACCCATATACC
>JBAXWR010000093.1:0-26178 GCA_037128295.1 Mariniphaga sp.
CTACTTTTAGTGGAGCAAACAACGCCGAAGATGACGGAGTCATTTGACGCAATTACCAAGTAGGAATGGGCATCGAGCCCATTCCTACTTGAGCAAACAACACCTCAGAATCAGGATGTAATTTCCGCAATTAATGAGGGGAGAATAGCGAAAAAACGGTCAACGTTATTTAGGCATCATCACATCTTACCCCGAACCGCCAGCCGCCAGAACCCAGCCGCCAGCATTTTTCACTCAACCTCCTCTATCACCTCCCCATTTACTTTCTTCAGAAAACATTTGATACCCGCTTTGCTGACCTCGACCAAGGTATAAGTTGTTTTGCCAGGATCTTTTTCGTTGTAAGGACCGCCACCTGTGACCAAAGGAAAATTGGTAACCCCTTTTTCGGGACGTGTTACTTTAAAACGGTGGGTATGGCCTGCCAACAGAACGTCTATTTTTACTTTGTTGAGGATCGGGGCAAATTTCATGCTGCAATCATACGGGCCATGTCCGGTTTTATCTTCGTCACCCGGTTTCATGCTAATGGGCATATGGATGCAAACAATACGATGTGCGGCCTTTTTGAATTCGGGTTTTTGAACTTCTTTCTCCAACCATTCGGCCTCCTTTGTGCGGTATTCGTCATAGTCAGCCAGGCCAAAATAGTTCACATTGTCATCGGGTTTGTCTTCGCCACAATCAAGGACCACGAAAAAGGTATTCCCGTAAGTAAACGAATAATAATACTTTCCAGTAGGAGTGTCGATGTATTTCGACAACAACCTGGCGCCTGCACCACGTGTTTCATGGTTTCCACGGGTAAGGAAAAAAGGCTTTCCGGTAGCGAAAAAGTTGCTGAAGGGTTTCAATAGACTGTTTGGAATCTCATCCTCGGTAGTGATGTCGCCCAGGATATCGCCGTTGAGCATTGCAAAACTAAAATTGGATTCGCGTTTTACGATCCCTTCCAGAAATTGTGGCTTGCTATGAATGTCGTTAAAAGCCAAGAATGAAAAAGTTTGCAGGGTGGGGGAGGGGGTGGAAAAAGAATAGGTGTGACTGAAAATCGTATCGCCAAAAATGGCCTTATAGGGTTGAAGCAACTTAACTTCCTTTGATGCAGTACGATAATAATATTTTGTTCCCGGATCAAGTTCTGTGAGTACGACCTTCTGTGGCCCGGCGTTTACATCGATCATTCCCGACTGCGAATGGGTTGCCTTCTTTCCAAGCTCAGCGGTTTTGCCATATTCGACCCAGCTTGTTGCATTGTTGTTCACCAGCCACATGATTGTAATCCCGTTTTGGTTGAGGTTTTGAAGATAAGGGTTGCAGGTAATCGCAAACGGAACTTGAGTATTCTGGCTTTTGCAACTGGTTATATTACAGATAATTAGTGTAATAATCAGGAATAGGACTTTGGAAACTTTTATCATTGGAATCGGGATTATTGAAATTTAAAGTTTGAAGGTGCTATAAAAATAAAAAATCCCCCTTGGTCGAAGCTGTCCAAAAAGTCTGAAATAAAAAGAACTATTTAGGACACCTTCCAAGGGGGACTTGTTTTAATTAATTGATAATCAATACCCCCATTTTTTAACAACTTCCAAATCTTCTTTTACAGATTGAAGTGGGGTAGCGTTTTGGTACGACTCCTGCTCAATGATAAAACAGGTTGTCCCACCGATTTTACGCCCAAGTTCCATCGCCTCTTTAGCCGGGATGATCCCTTTGCCCAAAACAGCACTTTCAAATTTTTCGGGTGAGTTGTTGGCGATCTCGTCTTTCACATGCAACAATTCGAATCTGCCGGGATATTGGCTTAAAATATCAAGAGCCTTTGCACCAGCAATATACATATTACCAATATCCAATTGCATCAGCACCATTTTTGGATCCATCTTTTGCATCATGATATCGAAAATCTTGATGTTGTTCAATTTTTCGCTGAACTCGAAAGAGTGGTTGTGGTAGCTAAATTTCATGCCCGATTTCTGGCACAATGCACCGCATTTATTGAAGATGTCCATGTAACCAAGGAAGTCGTCATAGGTTTTCCGCATACTACCGTCCATAGAAGGGCTGACCACGTATTTCTGGCCAAGATAGGCAGCATCTTCGATTGTATATTTCCACGAAT
Organism: Mariniphaga sp.; assembly: GCA_037128295.1. GTDB lineage: Bacteria > Bacteroidota > Bacteroidia > Bacteroidales > Prolixibacteraceae > JAAFHB01. The sequence continues at coordinate 2,126 of JBAXWR010000093.1, forward strand.
CGGAGAAATCTTTTTTGGCGGCATCCCAATGGTTTTTCCCCATAACGGTATGACCGCTCACCATCTTCAGTCCAAGGCCATCGAGGATTTTTTTAAACTCGGGAGCTGCATACCCGTAAAATTTTCTGTCGATGTAATTGGCATGCTCAACATTTTTGTATCCCATCTTTGCCACTTCTGTCAGGGTTCCGATGGGGTCTTTTTTCATATCGTCCCGAACGGAGTAAAGTTGTAAACCGATAATTTCGTTGGGTTTTGGAGCTGCCAAAGCAGTCTTCGACAAAAGAGCGGTCCCGGCAAGCAGGACGGCACTGTTTTTAAGAAAATTCCTACGCGATGTTGTCATAATGATAAATTGTTTTAATTCTGTTAGTTGTCAACCAGATCGATAATTTCAGTAACCGATACTAATAACAAACAAATGTATCTTTTCCTTTTGCAAAAACAAAGACATTAATTGGTCGTTATTAGGGTCAATTAGTAGTTTTTTAGTATAATTATTTTTGCTAACATTATGCGGCTTAAAACATTTCAAATTTTAAGCTATTTTTGAGTAAATTTAGTCCCATGACAATTCAAGATAACAATTCAAGTTCAGTATCTAATCACAACGTGGAAGCGGTTGTTGCTGGGAATTCGTTGACAGGGGAGGATAAATACAGTGTCTTGTTCAACGATTCGCCGGATGCTTCCATGATCCTTGATAATGGGATTATCGTGGACTGCAACCGTACGATGGAACTTGTGCTTCGGGGAAACCGTTCGCAGATTATTGGATTAGGGCCTGATGATATTTCTCCTGATTTTCAGCCAGATGGACAAGCTTCAAAAGAGGCAGCTAAAGCTAAGATTTCCAAAGCGCTTGAAACCGGATTTAATATTTTTGAGTGGATGCATCGGAGGTTTGACGGGACTGAGTTTTGGGCCGAGATATCGCTGTCGCACCTGATGATTGAAGGTCGGTCGGTTTTGTTGGCTTCCTGGCACGACATATCAGAGCGCAAAAAGGCACAGGAGGCCTTGCAAAATGAACGTACCCTTTTCAGGACCATAATCGACTTGATTCCCGATGCTGTTTATGTAAAGAACCTCGAAGGGCAGAAAGTATTTGCCAATCCTAAAGAGGTTGAATTGTCTGGGAAACGTAGCGAAGACGAGATCATTGGCAAAACTGATTTTGACCTGTATGGTGAAAGTATTGCCAATCATGCCAAAGATGAAGATCAAAATGTGATAAAAACCGGAAAACCTCTTTTGGGAGTAATGACCAAACGGAAGGGAAACGATGAGATGTTCCGGTATTATCTGGGTTCCAAAGTACCTTTGCGTGATACTTATGGGAATATTACGGGGGTAGTAGGTGTCACACACGACATTACCGAGCAGAAACAATCAGAACAGGCCTTAATCGATAATGAGATCAACTTCCGTACCCTCTTCGAAACGATGGATTACCTCATTATCATTGCCAATGAAAAGGGAGCACTTTTATACAGCAACGATGCAGTGATTAAGAAACTTGGTTATTTCAAGGAGGAGCTTGTCGGGATGAACGTTATTGACCTTTATCCATTTGACCTTAGGCCGGATGCTGCAAGAATATTCAGCGAAATGTTGATTGGGGCCCAGAACGCTTGTCCGCACCCTTTTTGCCGTAAAGACGGCTCTTTTGTATCGGTTGAGACAAGGGTTTGGATGGGAAAATGGGATGGGAAGGATTGTATATTCAGCATTTCCAAGGATCTTTCAAAAGAGGAGGAATCCTTTCATAAATTCACAAAAATTTTTGAGAATAACCCGTCATTAATGGCGATCAGTTCACTTCCGGATATGAAATTTACGGAAGTGAATTCAGCATTTTTAATGAAAACTGGTTATACCAGAGAGGAAGTGATCGGTAAAACTGTTGGGCAATTAAACCTTTTCATCAATCCTGATAACCAGATAAGGGTTTCGGAAGAACTGAAAAAAACTGGATCTGTACACAATATTGAACTGAAAGTAAAAACGAAAACCGGAGAAATAATGATAGGTCTTTTCTCGGGTGAAATTATCGAAAACCAGGGAAAAAAGTATTTCTTGACGGTAATGGTCGATGTTACCGAAAGCAAAAACCTCGAAAAGGAAATCCAACATCAAAATAGCTTTTACAATGTCATTGCCACGATTTCGGAAAAACTGATTCAGGCCGGTTCAGAAAAGCTCGATTTTGAGATTAGCCAGTCTTTGGAGACGATCGGTAGTTTCAGTGAGGTTGACAGAAGTAATATTTACCAACTGGATATTGATAATGATTTGATATACAATACTTATAAATGGAATAATGGCGAAATTCCGCACAAAACCGAGAATATTCAGGGAATGCCGTTTTCGTTTATTCCTCTATGGAAAGAAAAGTTTTTAAAAAATGAACATATTTATATTGAATCAATAATTGATCTTCCTGATGAAAGACGTCATGAAAGGGATTTTTTTGTATCAATGGGAATTCAATCATTGGTTGCTGTACCAATGTATTATGGCGCATCCCTGATCGGATTCATCAGCTTCGATTCGGTTATCGGCAAAAAGCAGTGGAACAATCAGACCATTACATTGCTTAAAATCTATGCCAATATTTTGGCTGGAGTCATCAACAAGAAAAAGATCGAAGCCACACTTTTAAAAGCCAAAGAGGAGGCAGATATTGCCAGTAAGTTTAAATCAGAGTTTCTTGCCAATATGAGCCACGAGATTCGAACCCCATTGAATGGGGTGATTGGTTTTACTGATTTGCTCCTGAGGACTCCTTTGAACAAAATGCAACAGCAGTATGCCGAAAATGTGAACACTTCGGGTCATTCTTTATTGGGGATCATCAATGATATTCTTGATTTTTCGAAAATAGAAGCTGGGAAAATGGAACTCGATTTCATTAAAACAGATCTGATCGAACTGGCAGAACAAAGTTGCGATATCATCAAATATCATACTTCTTTAAAGGGGATCGAATTTTTATTGAATATCCAGCCTGATTTGCCACGTTTTGGTGTGACAGACCCACAACGGTTGAAGCAAATCCTGATCAATCTTTTGAGCAACGCAGTGAAATTCACTGATAAAGGTGAAATTGAATTGAAATTGTCTTTCATGGCAAAGGATGATAAAACGGGCTATTTTAAATTTTCGGTTCGGGATACGGGCATTGGGATCATCCCCGAGCAGCAGGTCAGATTATTCAAAGCCTTTATTCAGGCAGATGCATCAACAACGCGGAAATTTGGCGGGACAGGACTTGGACTGACGATTTCAAATATGCTGGCTGAAAAAATGGGAAGTAAAATTGAAATCCAAAGTGAATTTGGAAAGGGGTCCGATTTCTTTTTTACCCTTGAAGCATTATACGAATTTGGTGAAAAACCCGTGCATGGTAGCCTGGCAGATATTAAACGGGTACTCGTAATTGACGACAACGACAACAACCGGTTGATCCTCGAACACACGTTTACCAATCTGGGAATCGGTTTTACCGGGATCGACAATGGTTATTCTGCCCTGAAGATTTTAGAAAAGTCGGAGCTTTTTGATGTGATCATTGTTGATTATCACATGCCTTATCTGAATGGTCTGGAAACGATCAGGATTATAAGGGAAAAACTGGGTCTCCTACCAGAGCTGCAACCGGTAATTCTGCTACATAGTTCCTCTGACGATATTAAAATTTACGAAGAGTGTAAGGAGCTGGGCGTGAAGTACAACCTCATTAAACCTGTGAAATCGAATGAATTGTTGTATTACCTTCAAAACATCCATGACGGAACAATGTTGGAAACCAAGGAAGTCGAAAAGATTCCAACAACCGGGATCGATGAATTCTCCAGCGACCTTAGTCCTGTAATTTTGATTGCCGAAGATGTTTTGATGAACATGATGCTTGCAAAGACGTTTATTAAACAAATTATCCCTGGGGCCGTTATTTTAGAGGCCAGGAATGGGAAGGAAGCTGTGGAAATCGCAAAGAAAAAGTTGCCTGATTTGATTTTTATGGATGTTCAGATGCCCGAAATGGGAGGTATCGAAGCAACATTCCATCTGCGTGAATATGAAAAACAAACAGGTGTAAGAATGCCCATTGTTGCTTTAACAGCCGGAGCTATCAAAGAGGAAAAAGAGAAATGCCTTGATGCCGGAATGGACTGTTTTTTAACCAAACCGATTGAAACCAAAGCATTGCAAGTTATTTTGAAGCAGTTTTTGATTGGATCTGACGATAAAATCCCGGAAGTTCAACCCGAAATTGCAAATGACGTTAATAATGTCCATTTTGATCTGGACCAGTTGATGGAAAACATTAACTTTAATCAGGACTTGTTTAAGGAATTGATCGAAATGACACCAGAGCAATTTTCTCATGATATCTCTTTGCTTAAAAAAGCAGTTTACAATAATAAAGGTGAAGAGATCCGTAAAACTGCCCATGCCATTAAAGGCGTATCTTTAGGTATGTGTTTTAATCATTTGGCAGAATTGGCAACTTCGATCGAATTGGATTCTGAAAAAAAATCGCCATTGAAAATCGAAACAAGATTTAATGAATTGGTTGCTGAATGGGAACTTATTAAAGCGATAATTCGTAAATTGGAATTATAGGGAAATTATGAAAACGGAGCAATTACTTTGTTTAAAGAGCAATAAAACAATTAGATATGGATACCCACCTAAATAAGCTCCTTCAACGTCAGATCAAGAGGCATTTTGGTTCTGCCGCGAATGTTCCTGAAAACTTGCAAGGGTTTTTGGAAGACATCAGCGATTCTTATAACAGCCGTGACGAAGATGCAAAATTGTTTCAGAACGTATTGGATTTAAGCTCAATAGAACTTAGGGCGGCTTTAATCAAACAAAAGCTCGGGTCTGAACGGCAGAAAGAGGTCATCTTGAAAATTAAGGAAGCAATTTATACCCTCAATCCCCTGAAACAACCTCTACCAAACGAACATGAAGATGAAGACGCCTCTTATCTATTTGATTCGTTGATCGGTCTTATCGAAGAACACAAAAAGATGGAGCTTTCGTTGAAAGAGAGTGAGACACGGATGCGTGCAATTACCGAATCGGCACAAGATGCGATTCTGATGATGGATACCGAGGGGAATATCTCTTTCTGGAACCCTGCGGCTGAAAGGATTTTCGGTTATAAAAGTGAAGAGGTGACAGGGTTGAATCTACACGAACTGATTGCCCCTGTACGTTATCACAAAGCCCATCATGAGGCTTTTAAAATATTTCTAAAAACAGGACAAGGGAATGCAGTAAACAGGCTTGTCGAGTTGGTCGCTTGTCGTAAGGGTGGAGAGGAACTAACGATCGAACTGTCGCTTTCTGGTATCCATCTTGAAGGTGGATGGTATTCTATTGGCATTATCCGCGACATCACCGAGCGTAAACAGGCAGAGTTTTTGCTTCAGGAAAGTGAGAATATGCAACGGCTTTTATTGGATAGCCTTCCCGTAGGGGTTGTCATTATAGATCCTGTAACCAGGCTTATAGAGCGGGTTAACGACCATGTTTCGACCCTTTTTGGTGCTAAAGGAGATTTTCTGGTTGGGCGAAAGTGCCATTCATTTTTATGCCCGGCATTAGAGGGCGCCTGTCCGGTGTGCGATCTTTTCCAGAGTATTGATCATTCACATAGAGTAATGTTGCGTGCGGACGGGAGCCAAATACCGATCTTAAAAACCGTTAAACATGTCACGTTAAAGGGGCAGGATAAATTGCTTGAGTGTTTTGTCGATATATCTGTCCAAAAACAGGCTGAGGATAAATTAAAGGAAAGCGAAGCCAATTTCCGCACTTTTTTTGAGAGTATGGACGACATTGTCGTTGTTGGCCACCAGGAGGGGGGACTTTTCTTTACGAACAGTGCTGCAACAAATAAACTCGGTTACAGTACCAGTGAACTCAATGAAATGAATATGTTTGATTTATATCCTTTAGCATTGAAAGGCGAGGTTGACGGAGCATTTATTGAAATGTTGGCTGGTAAAAAGGATATGATCTCGTTGCCATTGGCTAAAAAAGACGGATCGCGCTTGCTTGTGGAAACAAGGGTTTGGTTTGGAAAATGGGACGGGAAAGATTGTATTTTTGGTTTATCGAAAGACATTACCGAGAATAAAAAATTAGAGGAGGACATTAAATTACAAAACGATTTTTACAATGTTATTGCAACACTTTCGGAGAAACTGATTCAGGCCGATTCGGACATGTTGGCCGAAGAAATCAATAATTCCTTAGAAAAACTAGGTCTTTTTAACCAGGTTGACAAAGCATATATTTTCGAGTTGGACCAGATAAAAGATGTAATGAACAACACTTTCGAGTGGTGCGCCCAGGGAATAGAGCCCTCGATTGAAAAGCTTCAAAATATTCGGGTTTCATTGATTTCCAAATGGAAAGACGCATTTCTTAATCATGAACACATTTACATAAAGAACGTTAGTGGTTTGCCCGAGGAAAGGCGTTTGGAACGAAGGATTCTGGAGGCACAGCTTGTTAAATCAGTTGTGGCAGTGCCTATGTTTTACGGATCATCATTAATTGGTTTTATCGGTTTTGATTCGGTATTAGGAGAGAAACAATGGAAAGATCAGGTCATTACATTATTAAAAATTTATGCCAATGTTTTAGCTGGCGTTATCAATAAGAAAAAAAATGAGGCAACCCTTTTAAAGGCAAAGCAGGAAGCGGATATTGCAAGTAAAGCGAAATCGGAATTTCTGGCCAACATGAGCCACGAGATCCGGACACCGCTTAACGGAATAATTGGCTTTACCGACCTTCTGTTGCGTACTCCGTTAAATGTAATTCAGCAACAATATTCCGAAAATGTGAATACTTCCGGCCATACATTATTAGGGATTATTAATGATATTCTCGACTTTTCGAAAATTGAAGCTGGGAAAATGGAACTTGAACTGATCAAGACTGATCTGATTGAGATGATTGGGCAAACTTCCGACATTATAAAATACCATGTGTCGCAGAAGGGAATTGAGTTTTTGCTCAATATTCAACCCGGGATGCCAAGGTTTGCAATTATTGATCCTCAACGTTTAAAGCAAATCCTAATTAACCTTCTTGGTAATGCGGTGAAGTTTACTGAAGCTGGGGAGATTGAGTTAAAAGTTTCATTTACCCCAAAAGATGAAGATACGGGCTTTTTTACGATCCATGTCAGGGATACTGGAATAGGTATCGATGCGGAACAACAGAAAAAATTATTCCGTGCATTTTCACAAGCCGATACTTCAACAACTCGTAAATTTGGGGGCACGGGTCTTGGTCTTACCATTTCGAATATGCTTGCGCAAAAAATGGGAAGCAAAATCGAAATAATCAGCGAATATGGTAAAGGCTCCGACTTCTTTTTTACCATTGAAACAGCCTTTGAATATGGCAAGAAGCTCGACGGGAATAGTCTCTCCCAAATCAAAAGAGTTATGGTAATCGACGACAATGATAACAATCGTCTGATCCTTGAACATACATTTATTGGCTGGGAAATAAATTTTGTCGGCTTCGACAATGGCCTTGCTGCATTAAAGTTCATTGAAAAGTCGGATCCTTTCGATGTGATCATTGTCGATTATCACATGCCATATCTCAACGGTTTGGAAACAATCGGTATGATCAGGGGAAAATTAAACCTGTCACCCGAGCGGCAACCAGTCATTTTGCTCCATAGTTCTGCTGACGATCTTAAAATATATGAAGAGTGTAAAAAGCTTGGTGTTAAATTTAACCTGACTAAGCCCGTTAAATCTCAGGAATTGCTGCACTATTTGAAAAATATTCGCCAGCAGGCTCCTTCCCGTGAAATTGAAAAAGTAAAACCTTCTATACCGGAAATCGTTGACATTTCGATTGAAAATGCGCCCACTATTTTAGTGGTTGAAGATGTTTTGATAAACATGCTACTTGTAACAACTTCTTTAAAACAATTTATTCCAAATGCCAGGATTCTGGAGGCTAAAAATGGGAAAGAGGCTGTCATAACGGCAACATCAAAGTACCCAGATCTGATCTTCATGGATATCCAGATGCCGGTAATGAGTGGAATTGAAGCCACGATTCAGATCCGTAATTTTGAAAAAGGGACAAAAACCCACGTACCAATTGTGGCATTAACTGCAGGTGCCATTAAAGAAGATAAGGAAAAGTGTTTAAATGCCGGAATGGACGATTTCATGACAAAGCCAATAGATCAGAATTTAATCTTTTCAATGTTAAAGAAGTACCTGTTGGTGCTTAGCCCTGAAATTGATACAAAAGGGCAACAAGAAAAGGGAAATAACTATCATGGGCATTTCGACCTGGTCAACTTGATGGAAAATATTGGGAATAATCAAACACTGCTGAAAGAATTGATCGAAATGGTTCCGGAACAATTTTTCAACGATTTTACCTTGTTAAATAAGGCTATTAACCTGAACAATAAAGAAGAAATCAAAAAAATGGCCCATTCAATAAAGGGAGCAGCTTTTAGTATGTGTTTTAATCAGTTGGGCCAAATGACACAAGAATTCGAGCAGAACGTAATCAATGACGACATAAACAATATTAATGCAAAATACAACTCATTAATGTTGGAATGGGAGCATATTTTGATGGTATTAAAAGGGTTGTCATTGTAATATCGCTGTTTTAAATGAATCGGGTTTAGCTCGTTCTATGACTTTTCACTGGTAGAAATTGGTGGATTATTTGATTTTGCTTCGCTGTTCACTTACGAAAAGACTGTTTACACTGATTTTATTTGTTTTTACTTTAAGGCGTTTTTATTTTCGTGCCAGAATTAATTCGATCAGTGTTTAGTAAAAGCAAAAAAGTTCTTAGTAAAAGTCTTTAGAATTAAAGTAGATCATTTAAAAGCAGAATTATGAAAACAAGAAATTTGTATTTGGCTATAGCAATGCTTAGCGTAATGACATGGAGCTGTAATAAAAGCACCAGTCTGGATGACACCTCTGCGACAGGGGTATCCCTTAAATCTTCATTGAACAGCGGAATTCAGGATTTGTCCTCGGCGTTGAGCGCTATTTCGGCAACCTCTGGTTATCAGGTTTTGACAGGTTCAACTTCTTTGGCAACAAAATCGACCACAGCATCGGCATTAGACACCACCTTGACCAATAGCATTCTACTGTCCGATATCAAAGGTGTTTATGATTACAAATCGACAACAGTTCAAAGAGGGCCGGGTTCAATTATGCGGTTTTTTACCAAATCAGCCGAGAACCCCTTGATGATTGTTAATCTTCCGGAAGCAAAAGTCTTATCTCCCAAAGATCTGCTTCATTATCAGGCTAGCGATACTTTGTTGGTAAACAACTATAAGGTGACGCTTTCTGAGTACCAATACCGCTTCACCTATTTTAAAGGATGGGATTACAAAATGGCATCAAACATCAATATTAAAAGCGTGGATGCAGGGGCATTAAAGATCCAATCTTCCAATAACAGCTTGAACGGATATCATTTTGCTTCACAATATGTGTTTACGAATGGTTACAACGTCAACTATCAGTATATTTCAGGCGATACTGCACAATCAGTTTACGCGATTACAAAAGATTCAAAAACACTTTATGAAGAGAAATATACGGCAATCAAATCGGCTACCAGTTTCAAACATGCTGAAACAACGTACTCGTTTACGATTGGTAATGTACAGATAATCAGGACAATGGGCAAAAACAGCCTCGACAGTGCCAAGGTATATGTTGGTGGTGTTTTACAATTAAAATCAAAGGTAACGATTGTTGACAAAGTTGCCGACCCTACCGACCAGTCTATCACACACAAGAAAAGGGAAATGCAGATCACTTTCGACGATGGCACTGTTAAGACAATGACTGAACTTTTAGGCGGAAGTATTGATGGCGTTGATACACTCTTCACTTCTATGCGTTCGGTGTGGTTCGCCACTTCAATCATTGACTGGATTGCCTGGGATGTCTATACCAAGAAGTAGCATTGTAGCGGCTCCTTAACCAATATATATTTTTGAATTGGCCATGCTCCTTATCGGGGCATGGCTTTTTTATTTTAATACATTGATTGCCTATACCGACCTTTCAGGATGTTGATTGTTTACAGAAATTATTTAATACAATTTCGTCCCATAACTGATCCTCCTGATTTTCTCCCTGATCAAATTGCCAATTTGGTTGATACTTTATCACCTTTTACTGATTTTTGTTAACAATGTATCAATGAACATGTATCTTTATTGCAAATTAATAAACAGGCAATTAAAAGCCGGACAACATCATCAATAATTTATAAATGAACAAGAATACCAACATCCATTTATTTGAGTTTCTCCTGGTCGGGGTCCTGTGGTTGGGCATCTTTTCAATTCCATTCTTCACCCAGCGGGCCAACAACTATTTTGATTGGAGCAACCTGTTGATGGACATGATGCGCATCTTCTTTTTCTTTGTTGTATTTGTCTTAAATACAGCATTGCTTGTCCCAAAATTCTTACTGACAAAAAAGTATTCATTGTACATTGTCTCCTCAATTGTCATGATCTTTACTTTTGCAGCCCTTGGGATCTTTTTGAAAGTGGTCTTGTTTCCCCCGCCAGAGGTGATGCCGCCAATGAATCTTGGACCAGGAACCCCTCCCATTGAGCTAAGCCCCGGGATGCCTGCACCATTGGGATACCGCCCGGAAAGTCAACCAGTGAAAGAATCTTTGTTTATGGCACTTTCTGCAAACGTGGTGATCTCTTTTTTGATCGTCGGAAGCAGTACTGCATTCAAAGTAATCTCTCAATGGTTGTTTGAGGAAAACCGGCGCAAAGATGTCGAAAAAGAACAGCTCAAAACCGAATTGGCCCTTTTAAGGCACCAGGTAAGCCCCCATTTTTTTATGAATACATTGAATAATATCCATGCGCTGATCGACATTAATACTGAAGATGCAAAGGATACAATCATCAGATTATCGACAATGATGCGTTATCTGCTCTACGATACGGCTCACGGACGCACAAGCCTTCGGAAAGAGATCAACTTTATCGAAAGTTATGTGTCGCTGATGCGGTTGAGGTTCTCCTCTAAAGTTGTGGTTACAGTTGATGTACCAAAACAAATTCAGGATATCCAGATTCCACCTATGCTCTTCATCTCTTTCCTTGAAAATGCGTTTAAACATGGGGTAAGCTACCAACATGAATCATTTGTCCTGTTTAAACTCGATATTGCCGGTCAGCGGTTAAATTGCACCATTCAAAACAGCAAACATGCCTCAAAAGAGTTAAGCGATTCCAGCTACTCAGGCATAGGCCTTACAAACGTGAAGAAAAGCCTTGAACTTCTTTTCGGAAATGATTATACCCTGGATATATTTGACAATGAAAACGACTTTACTGTAAATTTAAGTGTCCCATATCATGAAAATTAACTGTTTAGCTATTGATGACGAACCTCTTGCTCTGAAGCAGATTGGTTCATATATTGAAAGGACACCTTTTTTTGAACTGGTGGCCTTGTGTACAAGTGCCGTTGAGGCGATGAAATATCTCGTTGATGATAAGATTGATCTAATGTTTGTGGACATCAACATGCCCGATCTGAGTGGGATGGAGTTTGTACAATCGCTGAGTAAAAAACCACAGGTGATTTTTACTACCGCTTACAGCGAATATGCCATACAAGGTTTTCAGGTCGATGCCCTAGATTATTTGTTGAAACCGATCAGTTATGCTGTTTTTCTAAAGTCGGCTAATAAAGCAAAAGCTTGGTTTGACTTGAAAAACAAGCCAATTGACATCCAGCAAGCTGCTCAGGATTACCTTTTTGTAAAATCGGATTACAAACTGATCAGGATAATGCTTTCTGACATCAGCTATATTGAAAGTTCAAATGAGTACATCACGATCCATCAGGTTCATGAGAAACCTGTTACTACCCTTATGCGGCTGAAATCGATGGAAGAGCAGCTACCCGAAAAATTGTTTATGCGGGTCCACCGCTCGTTTATTGTCAATCTCGAAAAGGTAAAAGTGATTGAACGCAACAGGATCGTATTCGATGCCAAGACCTATATTCCAATCGGTGACCAGTACAAGGAAAAATTCCAGCAATTTGTCGATAAATCGTTCCCGGTTTGAACCATAGTTGGCTCCGTTATGTAGTTTAAGTATTAAAAATCATCATCATTTTTATCAATCATTTTATACATAAAGGCATGAGACTTAAAAAAAATATAGCAACAAGTGAGGCCGGGTTTATTTTCAATCCTGGCACGGGTGATTCTTACTCATCCAACCCCATAGGATCTGAGATCCTGTCGCACCTAAAGGAGGAGTTTGACCTAAAGGAGATGATTGATTTGATATGCTCAAAATATGATGTTGACCGGATCCAATTCGAGAAGGACTTTGATGATTTTATTTCGCAACTGACAGACAATAATTTACTTGACGACTAACAACTCAAACGATGAAATTAAATGGGAAGCAAAAATTAGTGATAGCCGTAACCGGGCTTAATGCGATCGACAGTCCGGGTCCGGGGGTTGCTGTGATCCGCGCAATCAGGGAGTGTCCCGATTTTGAAGTCCGTATCATCGGGCTTAGTTACGAAGCCCTTGAACCGGGAATCTATATGCACGATATCGTGGACAAAACCTATCAGATTTCCTATCCGTCTGCAGGGATTGAGCCACTGCTCGACAGGATCCGTGACATTCATGAACGGGAAAATCTTAATATCATTATTCCTAATTTTGATGCCGAATTGTTCAATTTCATCAAGATCGCACCTCAGCTAAAAAACATAGGTATCCATACTTTTTTACCCGATTTGGATCAGTTTGAGGCACGCCATAAAATGGAACTTTACGAATTTGGAAAGAAGCACAAACTGTTGGTTCCTGCCGACAGGTTGATTTACCACGCTTCCGAATTGGCTAAAGCTGCCGAAGATCTTCAATATCCTTTGGTTGTGAAAGGAAAATACTACGACGCAACAATTGCCTATACCAGTGAGCAGGCGCAAAAGGCGTTTCATCAATTAAAGGCAAAATGGGGTTTACCTATTATAGCTCAGGAGTTTATCAACGGAACAGAAATTAACATTGCAGCTCTCGGTGATGGAGAAGGGAATACAATCAGTGTTGTACCTATGCGAAAACTGTACATCACCGATAAAGGGAAAGCATGGGCCGGAATCACTATTGATGATTCGAGCTATACAGATCTGGCACGGAAATTTATTAAAGCGACCAAATGGCGTGGCGGTTGCGAATTGGAAGTGATGCAAACAAAAGATGGGAAACCTTACATTATGGAAGTGAACCCACGATTTCCGGCTTGGATTTACCTTACAGCCGCTGCAGGTCAGAACCAACCTGCCTCATTAGTCAAAATGGCACTTGGAGAAAAAGTAGAGCCCTTTACTTCTTATGAAGTAGGAAAAATATTTATCCGATATTCATGGGATCTGATTACTGATGTTAATGAATTTCAGATTATCTCAGGAACAGGCGAATTATAGTAAATAATTAATAATCAAAGATATAGCTATTAATATATGGAAAAGCTGAAATATGAAAGACCTGTGATTAAAAAACTGAGTACAGGTTTTACCAATAAATTCGGAAGCCAGTCAAAGAATGAGGCGGTCACGCATATCGAAAGTGTGAGCGTTAACGAATTGATCGGGAAATATGGCTCACCGCTTTTCGTCCTCTCAGAACGGCAAATCCGGCGCAATTATCAAAATGCTACCCGAATTTTCAAGACACGTTATCCGAAAGTTCAATTTGCCTGGTCGTACAAAACAAATTATCTGAATGCCGTATGTAGGGTGTTTCATCAGGAAGGTTCATGGGCAGAAGTTGTTTCAGGATTCGAATACGATAAGGCTATTGCCAACGGCGTTCCGGGCAACAAGATCATCTTTAACGGACCCGATAAATCGGACGAAGAATTGATCAGGGCAGCCCGCAATAATTCATTGATCCATATCGACCATTTTGATGAATTGTACTCCCTGATCAAATTAAGTGATGAACATAACCTGAAACCATTGGTAGCAATCCGTGTCAATATGGATACCGGCATCTATCCAAAGTGGGATCGATTCGGGTTTAATTTCGAAAATGGTCAGGCCTGGAACGCTATTACCCGTATCCTGAACAGCGAAAATCTTAATCTGGTCGGGTTACATTGCCATATTGGCACTTTTATGCTCACCACTTCAGCGTATGCAATCGCCGCCACCAAATTGTGCGAGTTGGCTTGGAGCCTTAAAGTAAAGCACAACAAGACAATCCAATACCTTGATCTTGGAGGTGGGTTTCCTTCAACAAATACGTTAAAAGGCTCCTACCTTCCTGGAACCGATACAGTACCTTCCATCGATCAGTTTGCCGATGCGATTACCGATGTGATCCTGAATTATGGGTTCAAACAAGAAGACCTTCCTTTGCTGATCCTCGAAACAGGACGTGCACTGATTGATGATGCAGGATACCTCCTTGGAACGGTACTGGCCAACAAACGCCTTTCCGATGGACGGCGTTCAACCATTCTTGATTTCGGGGTTAACACACTGTTTACTTCATTCTGGTACGAACACAAAGTGAGTCCTGCACAGGAAAGCGGTCAACATACTGAAGAAACAGTTTTGTATGGTCCGTTATGTATGAATATTGATGTGATCAGGGAAACCATTACCTTGCCGCTGCTCCAGAAAGGGGACAGGCTTGTTGTCCATAAAGTGGGGGCATACAATATGACCCAATGGATGCAGTTTATTACACTTCGGCCCAATGTTGTGATGATCGACAAAGACAACAATACCCATGTGATCCGGAACGCTGAAACCAGGGAATACATTGAATCGGCAGAACAGATTCCGGCACATTTAACCAATTCCTAATAAAGGTATGTCTCTAAAGAATTCCTATACAACATTTCGCGAAATTATTTGGCCTGCAACGCTGAACAGTTATTCTGTGATCTTCTTTCTGAACAACAAAGTATTTGCAGCAGGTTTGATACTGATCACGTTTTTTAATTTTTTCGCCGGACTAAGCGGTTTAATCGCAGTTTTAACCAGTATATTGATTGCTAATGTAATGGGGTTTGACAAACTACAAATTAAAAAGGGATTGTTCAGCTTTAATGCTTTGCTTACAGGAATCGGAATGGGTACTTTTTTTGATCCGGGGACCGTTTATTTTAGTCTGCTGTTGCTTGCCTCATTGCTGACACTTATCCTTTCGGTAACTTTAAGCGGATGGCTTGGTAAATATGGGTTGCCTCACCTGAGTATCCCGTTTGTGATCAGTTTCTGGTTTATCGTTTTGCCATCGTCACTGTTCGAAAATTTGGGTCTCACGCAACGGAATGTTTACTGGATCAACGAGATGTACACAATTGGTGGCAATCATCTTCTTAATTTTTTCCAAACTGTTGATAATCTTTCTATTAATAATTCGCTGGATATCTATCTGAGGTCGATGAGTTCCATCGTTTTCCAAAACAATATCATTGCTGGAATACTGATTGCCGGATTGTTGCTCTACAGTTCAAGGATTGCATTTTCCCTTACTGTGATCGCCTACATTTCCGCCTCGTCGTTTGCCTCATTTACCGGATCCGAAGCTGCAGGCATATCCTATTATAACATTGGGGCCAATTACATGATGGTGGCTCTTGCTATCGGAGGTTTCTTTGCGATTCCGTCAAAGTATTCCTATCTCTGGACCATCCTGCTCGTTCCCCTCACTTCGCTTGTGTTGCTGTTTATGACCAAGTTTTTTGGAGGTATTCATCTTCCAATATTCTCGTTGCCATTTTCTTTCGTTGCCATACTGTTCATTTATTTTCTGATGATGAGAAAAAATCCGACCAAATTGATACTCACACCCATTCAGCACTATTCACCGGAAGTTAATTTGTATTCCTATTCGAACAATAAAAGCAGGCTTTCCAATTTGCTCTATTTCCCGCTTCATGTCCCTTTTTGGGGCGAATGGATGGTCAGTCAGGGCCACAATGGAAAATATACCCATAAAGGTGATTGGGGCAAAGCATTTGATTTTGTTTTACTCGACGAAGAGAACAAAAGTTATCGTTCACGTGGCCTTTTATGCGAAAATTATTACTGCTTTAACAAACCGGTCCTGGCTCCTGCCGATGGGATTGTTGAAGCCATTGTTGATGAGTTTGATGACAATGAAATTGGGAAGGTAAATGTCGTTAACAATTGGGGCAACTCAATCATAATCAGGCATTCGCCTGAATTGTTCACCCAAATTTCCCATCTTCGGAAGGGAACTTTTAAGGTAGTCAAAGGTGATCACGTTAAACGTGGCGATTTACTGGCGCTCTGTGGTAATTCGGGCCGGTCACCTGAACCACATATTCATATTCAGGTTCAGTCGTCGCCTAATCTTGGCGCTAAAACAATTGATTATCCCTTTGCCTATTATTTCGACAGAAATGATTTGAAGAATGGGCTGAATTCCTATTCAAGGCCGGAAGAAGGCAAGCTGATTACCGATTTGCATACCAATACATTGCTCAAATCATCCTTCGAAATGGCTCCAAATACCCTGTTCAACTTTGGTTATACCAATGAAAAAGGGGAGGAGCTAACCGAACAATGGGAAGCATTTACCGATGCATGGAACTATAAATACCTGTATTGCAAAAATACCGAATCGGTTGCTTATTACGTGAACGATGGGGGGATGTTCTATTTTACATCGTTCTATGGCGATAAGAGATCACTCCTTTACTATTTTTATCTTACAGCATACAAAGTAATTTTGGGCTATTATGAAGACCTTGTAGTTTCAGATGAGCTGCCTCTGAATATTCTACAAGATAAGAAATTGAGTATTTGGCTACACGATTTTATCGCACCTTTCTTCAATCGGATTCATGCGCTTTACGGCATGAAATTTGAAAGCGCCGATAATGTTTTTGACCCCACTTCAATTACTTTGAATACCGAAATCAATGTATCGGTTTTTGGCAAGGTTCGTCGTGAAAGTTCGGGTAGCATTACTTTGGATGAAAACAAGATTAAAAGCTTTTCTTATACCAATAAAAAAAATAAAATTGAAGCAAAATGTATAAATATTTGATCCTCGCGTTTTTAAGTTTTCCTCTTTTGTCAAAATCGCAAGAGAAACTTACTTTTCATCAGGTCGATAGCCTGTCTTATCAATACTTTATCAAAGGGCAATGGAAGGAGCTGATCAATCTGACGAAGAAATCGGAGCCTCAGGGTATTGAATCCAAATTCCTGTATCAGCGTGCCGGGTATGCTTATTTTATGACTTCCGATTATTTCATGGCACGCGAGAAATATGAAAAGGCTCTCAAGTATGATCTGGTGGATCCTGTCACCCTCGAATACCTCTATTATTGCGGAAAAAATACCGGATCGGAAGAATCAGCACGTTATTATGCTGAAAATCTTGATGCTGAAACTCAGAAACGACTTGGAATTGTAAGCGTTAAACCTGTTGACGAATTGGATGCAGAACTCAATTACAAGAGCAATAACGCAACAACCCGGTCCGATCCTTCCTATTATAGGGTTGGTATCAAAACACAGTTGGGTTATCGGCTCTCCTTATATCAATCAGTTTCCTACTATGGACAAATTATAGAAGGCAGCCGTACCAAACAACCCGAATATTTTGCCATGTTGAAATGGACAGTGACACCAAAAATCCAGTTAAAGGGTGCTTTTCATGGTATCAATACGAAAATAATGAGTTATAGTTATCCTGCTTATCTAGGGTTCCTGGGAGTGTCATCCCAAATCAATCGGTTTAACCTTGAAGGAAATTTGTCTGTCTTATCGCTTGACACTGCCACAGTCCAACAGTTTGGGGTTCAAGCTACGGTAAATTTACCCGGAAAGTCGGGTGTTTATTTTACAAGTGGTTTAACCGGCATAACAGAAAATGGTGCTTCGAGAGCGGTATTTTCTCAATCTGTAGGATTAAAATGCTTTAAAAACTTTTGGGCAGAAGGAAATGTAACATTGGGTAATCTTAATAATTACAACAACTTTGATGCTCTTTATGTCTATAACTCTTATGACCCTACTGTTTTCAGGACCGGGATGACCTTGTTTTATCTGCTTAATCCACACATTACATTAATCGGTAATTTTACATACGATCAAAAAGAATTTGGAAATAATTTAAGTAATAATCAATACTACAATCAATTATCAATATCAGGAGGAATAAAATGGAGACTTTGAGAAAATTTACATTAATAGCGGGACTTTTTCTGATTTCAGCAATTGCATTTGCTCAGACGAATTCAGAGTTGCAAACAGCCTTCAGCAAAAGCTATGTAGCTGAAAATGCAGGTAATTACACTTCGGCCATCAATGAGTTGAAATCTGTTTATCAGGCAGATAGTTACATTGCAAATATCAGGTTGGGGTGGCTCAATTATCTTTCAAAGCAATATACAGAATCGATTTCTTACTTTGAAAAAGCAATCGCACTTAAGCCCTATGCGATTGAGGCCCGTTTGGGATGCGTAAGGCCTCTAAGCGCTATCGAAAACTGGGAGAAAGTAAAAAGCCAGTATCTTGAGATTTTAAAGATAGATCCCCAGAATACAACCACAAATTATTGGTTGGGTGTAATCTATTATAACAGAAAGGATTACAAATCGGCTACAAAGCTTTTTGAAAAGGTGGTTAATCTGTATCCGTTGGACTATGATTCTGTGATCATGTTGGGATGGGCGAAGCTCAACAGCGGAAGTCCGGCCGATGCAAAGGTATTGTTCCATCAGGCATTGATCATACGCCCCAATGATGCATCCGCACTGAGCGGATTAAAACAGATCAATTAATGAATTGTTAGTTTCAAAGTGTTAGTCTTGGTTTGAAAAGCCCTGTTTCGGCGGGGCTTTTTTGCTGTCTCCATACGAATCCCCCTCGTTTGCAACGAGGGGTTGATTGTTTGTCGTTTGCAACGACTTTTAAAACAAAGGCTAATTCTTTTTTTGTTTTATATTGGTCGTATAAACACCTAGAAGAATAAGTGCCATACAGAGCAAATGGAGCAAGGTGATTTGTTCGTGATCGACCAAACCCCAGAGTATGGCAAAGATCGGGATCACATAGGTGACCGATGAAGCAGTGACTGCCGATGAATAACGGATCAGGCTGTTCATCAGCAACAAAGCGAGAGCAGTTCCTAGTATTCCAAGTGTGGCCAATGCCAAAAGGTGAAATGGCCACCCTGGATGAGTCGTCACGCTTGCCAAATCTGTGGTCAGGAGATAGATCAAAGCCACCGGTCCGATAAAGAAAAAGGAGAGCGAGGTGACTTGAATCCCGTTGAGGTGGGAGAGGTGCGACTTATTTGTGTTCATGCTGATCGCATAAAAAACGGTAGCCAGTACAATCAGAAATGAATAATTGTTAATTACCCCGAAATGAAAACCATCACCAATCAAAATTAATCCGGTAGCACCTAACAATCCCAATGTCAATCCACTAGCCTGTGCCTTGTTAAAAATTGTTTTATGGAATAGCATTCCTACAATCAGTGTGAACCCTGGAGTCAGGGAATTGAGCATACCGGCCATTGAACTGGTGATGTGCATTTCGGCAACCATAAACATAAAAGCAGGAAAAAAACTTCCTATAAAACCTACGATCAATAGACTTTTCAGGTCTTTGAGCTGAAGGTTTTTGAGGTTTCTTAACGAAATCGGGAGTAGCACCAATGAAGCAAACACAATGCGCAAAGCACCCGATTGTTCCGGACTAAAACTTTTCAACCCAATTTTCATCAGGATAAAGGAACTGCCCCAAACAAAGGCAAGCAACATCATGATACCGAATTGAAACCAACGTTTTTCCCAGATCATCGGTATAATGAATTTTGGGGTGAAAGTAATACAAAAGTTTAAGCAGGTGGATTTACCGACGATTTAATTGATTTGCTTGGATAATTTGAAAATCCAAACGGGCTCATATATCTATTTTCAGAACTTGAGGTCGCAATTTGCGACCTCAAGTTCTGAAAAAGGTGGCCAAGGTTATTTACCATACGCGTTTACAGAGTAAGGGGTCGCAAGGTTATCGTCTGTATTTGATGCCAACGTTTTTGCAACAGGAATAATTATGAAAGCAATAAATAAATTAAAAAGTAAAAGCCTGAATTATGATTTTTTTCTAATATGACATAAAATGGTTACCATGATAAAAACCCAGTCTTTAAACCTCAAATATGGTGAACTTGAATATTTTGCTAAAACGTAGAATCTTTTTATGAAAACCAGGTCCACCTTGACACAATTCTTTCGGGTATGGTTGAATAATGACTACTTTTGGATTTGAAAAATTACGTAGTGTATTCAATGGAGGCTCTTAAAATTAGTTGTAATGCCAAAACTAAAAGTCTTTATCAGTAGTGTTCAATCAGAGTTTGCCAGGGAGCGGCTAAGATTGTTTGATTATTTGCACAGCGATTCGTTGCTTGGGTTATTTTTCGAACCCTTCATTTTCGAAAATTTACCGGCTTGCGATCAGCGGGCTGATACTGTTTACATTAGCGAAGTTGCAAAATGCGATATTTATATTGGCCTATTTGGTACGAGTTACGGTTACGAAGATAAAGAGGGTATTTCACCAACCGCGCGGGAATTCGATGAAGCAACCCGGCAATACAAAACCCGGCTAATATTCGTTTTAGGCAATCCGGACTTGCCGCGTCATGCTAAAATGTCCCAACTCATTCAAAAGATTGGCATCGACCTTGTCCGCAAACGCTTTAATTCTGGCGATGACCTCAATTCTGGGGTCTATGCTTCGTTGGTCAATTACCTGATGGAAAAGGAGATAATCAGGACTGGGCCGTTTGATGCAACTTTTAATGCAGCAGCAAATATTGAAGATTTGGACCAAGATCGAATAAAAGAGTTTGTGCATATTGCCAGGGCTAAAAGAGGTTTTCCTTTGGCAACCGATTCAACACCTGAAAATATTCTCGCTCATCTCGGTTTAATCTCTGGAAAACGTATCAGCAATGCTGCTATTTTGTTATTTGGTAGCCGGCCGCAACGCTTTTTTATTACCTCAGAAGTAAAATGTGCCCATTTTCATGGTTATGATGTGGTAAAACCAATTCCAGCCTATCAGGTTTATAAAGGAGATGTATTCCAATTGGTGAATCAGGCAGTTGATTTTGTATTGTCCAAAATAAACCTTACGGTGGGAACACGAGATGAAAGCACACAAGTCCCTATTGATTATGAACTTCCACAAGGTGCGGTTTCTGAAGCCATCGTTAACGCCATAGCCCATCGAGATTATACAAGTAACGGTAGTGTTCAGGTCATGCTCTTTAAAGACCGACTCGAAGTTTGGAATCCGGGAAATTTGCCTTTTGGGTTAAGTCCAGCCAAACTTCGCCAGCCACATAATTCGATACCTGCCAACCCTTTGCTTGCAGAACCGATGTATCTGGCCGGTTTTATCGAGAGGTTAGGTACCGGAACCGGCGACATCATCCGTTTATGTCAGGAAAAAGGTTTGAAGGAGCCTGAATTTATCCAGGAAGAAAATTTCAGAACTGTCATCTGGCGTACGTTAAAAGTTAATAAAGATGCTGAAGTTGATGCAAATGATCAAGGCAAGAATACAGTTAATGAGGACGATAACAAACCTTCTACCCTACAAGCTACCCTACAAGCTACCCTGCAAGCTACCCTACAAGCTACCCTACAAGCTGACGATGAAATTTTAGAGACAATAAAGAGGGTTGTCTTAGTTATGGATGGCGAATTTAAGAGGATCGAAATTCAGGAATTATTAGGTTTAAGGGATCGGGTGAATTTTGTATTAAACTATCTCGACCCGTCATTGGAATTTGCCGTTATTGAAATGACTATTCCAGAAACGCCAAAACATCAGGAACAGCGTTATCGGCTAACAGCCAAAGGGATCGCATTGAAAAAGAAACTGTTAAAATCAAAAAGAAGAAAATGAATATTTTTAATTGTATGTATGAAGAAATCCAATGATCTGATTCAATGCAAACTAAACTTTTTATACCTCCTACTTGGATTTCAATTGTTCACCATTGCATCCTGCCATTCACAAGGTCATGATTCCCCGCAATGGGGCGAAAAACATTCCAGAAATATGGTGTCGGATGAAACAGGTTTGCCTGAAACTTTTAATATTGAAACAGGTAAGAACATAAAATGGTCGGTGTCCATCGGAACCGATGGGTATGCAACTCCCGTTGTAGCCAATGGTAAAGTTTTGATTGGCTCAAACAATGCCGACCAACGTGACCCTCGCCATGAAGGCGACCGTGGGGTGCTGCTCTGTCTGAACGAATCGGACGGAAGCCTTTGTTGGCAATTGATCGTTCCGCGTATTGAAGGTGACCGGCACAACGACTGGCCCATGATAGGAATTTGTTCTGCACCAACTGTTGAAGGTAACCGGGTTTATGTGTTGACCAACCGTTCTGAAGTTCTTTGCCTTGACCTGAATGGGCAGGCGGATGGGAATGATGAGACTTTTCAGGGCGAAGGTTGGTACATGGCACCATCGGGCCATTTTCCTTATACTGTTACCTCTAAAGATGCGGATATCCTGTGGTCATACGATCTGAAGCAGGAATTGGGGATCTGTCCGCATGATTCTCCCCACGCTTCTATTTTGATCGATGGTGAATTTCTATATTTAAATACTTGTAATGGTGTTGATTACAGGCATCTTGAAACTACAGGTCTCAATGCACCAAGTTTGATTGCGCTGGATAAAAAGACAGGTCGGTTGGTTGCTAAAGACAACGAACATTTTGGACCACGGATATTTCACTCTACCTGGTCTTCTCCGGCAATGGGTGTCGTTAACGGACAAAAGCAACTGTTCTTTGCCGGTCCAGATGGGATTGTTTATGGATTTGAGGCACTTACCGAAACAGCTTCCAGGGAAAAGGTTCAATCGTTCAAAAAAATATGGCAATTCGACTGTGATCCAAAAGCACCCAAGACCGACATCCATAAATACCTGAACAATAAAAATATAAGTCCAAGCAATATTATGGGGATGCCCGTATTTTATAAAAATCGCATCTATGTTGCCGCGGGTGGTGATATCTGGTGGGGGAAAAAGGAGGCATGGCTGAAATGTATTGATGCTACAAAAAAGGGGGATATTACGAATTCTGGTGAAATATGGACTTACCCGCTTTCACAACACTCAGTTACGACACCGGCAATTTCAAACGGGTTGGTTTACGCCACCGACTGTGGGAAGAACATCCATTGTGTCGATGCAGAAACCGGTAAGCAGTATTGGGCGCATCTGCTTAAGATGGATTCGTGGAGTTCGGCACTCGTTGCGGACAATAAAGTTTATGTGGGTTCACGTGGTGGCGATTTTTGGATCCTACGGGAAGGGAAAACATTAACTGTGTTGGATTCGATAAAATTGGACAGCCCTGTCCATTCAACTCCTGTTGCTGCACATGGCGTATTGTATATTTCGACAATGAATAAGTTGTATGCGGTAAAGAAGTGAAATAATTGTAATAAGCTGAAATACAATGAAATAATTGGAAATACATTGAAATATTTACTTTCAGCTTTAAGGTTTGGGGAGTGCTTAAATTTATTTATGTTGGTTTTAAAAAGTTTGTATTAAACAATGTCAATAGTGAGTATCTGGAATCAATATTTTAAGAAATTCCCCTTAAAAAAGGGGGGAGAAAAGGGGATTTTATAGTTTTTTCTCCGATTTTATTGGAATATTTGCACTTTTCATTTAATTTATGATTATTTTACAATTTTTTAACTTAAAATATTTGGTGGGACTGTTGGAGACGGTTACATTTGCATTACATTTTTTTTCATAAGTTTAGGTTTAGTTAGGTTAGTTAGTTTGGTTAGTTTTAGTAAAAGGATGGAGCCGCCCGGTTTCATCCTTTTCAATTTTATTTTGTTACCTTCGTACTGTAAGAATGGCTTTGAAAAC
>JBAXWR010000094.1:0-25582 GCA_037128295.1 Mariniphaga sp.
TAATTGCACTCCAAAGCAATCCCAAACTCACCAGCACTATCCCAAAAGCAATGTTCAGGACCGTGCTTCAATCATGGGATTGCTTCATCAAACACTTTGTTTCTGCTAACAGTTTAATTTACAGTTGTTTAATTCGCAATGACATTTCCAATAGAATAATCTTCCAATATTTTGTTTTGCACCACAAAGTACCAACAGTTGACCGAAGGTTCCCTGGCAAAATAGGATCTACATTTCCTAAAAATTTTCGACCCGCCATCGGGTATTATTACTTGATAACCCAAAATTTATAGCTGTTACGCTGGCTTTTAGGCGGCTATCGCACGCCTATTGCCCACTAAACGGCTATAATTTTTTTTCCCTTTCTCTTTTTTCTTTTCAGCTCAATTCCAGACAGAAAATCCAAAGTCAACTAAAATGAAAGAACCAACCGAAATCCTTGGCGTAAGTAGCCGTGGCCGGGGCCGTCGGTGTAGCGTGAAGAAACACTGCAGTGTCCCGCGATGTCATCCCAACAGCCACCGCGCAGAACACGCATCACACCCGAAGAAGCTCCTTTGGGGTTGTTTTGTGGCGAACTGCTATAACTACTGTACCAATCACTACACCATTCCTTAACATTACCGCTCATATCATAAAGGCCAAATTGGTTGGGCTGTTTTGTCCCTACAGCATGGGTTGTTCTGTTATAGTTTGCCATATACCAAGCGTACTCGCCAAGGCTGTTTTCGTCGTTGGTGCCCGCCCATTTTTGGCCAACTCCGCCGCCTGCGGCATATTCCCATTCAGCCTCGGTGGGCAAACGGTAGGTTTTGCCGGTTTTGGCATTGAGCTTGCCCAAGAAAACCTGCACATCGTCCCAGCTTACCTGCTCCACCGGAAGGTTGTCGCCCTTGAAACTGCTTGGGTTGCTGCCCATAACGGCTACCCATTGTGCCTGTGTTACTTCGGTTTTGCCAATGGTGAAATCGCTTAAAGTTACGGCATGGATGGGTCCATCATCACTGCTACCCATCTGGAAAGTGCCGCCTTTTATGGCCACCATTTCGATAGTTGCACCGTTTACAGTTTCTGTAAACGATTGTGGTCCAAAGCTGAGGCTAAATGAGGTTTCTCCACTGGTTTGGGAAATGGAAACTGTCTTTTCGGCCTTTTTATCGCCTTGCTGTATCTCCAATTTGTGGCTGCCAAAAGTGAGGCTGCCGCTGTACGGGGTCTGCCCAATTGGGTTGCCATCAATGGAAAGTGCCGCCCCGGCAGGTTCTGAAGCAATGGTAACAGCCCTTCCGTTTACAAGTGTTTCAGTTATCTGCGCTGTTTCGCCTTCGGCAATGGTAACGGTCATTTTAGTAGAGGCATAACCTGGCAAACTGAGAACAAGTGTATAGTCTCCCACCAAAAGGTTGCGCAAGGTTGCAGGGGCTGTTCCTTTGTTTTCGCCGCCCAAGGTGATAGTGGCATCGGTCGGGGTGGTCATCACTTTTAAAGCTCCGGTTTTGGCAGCAGGTTGCAAGGTAATGGTGAGCGGCTGGCCGGTAATGACCTCGCGCTTTTCAGTGGCAGGGGTGTATTTTTCTTTTCTAGCTTCAAAGTTATAGATTCCAGGCAGCAACCGACCCTCCCAGGTGCCGTTCCCTTTGCGCTCGCCGGCAATGTAAATGTCGGAGGCAGGGTCGGTGGTTACCGTCACCCCCGCAAAGGTGGGTGCAAGCACAACCGGCAAATTAAGGTTCCCACCGGCTTGCATGGCTACTTTTTCTGTGGCCATCTTGTACATATTGAGCCGCAGCGTAACCGTATGCTCGCCCGATTTTACCTGCTCGAGGGTACAAGGTGTTACCTTCCCGGTAGGTTGGCCGTCAATGCTTACCGTTGCGCCGGATTCGGGGGTGGTCGAGATTTTCAACGTTCCAAAGTCGGGCTTCATTGTTACGGTAACAGTCTCTTTTTTGTCGGTAGTCAGGTTCACTACCCCTGCGGTCGGCAAATAGAGGTCGCGGCTTAGGCGGTAGGTATGCTTACCTATTGGCAGCTCGTTCTGGTAAGGGGTTTGGTTGGCAGGTTGGTCGTCTATAAAGATATCTGCACCGGTCGGCTCTGTATTGACCACCAGCCATTGCGAGGCGATCTGCTCAGCTTCAACAGTGGTCGTTACTTTGCCTGTGGTGAGTTCCATGATATAGACCACCGATTTTTCGATAGGTACGGGGTACATATAATCGCGTAGGATTCCCAATTTATCATGTTTGATTGTGAGGCGTTTGGCACCATAAGGGACATAAAGCCAATATTCCCCTGTCTTGTATTCGGCCGAAACGATCCCAAGGCCATCGGGTTCCCAGATAAATCCGGTCTGCAAGGTGACCACTTTGATGATGGCGCAAACATCGCCGTTCTGGTCTTTTTTCGGGGCATCGATACGCGCCGTCATATCGTTTTCCTTCCGTTCAAACGATTTTACGCTTATTTTTGGCTGTGAAAGAAGGGTGCTGCTCCAAAGAAGCAACAGTAAAAGGGACAATTGGGTTTTCGTGTTCATAAATCTGGTAAGCCATAAGAATTTAGGATGGTAAAACTAAGAAACATTTCAAACTTAATTATCTATAAATGAAATTTTATCTGATACGTCGTTGCAAACGACAGACCATCAACCCCTCTTTGCAAACGAGGGGGATGGTGTTACAAACGAGGGATATTGAAGAGTAACTCCGTAGGAGTTGCCCAATAATAACCTTCAGTTTTAACCAGAGGCGGAGGCGGTGCAGATGGAGAATGTCAAGGAAAGCCACCCCACCCAAAAGGGCACCCCTCCGGTGGAGGGGAATGGATCGCGGTTCGGGGAAATTAGTCTTTCATAAAATTATATACTATTGTTATTCAATAGAATATATGACTAATAAAATTATTCTCAATTCCTTTCATATTCAGAAAGACAATCATTCTTGGAAATTCCCCTCCGTTGGAGGTGTTGCGAAGCCGGGGTGAAAAATTGCGAAATGCAGTTTTCATTAATGTGGCTGGCGAAGCTTGGGTGTGTAGAGAAATATTTTGGAATTCAAAATATCTTTAGCTGAAATCACAGTTAGTCAGGCACATGTATTTTTCGTAATTCGTTTATTTGGTCGTCACTCAATCCTGTCATCGTTTTGATGATGTCATTTGAATATCCAGCTTTGATACCTTTGATTGCAGTGTCAACTTTCTCATTGTTTTTACCTTGTTCAATTCCTTCGTCCCTTCCTTCGTCAAAAATAACCTGCTCAAACCTTTTTACTTTTTCCTTGAATTTTTCATAATCGGTTATGTATTCCCAGTCAACCTGTTCGAACGATTCGGTGTTGATTCTCTTAATGATCTCAACGAATATTTCGTCTTTCAGGTATTCATCGAACCACCCTTTTTCGTTTAATTTGTTTCTTGTCTTTTCAGCCAATTCGAACCATTTGAGGTATTTACTGTATTTTCTGTTCCGGACAATATTGGGCTGAAAGGCATAGATCAATTTGTTCTTTCCGAGGAAATCTAATTTCCGTGTTTTGTTGTTGATGATTTCGAGGCATTTCTCACGTTCTGAAATCAAGGTGAGGATATTGTCTTCCCGCCAGATGTTTTTGTTTTTGATAAAGTCGTTCACAATTTCACCTGTCATCATATAGCTCACAAAATCGTCCTTAAAGTTCAGGTCATCATCAGCCAGCCAGATCAGGGTGATCACAGGTATCAGTTTGTCGTAGTCTTTAATGTCACGTTTCCTATTCTCCTCCAGGTCGATGCTCTTGTCCGGCATTTTTTCGAGCTGCAAAACAGTGTTCATCGAATGGTACATGTAGAACCGCTTGACGATGTCGGTTTTGAACCATTGTTGCATGTCGATGATCACAAAGTTGTCGCCTATTTTGCAGCGGAAATCGAATTCCACAGCGGTCGCATCATCGGTGATTTTGTGTTTTGTGGGCAGCAGTTCCATTTCGGCAATCTCGACATCAAAGAAATCTTCCAAAAAGCGTTTGGCGATCCTCGTCTCCGAGAACACTTTTTTAAAATACCTGTCGTAATTCAATGGAGCCAAATACATTGCAATCGAATTTATGTGATTATTGCAAAGTTAATCAATATTTCCTTTTCAGCCAAGCTTCCGGCAATGGGATAACGCAAATATTCATGGACTTGTTGTCTTCCGACAACATTGCCGACTGGATGACGATCTTCGTCCCATCAGGACTGAATGTAGGATGTGGGTGGTCGGAAGCCGTTTCCTTATGACCGGCAGATAGCAACAACCTTTCGCAGGAGTGCCTGTCGAACAGATAGATTTCTCTCAAAAAATCGTCACCTGTGGCCCATCTGCCATCTGCCGAACCGTTTACATGCCAGACACCACTGCCATAGGGGATCTGCCCTGCTATGGTCATTTCGCGTGTCCGAAGGTTGACGATACCAAGACCGGTTGCTTTTTCGCGACTGCCACATGGTCCCCATTCGGTTTCGTGACCGGGGTTAATCGGGTCTGCTGTTTTTGCAACCGAGGCATTCGGAACCGATTTGACCATATCTTCAACTTTACGGTGACCCATAATGGCGAAGGCAACTTCATCTTTTGAAAACAACGATTCGTGGGTAACCCATTCGTAAACGGCTTCGGGATATAGTGGCCGTAAACCACTACCATCTGCCAGAACCGTCCATGTACGTTGTGGAGCTTTACCTCCTGTCTCCCAACAAAATACGATCTCGCCAGAAACCCATGGATTGGCCTGTATATGACCAACCTGGAAAGGTACTGCAACAACCATTGATGATTCTCCGGTTTTAAGGTTCATTTTGCCAATTCCTGTAGGACCGGCACCCATGTTTCTTGGACCAAAATTTTCTTCCAGCTTGGTCCCTTCGGGCAAGTGGCGTGCTGCTTCCTCTTTTCCAACCCTGAAATAGACAAACTCTTCGTCGCCATCAAGTGCCAGGTCCCCACCTGCACCCATCTCCGAAGGTGTTGTCCCACAAACCTTCTGATATTCGGAAGCTGGTTTTAATTTCTTTGATTCGCTATCGGAAAATAGTTTAGCAAGGTCAACTACCAATACATCAACACGTAAGGGCTTTTTCCCTGCTGAAACCACCTCCTCAATATGATTCCGCATAAAATAGAGTTTCATCGATTTCCTGGCTATATTCAACATTCCCATAAAACCACCTTCTGTTACCTGTACAATTGCTCCACTCTTCTCGTTGACTGCAAAGGCTTCACCTTTAACCCTGTCGGAACGGAAAATAATCCAGTTTCCATCGGAAGTCCATTGGCTGTGAGTTTGATAGATTTTTGAATCTCCTGCTGATTTGGTGGTTAAAAATGTAAGCTTAGTCCCGGTTATTGGATCTGTGACTATTTTCTTTTCCGAAGGGAAGCGTGTGCCGATTTGTCCAAATGATGTCAAAACGGTTAAAATCAGAAGAAAGGGAACAAAAGACAAAACTATTTGGATTTTTGTTTTCATGGCAAAATTGAATTAGTCAGTAATCTATGAGGCATCGAAATCATTGTGCCAAATTAGTCAATTATTTTAACTTATTCGTTTTGTAAAATTGTCAAAGAACTATCGAATTAAGACAAAATAGCTGATTGAAATTTATTTTACTATTCTGTTTATTTGAATATAAAAATAAATAAACCAATTATGTTAAAAATCTGGAGGCAAGTTAACAAAACAGGGATGGATACCGTTATTCGTTTAGTGGCTGTTTTAGTGATCTTAACAGCTTGTGTTTCCCAAACGGATTCGGGAGAATCTGTCAAAGATATTATGAATAAGGTGATTACAAAACTTTACAAGAATTCTTCCCCGACGGAGTTATCGAAGTTGGATTATGACCAAGCAATAGCCTTGTTTTCCGTTGAAGATCTAAAAGTACTTGCGACCCGCCATTGGATGTTTGATGTCAATGTTCCGGTGGTTGTTTCTGTGATGAGGAGTCAGGAGCAAAAGATTGTCCCTTTCTGGTTGGAGAAAAGTGGCTTCAAAAAGACGAAATTAACTGTTAAAAATGAGCAAACAACCTACGAGATCTGGCAAAAAATATTTCCGGCTGGACACATTGGTCTGGGAATAAATGGCTTGGAGAATTATTCATTGCATTATTTTGTTTCTGTTGCGCCACAGAATACGAAGGATCAGTTGGTTTTGAGCAACTTTTATCCTGCCAACCAATTTGTTGGTGATCTGAAAAATGGTGCGTTTACTTACCATGATTGGGACGAGCTTGTCCTTCAGGATGTACCTGCCGAAATGAAAGGGCAAAAACTTCTGACAACCATTAGGGGAAGGGGTGTGGAATCGCATCTGGTTGGTGCTTTCAGGTCAACCACATATCCGTCGTCATCAAAACCAGATCAGATTTTATTAACCTGGAGTTCCGACCCTTCCAATAGTATAGATATTCAATGGCGAACCGACACAACTGTTCAATCCCAAAACCTTGTTTATCGTGAAAATGGTACTACTTCGGAAACTTCAGTTTTGGCAACGACAATTCAAATGGAAGACCAACTTCTGATGAACGACCGTTATATCCATCATTACACAGCCAACCTTAAAGATTTAAAATCTGGAACAACCTATCAGTATAAAATTGACAATCAAGCAGATTGGACAGATAATCAACTATTTACAACAGCTTCAAAGGATGATTCCTTTTCTTTTGCATGGTTTGGTGACACCCATTATTCACCAAAATACAAGCAGATCCTTGAGAAGGCTGTTACTGATCATCCTGATATTTCGTTCTATGAAATCGCCGGCGATTTGGTCAGTGATGGTTTGCACCGGAACCAATGGGACGATTTCCTCGAATATTCCAAACCAGTCATTTCCAGGATTCCTTTGATGGCTGTTCCCGGGAACCATGATAACCGTTCGGGACTTGGGGCACAAACCTTCCGCGATGAGTTTAGCTATCCGCAAAATGGACCGGAGGGTGTTCCAAAAGAGCAAACCTATTCTTTTACCTATAAAAATGCGCTGTTTTTGATGATAGATGCCACCTCACCGATGGATCCCCAAACCAAATGGATTGAGCAGCAATTGGCCCAATCGAAAGTGACCTGGAAATTTGCAATGTTCCATTTCCCGCCATACAACTGGGAAGAACCTTATTTCAATATCCAGAAAGATTGGGTGCCATTGTTCGACAAGTATCACGTTGACATGGTTTTTAACGGTCATATCCATTATTATATGCGTTCAAAGTCCATGAAAGCCGGCCAGGTTGTGGATTCCTATAACAATGGGACAGCTTACATTATCTCGGTGGGAATTCCGAACCGGCCTCATCAAATCACCGATGAGCCTTATGCGGTGGTCAGAAATACCGAGGGGCATCTTTACCAATACCTGAAAATCGAAGGGAATAAACTTTCCTACGAATCGGTTAATTTTGAAAACCAGATTATTGATAAATTTAATATCATCAAAAAATAATTTTAAGAGCTCTGCGAAAATCAGCGAGATCTGCTGGAAAATTTGGAAAATTTCCCGCAGAAACCGCAGATTTTTGCGGAAAAAGAACTAAACAAAATTCTCAATCGAATGAAAAAGCCATTTATTTATCTCATTTACTGCATTCTATGTTCAGTGATAGTAAATGCCCAATCCAACAGGCCATTAAAGTTTAATGCGACCGGGGAATTCAAAATCGTTCAATTTACCGATACCCACATCGATTTGATTGAGCATGAAAACCTGAAAGCTTATGAGGTGATTAAAGAGGTGATTGAGATCGAAAAGCCCGATCTGGCAGTTTTAACAGGCGATATTGTGAGTCAAGACAATCCGCATGAAGCATTTTTACGTCTGGCTGGCATATTTGCGACCGCAAAGGTTCCCTGGGCAATTGTGTTTGGGAATCATGAGTCGGAGCATAACCTTAGCAGAAAGCGGCTTTCGGATTTTTTACCACAACTGGCTTTTTGTTTAAACAGCACCAGCGATACAACTATTGGATTTTCAACTTTTGCATTGCCTGTTTATGATTCATCCAACAATCCCGGGGCTGTTGTCTATTGCCTGGATTCCAATATCAACAGTACCATGCAGTCTGTAGTTGGTGGCTATGGTTGGTTTACGGCTTCCCAGATCAATTGGTACCGAAAGGAAAGCAGTCTGTTTACAACTAAAAACAACAAGAAACCTTTATCGGCTGTGGCGTTTTTCCATATCCCGTTACCGGAATATACAAAAGTTGCGAACCAGGGTCAGGGAACTTTTTTTGGAGGCAAGCGTGAGGTTGTTTGCTGTCCTGAAATAAATACCGGTATGTTTGCCGCCATGTTGGAAGGTGGGGATGTTATGGGTACTTTTGTTGGGCATGACCATACAAATGATTATATCGGGTTGTATTACAACATTGCTTTGGCGTATGGGAGGGTTTCGAAACAAATGAAAGATCCAGCCGATCCGTTGCCGGGAGGCCGTGTTATTGTCCTAAAGCAAGGAAAACATGAGTTCGACAGTTGGATCAGAGAATATGGTAAAAAGAAAGTTCAGGAGAGCAGTTATCCTGCGTCTTTTAAATAGAGATAGATCAAGCAATTAATTAAAAACTACCAATTCATATGAAAACCTTTATTTTCAGGATTTTTATTCTTGCCTTTAGTTTAGGTGCGTTATTTTGTAATTCAGTCACTGCCCAGAGTGACGAACCCGTGGATCATGTCAACCCATTTATTGGGACCGATTTCTTCGGGCATACCTATCCGGGAGCTTCACTTCCTTACGCAATGGTTCACCTGAGTCCTGACTGCGGGACACAGGGCTGGACTTTTTGTGCAGGCTATGTCTATTCCGAAAGCTCCATCATCGGTTTTAGTCATACCCATTGGAGCGGGGTGGGAATGGTCAATGGGGGAGAGGTGCTGCTTATGCCGCAAGTCGGGAGCAAACTGAAAACCTGGCCGGGATTAGCCGATAATCTGGGTGATGGATACAGGTCGCGTTTTGACCATGCCGATGAAATGGCATCACCGGGTTATTATTCTGTCCTGTTAAAAGATTGTGGAGTCAAAGCTGAACTGACTTCAACCAAACGGGCAGGTTTTCATCGTTATACATTCCCAAAATCTGAGAACTCAAGGATTATTTTAGATCTTGGTCATCAGATCGGCAGCAATTCATCAATAGAATTGTCAGAGCTTAATATATTGAACAACAATAGGATAGAAGGAGTAAAAAGTGCAGGGCTTGGGAAGGTCTATTTTGTGGCCGAGTTCAGCAAACCTTTTATGTATTATGGCACATTCGACAATGAGACGAAAACTCCTGAGTCGGGTGGCAGCATCTGGCCTTATAAGAATGGTGAAACAGGTAAAAACATTGGAGCGTTTGTCACATTCAGAACCTCCGCCAATGAGCAAATCCTCGTTAAGGTTGGCATTTCCTATACAGGACTTGAAGGGGCTAGGAAGAATTTACATTCCGAAATTACCGACTGGGATTTTGACCGGATCAGGAACGAAGCCCGTGAAACCTGGAAAAAAGAACTGTCGCGGATAAAAATTGAGGGTGCTACCAATGACCAGAAAGAGATTTTCTATACAGCAATGTACCATTCTTTTCTGGCACAATACATTTCTCAGGACATAGATGGTAAATATTGGGGTTCCGATAAAAAAGTTCATGAGGCCAAAGGTTATGATTTCTATGGATCTTTCTCATGTTGGGATACTTACAGAAGCCAACATCCCTTGCTCACACTTACGGCTCCGGATCATGTTAACGATTTTATTCAGTCTATTGTCGCCAAGACGAAAGATTATGGCTGGCTGCCGGCACAGCATTTCCTGAACATTTACGGTGAAGCGATGGTTGGCGACCACCTGATCCCTGTGATTGTGGATGCTTACATGAAGGGTTACCGCAATTTTGATGTGAATTTCCTCTATCAGGCGATGCGCAAAAAAGCCCTTGAAGAACCGAAGTTGCCGGTTCCTCGTACGGCCGGAAGGTCAGGACTCAAATATTACATGGAATTGGGTTATACACCGGTGGATAAAGTGACCGAGTCAGTGCCCAATACGATGGAACTTGCTTACTACGATTGGTGCATTGCCCAATTGGCAAAGGAGCTAGGGAAGAAGGATGATTACCAGTTATTTATGAAAAGGGCTGGTAACTTTGCAAATTTATGGGACAAGCAAACCAATTTTATGCGACCGAAAAAGTCCGATGGAACCTGGTTGGAGGGGTTAAATGGGCGCGAGCAGGAGATTGTCAAAGAGGGGGAACATTCGTATTACAAATATTTTGATCCTCTTTTGGTGGGGCGGCGACCCAACAGGTATTATACCGAATCGAATGCTTGGCAATACATCTGGTCGGTCCAGCACGATGTGCAGGGTTTGATTAACCTTTTTGGTGGGAACAAAGCGTTTACGGCAAAGTTGGATACCTTCTTTGCAATGCCGCCAAATATTACGCCACCCAAGTATGTTGGGGTTGTTGGAACGATCGGTCAGTATGTACATGGAAATCAGCCATCCCATCATGTGGCGTATTTGTACGACTATGCCGGTGAACCCTGGAAAACACAATTGCGTTCCAGGCAGGTCGTTGAGGAGCTTTACAGGGTTGGACCAGGAGGAATTTGTGGCAACGAAGATATGGGTTCACTTTCTTCATGGTATATTCTTAGCGCGATGGGTTTTTATCCGGTAACGCCGGGAAGCACGACCTATGCCATAGGAAGTCCTTCATTTGGAAAAGTCACAATAGACTCAGGAAAAGGTAATTTATTTGTAATCAGTGCTAAAGATAACTCACTGCAAAACAAATACATACAATCTGCAATGTTGAACGGTAAACCCATCACAAGGACTTGGATCACTCAAAAGGAGATCACCGATGGGGGAGAGTTGACTTTTCAGATGGGCCCCGAGCCAAACAAAAAATGGGGAAACAAACCGGAGGATGCACCACCTTCGATGAGTATGCCAGTGAAGAATTGACGCTGCTGGCAACTGGCAACTGGCTGCTGGCGGCTGGCTGCTGGCGACTGGCTTCAACTCATAAAATGAACGTATTTCAAAATATTTCTATTTATTTCAAAATATTTCTATTTATTTCTATTTGACATAACCGTTATTCCTGCAAATTACACATTTTCAGTAAGATAGTTGATCACAAGGTTGATGCAAGCTTCGAGGTCGTTTTTGATTTCATGGTCCCAGAAGCGAATAACATACCAGCCCCGATCATATAAAAGTTGATTGTTTTCCCTGTCACGCTGCATGTTCCTTTCAATTTTTGGGATCCAAAAGCCGCTGTTGGTCTTTATTTTTGATTTTTTCGTTTCCCAGTCATGCCCGTGCCAAAATCCACCATCGACAAAAACGGCCAACCGTTGTTTGACGTAAACAATATCGGGAGTTCCGGGCAACTTCTTCACATTCTTTCGGTATCTGAACCCAAGATTCCAAAGTGTTTTTCGCAAGATCAACTCCGGTTTTGTATTTGTGGACCTGATCCTGGCCATGAGGTCGGATCGTTTCTTTGTTGTATAGAAACCATTCGCTTCATTGAACCTTGGCACAACAATCTGGATTTCAGGATACTTCTTCAATATTGTATTTTTTTGGCTTCCATAAGGATTGGGTCTTTTTCGACCCTTTACTTTAAAGCTTTGATGATCCTTTCTGTTTTGCCCTCGACAGTCGCACAAGTAGTTGGACGGTCATAAACAATAAAACCAATCAAAAAATCATATTTAATTGATTTTCTTTACTTTGTAATTTACGAAAGGGTGTCTCGTAAATTGAATAGGCATGATAGAATCGCCGAATGTTAAAAGCCCTTTATCCCTTAAAAACGGAAATGATCATAATAATCTAATTATAAACCACTTGAAAATTTGAAAGGTGAACCACAGCCCTTCGTAAACTATCGGATCTTAACATCGCACGATTGACATTCCAATGATTCAAGACGAATTCCCCTAAACGTCCATTATAGTTTGGACCGACAGAGGCAAACTCATTCTTTGGCAAAATATCATCCCTTATTTTTCTGATCCGACAGCGTTTTATCAACCGCAAGAGTTCAGCCTTTGGATCCTCAATTTTTTCAATATCTTCACGAAAATTAACGACAGAAATCCCGGTATATTTTGATAACCCTTCAATATCTGCCAGTAACCAGGCTTCGACTTCCCGTATGGCAATCCTGAAAATCATATTGGGATGGGCAGATTTCCCGATCCAATCACCAATTAATGTCGGTGCACAATTAACTGTATCCAAATCGGTAAGAACAAAAAATGGGCAACCCTTTGACGCTTCGTTGAACCCACCAATGTTCTTTTTGATATATCCAAAGCCACCTTCCGAATAGGAATTGGCAATAAAATACCTGTTGGTTTCATCAGCAAGTTTAATCATAACGAACTCGCTGATTTGATCTTCAAATACAAGGTTCAAGGGGATGGGATCCATATCAAAATTCCAAAGTGAGTTGATTGATGTTTTTTGGTTTTGTGCGTGGAAGGATAGCCGCACCAGGTGTCATGCCTCCTTTGAGCATATTTTTCACATCTTCAATATCGGATGCAACACAGCCTTTGGTACCTTCTGATGCAGGCTCCAGCACAATCACTTCATTTAAGGAAATCCCCCTATCATTTAAAAGGTCGGAACTGTGGGTCGAAATGATCACCTGCCTTTTTCTTGGTTTTTGTAACCTATAGATCAGGGGTGCAAGTTTAGAAACGATTGCGCCGTTTAAGGAAAGTTCAGGTTCTTCAAGCAACAACAATGAATCGCCTTCCTGCAATGCCCAAAGTAAACCTATCATCCGCAAAGTTCCGTCGCTGAACTGATCTTCCTTTTGCTTTCCAGCACCCGGTCGCCAATGTTCATAGATGGCTTCAATATGGGGGTAGCCCTTTTCGGTTGTAAATTCAAGATGGGTAAGTTGCGGGACAGCAAGTTTCAAAGCTTGTTCGATCTTTTGAAGCCACGACTTTCGCGTCTTTTCGTTCACTTTGGCCACCCGCTCCAAAAAACCTTTACCAAAAGGGTCACCCGGTAAATCGGGTCCGGTAAAGGCGGTAGGGTACTTCAACAATTGAGGGACAAGGTGGAGGTATAAAGTACTTTCAAAAAATTTGACAACCTCCCTGAAATCCTTATTGGTATTTATTTGTTCAAGGTAGGTTTGTGTTAACCTTACAAGATCCTTTTTATCATCCTGTACAGGCCTATCAACCAAAAGCTTATCACCCTTCCATATTTTTTCGTACGATAAATAGGGTAAACGGTTACCTCTTGATTCTTGTTTGATCCCTATGCCATATTTCCACAATACTTCGTCTGAACCAAACTCCGAGAGGTGAACTTCAATTTCAACATTGGGATTTTTTCTTGCTGCAAGTGAACGGATCTTAGATATCCCACCCCTATCTGTTACAGCCATTTGCAAGCCACCACCCGGCTTGGCAATGTCCCTTAAAAACCGAAAAACATCAAGTAGATTGGACTTACCGGAAGCATTAGCCCCAACGATGATAACCCTATCCTGAAGTTTTACATCAAGTTCCTTGAAGTTTTTCCAATTTCGTAATATCAATCTCGATATAATCATTTGCGAAATTTTTCCAAATTATTGAACTGAAAAATATTCACGAAGATAGTAAACTAATTCTTATTTTAAGAAATCCTTACAAGGTGTAATTTGGTGTAATACCTCAAATTCGTCAAGGGTGTTGACCAGTTTGAACCTGAATATATTTTGTAAAAGAACCTTATACGATCAAGATTCTCAACTGAAAATCCTCTACTGAATTTTTCGATAAACTTTTTGGCTGGTTGCTTTAGGGTTGCATTTCGATAGAATCGCCAAATTGAGTGTCCAGCTTAATTCTCTCAGCAGTGCTGAGAGATTTGGAAAATCTTTGTAGGTTTCGTAAAACTGCTTCATCTGCCAAAGGGTTTTGGCATTAAATCCCGTTTAGGATATAATCTATGCCTCATTTTCCTGTAATTCGATCAATGATTCAATAAATTTCTGAAATCCTGCATTATAAGAAGCCGAAGTTGTAATATCCACCTTGCGTTTCCAATCCGAAATCGGAAGGACCTTCGCAAATTACGCCAAATGTCTTTTCCATAAGTAGTCATGTTCAGAAATTGTCCGGTAAGCCGCCAATCAAGCCCTTACGCCACGCTTCGGACAAAGGTATGCTCCTGTTGGCTTTGTATTCGATCCGTCGTACTTTGGTATGACCCTCCATATTCCGGCCAACTACAAAGAGCCGATTGTCATCGTCCTGCAAATCAATACCATCCAAAGCCGCAGGGTTATGGGTGGTTATTATAACCTGCTTCTTTTTCTCCTTGGTCAACTTCGCAAGCGTTTGAACCACTTTTGTGCATAGTTTTGGATTGAAAGAGGCCTCTATATTATCAATTGCAAAAAATGGGGGTGTATCGGTTGAAATGAACAATGTAAAATAGAACAACAAGAACAGGAAACCTTCGTTTGTGCTCCGCTGATCGAAAAACTGCAGATTTTGATCCAGATATCTATCTTTAATTTGCAAGGTAAATTCGTTGGAAATCAAGTTAGCGGGCATCTTAAAGTCTTCGAACCAATCGATCAGAAAAAGCAACTCCTTGATCTCCTCGATTTGCGGATTCTCTTTTTTACCATTGGTGATCTTTTTTAATTCCTGAAAAAGCCCCTCGCCCCCAATTCCCAAGGGGAAGATTTGTTTAGACTCCCTGAATTCACGCAACGACGACTGTTCCGGATTGTAAATGATAAACTCCCCGATTTGTTCGTTCTTAAAAAGCTGGTCTATGATTGCAGAGAAAAGCGAGAAATTCAAGAGACCTTCATTTCCTGACTCTTTTAAAATCGATTTAATCGTTGCCAGCCAGTCGAATCCTGAATAACTATCTGGTTTACTATCAGATATGTATCCATTTTTATCTATGTTGTCTAAAACCCATTTGTCAATTTCCTTTAAAGCGATTGCCTTATTTGTGTTCACCCATTTTTGAGTGCCCTCGGATTCGATTTTTAGGTTGACAGGGTATATTTTATTGTTGGTATCGGTAAAATTTATTTCTATTGATTTTTCATTTTTACCATTCTCAAAAGCCGAAAACATAAATTCTGATTGGGTGGTTCGTATTCCCCTGCTCCCCAGAAATTCATGGTTTAGCTTATCTGCATTGGATGCGGCACCGAAAGCGATGGCTTCGAGGATATTTGATTTCCCACAACCGTTTTCGCCGATCAAAACATTAAAACCTCCCAATTCCAATGATAAATCGACAACCGATTTGAAGTTCTTTATGGATATTGTTTTTATCATGATCACCTTGATTTTTTTAATGTTGCAATGCCGACCTAAGTGCAAATTTAAAACAATATTTTGAGATGGAATAAAATACCTGTAATAGCATTGGCAACCAGCTCAATTTGTATTTTGGGAATTGCTCATGATTATCACCACATTTGTCTTTCACGATTCTTACTAATCACCCACTGTTTATGCCATTCATACCATTTTTCACTTGAAGCGCCCAATCTTTGAGCCTGCCTTGGATGGCACAATGGAACGATGTTGAAAGCTTTTCCACAGAGTTTTATTTCATGCTCAATACCATAGGATTCAGGAGCATTGACAAACGAAGAAAGGTTTCCGAATTTTTTATCTGAAAAGTAATTGAGAAACCATTTGATCGGCAAGTCACCCAGTAGAATAAGTGTTTCTGCATTGGAAACAAACAACTCTTCAAGAATTTGTTGCCTTCTTGTTGCTGAGTCTAATTCACTTTGCTTGAACTCCGGAATAGTAACCTTGGGAAGGTCAATCAATTTACGCAATGGCTCATAGATCGCGTCAATGGCCTTCTTTTGATTTGGATTTAACCTTGTTTCAGGAATTAAATCGCAAAGCCATGTATCTTTTCGACTCAATCCTAAAGGAGCCAGGTAAAGCTCATCCAAAGCCCTACCTGATGGTCCATTTAGGTTCTTACCTGGCAGTTTAAGTTTGCCTGCTTCTTTATGTAGGCTTATTTTACCAATTTGCGCTTGCGCATCGTGGCCGGTCCAGAAAATCTCGGGTTCACTTGCAACTGCAAGTGCAGCAACTAATTGATTGCCATTTTTATCAATCCAACGGGCATGGACTGCACTTGCATAAACACCTAAAACAAATGCCCTCTTAGGCAAACAATCAGTTTGCACAACGGGATGAAGGATTTCTCCAAACGGAAAAACACAATGATTAGAAGATTCCATATCTTTTTGAGTTAACTTACTTCATCCACCTCAAACGCCCCGTGCAGCAACGCTTTAAGCAATTGCTCGGTGGCCTGTTGGTTGGCGATAACATGTTCCTTTAATTGTTTGGTAAGGACCAGTTGCTTTTCGATTTCGGCAACAATCCGGGCTTGCTCGGAAAGTGGAGGAAGAGGGATTAATAAATATTCAATATCTGATAATCTGAAACTATTTTTCATGCCCCTTTGTGGTGCCTTGAACTGATCTTGCATTGGCTCAGAAAGAAAAAGATAACTTATAAATTTTGAGGGGATTATCTTTTGTAATCTAACAAGTCCAGTGTGTTGATTAATATAAGCCTCTCCAAAATTACTTGGGATTAATCCCAAATTACCAACCTCTCCGGTTATCGAAATTAATATATCCCCTTCTTCAAGACGTGTCCTATTTCCTTCTTGATTTTTAGGGGGATTTACATATTGTATAGTGCTCATTCTAAGGTTAAAACTATCCTGCGAAAGATTTCCCATTCGAACGAAGATTGCTCCATTTGATGAATAATATTGCGCCCAATCCCTTGATCCACTTGTTATTAAACATGTTATCTCCCCCAACCTGCACCACACCCAACCTTCCGGGATTTTAAAAGGGATTTCTTCGGGTTTGATGGGCGGCAAAGGGTTTTCCTTTTTAGGTCCCTGAGCCTGTCGAAGGGTTGCTTTTTCTGCCTTTATCCGTTTGAGCAATTTGCTTGCCGGTTCGTCGGTTGGGTCTTGCGAAACCAACTTGCCCTGCACAGCTTCCTGTAAAATGGCTTGGTTAAGGGATTCGATTTGGGAGAGCTGATTCTCAAAGCAAGTCGTTAAATCAATATAGAACTTCTTGAACTTGCAAATGCGTTCAACATCCTCCAGAACTTCTCGAATGAAAAACTTTCCATCAATACCATCACCTCGTTCAATTCTTTCCAAAAACTCAACAATTAACTTCTGTGTTTTCGCATTCGGAACAACGATAGAGGCATCGTTTATAACTGTCTGACTAATATTTGGTTGAGCACCACCTTTGCCAATAGCAATAAAATCAAGTCGTTGCTGTTTGAAATACCAAAATAAAAAGTCCATGGAGATTTCCACTTTTGGGAAAATGGCACAAATAGCTTGGTTCGTGGTGGCATCAAAATCCAAAACACCAGTTTTACCAATATTTGCCCCATACATGGCAACCAATAATGTTCCTTTTGGAAAGAGTTTTGCAGAGGAATTTTTTAAGCCAGCCTCCGTAATGTACTCATCGCAAGCCGTAATTAATCCATCTTTTAATTCACCAGATTTTACCCAGGGTATGTCTCCATTGTAATATTCGATCATTCCCCGGTTTGGTGTTCCTCCACTTGAAGTATCGGCAATATCAGAAATTTTAAACACTGGGTACAAATCCTGTAAGTGCTTGAAAATCATTTTAGCAGCCAAAACTGAGGGATCACTTTTTTTAAATAATTCTAATAATGTCATTCTTCCCCTATTTTTTTCGTTCCCTTCTATAAAGAACCTATTATTAATATTTTTCAATCCCGAAGGGATTGAAGGTGAATAGCCATGAATGAAATCCATGGGAATCAAATTGCGATCAAAATTGAACCCTGAATTGGGTTCAACATATTAATCAACCAGTTGAATTTCAATATATTCGTTGAACCCCTTCAGGGTTCCAGGCTTTACGTTATCATTAAATTCCCCGCATTTCATACGAGGCTATTCACGTTGAACCCTTTTAGGGTTCCGACTCTTCATTGTTTGCGAATTTCAAGCCTTTTACAATCTGTTTGTCATATTTCATTCAATTCTAATTGTGTCATCACTGATGACACAATTGAAACATCCTCAATATCTGTTATTTGTAATTGTGACACCACTGGTGTCACAATTGTATTATCCTATATATCAATAATATATAATTAATCATGCAATTGGGTTTTTACCGCAAGGAACGCAAAGGATTCGCAAGGTACGCAAAGGGATATTGCTGATCTTAATACTTTGCGAACTTTGCGTTTTTACCTTTGCGAACTTTGCGGTAAATATTTAACTATCCAAAGAACTTTCATTTATTAAATTGATTATCAATTAACTGTAATTGTCCCGACACTGTTGAGACATTTGCAGTATCATCTAATGGCAACCATTATTTTACTGATGCCTTTAGTTCGTCCAACAAAGCCAATGAAGCCTGAAACGAATGTTCAAGCTGGGCAAGGATCGCTTTCCGGTCGTAAACCACCTCTTCAACCACCTTGTTCGGGTTTTTGATGTCAAGGTCAAAGCCGCGCTCCCTGATCTTTTCGATCGGAACTTTCCAGCTTACTTCGCTTTCGGCACGGTTGTTCCACCAATCTTTAATGTCACCAAACTCTTCGATGCGGATCGGTTTGGTTTTGCTGTACGCCTTGTAACCGTCGGGCAAAACATGTTCGTAATACCAGATCTCTTTGGTGGGTTTCCCCTTCGTAAAAAACAGGAGGTTCGTATTGACTGTCGCATAAGGGGCAAACACACTCTGCGGCAATCGGATGATCGTATGTAAGTTACAGTCATTCAATAACTTTTCGCGAACACGCGATTTCACCCCTTCGCCTGTCAAACTTCCGTCTGGCAAAACAATCCCTGCACGTCCTCCCTCTTTGAGCAGTTGAATAAACAGGATCAGGAACAGGTCAGCGCTCTCCTTGGTACGGAAGTTCAACGGGAAATTGGTCTCCATCCCATCGCCTACAACACCTCCAAACGGTGGGTTCGTGACAATGATATCGACTTTGTCGGCATGGGAAATGGAGGTGAGTTCGAGGCTCAACGAATCGCCATTTTCGATCTGTGGCACTTCAATATCGTGGATGATCAGGTTAACCACACTCAGCATAAACGGTAAAGGTTTCAGCTCTGTACCGGTAATCGTTTCCTGTAAAATTTTAAGGTCTGCCACGTTTTTCACCTGTTTGCGCAGATGTTCGATGGCACAAACCAAAAATCCACCGGTTCCGTTGGCAGGGTCTTTGAGCTTTTCGCCCAACTGCGGGTCCACCATGTCGATGACCAACTGGGTTACGGCACGCGGCGTGTAAAATTCGCCTGTATCTTTCTTTGTAGCAAGGCCTTGCAAAATATCTTCATAAATGGCGTTGAAAATATGGTGTTCCTTACTACTGTTAAAATCGATCTCGTTCAACTTGTTGATCGCCTGACGGAAAGTAGTGCCGCTTTTCATGTAGTTGTTGGTGCCGTCGAAAATATTTCGGATAGTGATCACCAACCGGTTATCGGCAACAACCGGCAACTCTTTTAACTTTGGGAAGAGGGTGTTGTTCACAAAGTTGATCAGTTCGTCACCTGTAATCCCTTCGTCGTTTTCGGCCCATGTACGCCACTGCAAATCAGCCGGAATGGGCGAATTGTATTTTGGGTCGAGCAGTTCTTTCTCTTTGTCTTTATCATCGAACAGTTTTAAAAAGATCATCCACCCCAGTTGCTCGATGCGCTGCGCATCGCCGCTCAAACCGGGGTCTTTGCGGAAAATATCCCTGATTGATTTGATTACTCCTCCTATGTTGCTCATTTTGATTGCGACTCGTTTTATAATTCAGATTTGTTCAAAATTAACTAAATGTCTATGCGTTTGGCGTTTCCTAAACAATAAGGTAATAAGGTTTTCGGGGTGGTAAGGTATTTTGAGTTACTAAGGTTAAAATGTTAAAAATAAGGTTTTTAACCTTGAAAATAACCTTGAAAATAACCTTAAAATTAACCTTGAAATTAACCTTGAAATTAAATTTTTGAAATAGCATTTTAAAACCTTATTTCCGCGAAAAACCTTAGTAACCAGGTCAATCCACCAACACACCAACCTTATTCCCTTATTATGGCTTCAACGTTTTTTGGTAAAAGTGCATAAACTCATCATATTCTTCCTGAAACGTTTTCTTTTTGTGATGTTCGGGTTGGTTTAAAATATACTTGCAAACCTTGTCAACATCACCTTTTGAAACTGAAAAAGCAGAACATGATTGCTGCCACTCAAAGCTGCCACTGCTCAATTTATT
This sequence comes from Mariniphaga sp., assembly GCA_037128295.1. Lineage (GTDB taxonomy): Bacteria > Bacteroidota > Bacteroidia > Bacteroidales > Prolixibacteraceae > JAAFHB01. The sequence continues at coordinate 20,371 of JBAXWR010000094.1, forward strand.
ATCGTTGATAAATTTAGAGGAACTATTGGCAACAATTTTTGCAATAGTCTCTTCTGCTATGTGTGGAGAACGGGAAATCAAAAAATGTACATGTTCTGGATTTGCATAAATGGCATACATCTGACAATCATTATTATTCACAATACCAGTGATATATTTTTCAATCCTTTCCCTACTTTCTGTTTTTATCAACGGCGTTCTGAGATAAGTAATAAAAATGATGTGCGTATAAAGGTTATTGTACTCAACTTTCATAACTTTTCAATTTTTCGATCTCTTTCATTTTCAACTAAATACGTGCAAATATACAATAAAAAAGTTATTATCACCCAATGTTTTTATAAAGTTCCTTTTCCAATTCCCGTACCGCTTCCTGATATTCCTTCCTTCCGCCAAATATATTATTCACTATTTCATAGGCAGAACCAAATTTGTCAAAAGGGTCAACCCGGAGAACTTCCATGCTTTCGATATTTGCAATCCCTTCATCTGCATATTTATCCAACAAAGCCTCCAGCACTTTTCGGGCCTGTTCGCCATATTTGGCAAAGTAGTTCCGTTTCTCGACTTTGCTTGCCCTTTCCTTGCGGGTCAATGGCGGTTGGTCGAATGCGATATGGCAAATTAAGTCAAATAAATCGACTTCGCGATCAACGGCCTCGTACAAAGCTTCCACAAGTACCCCCTGTTCGATCAATTCTGCCACAATCGCTTCCTTCCGTTCGGCGTTGTTCCAACGGTTTAGGAAATCATCCAACGAGGCATATTTCCCTTTGATGATCTCTTTTGTGTGGTCGGTAAGGCTTGTCGTTATGGGGCGACCCTGCTGGTCGAAATACATCTCACGACTGATCAGGACCGAAACATCAACACCATTGACATATACTTTTCCCCTAGGTTCATTCGAAACCCTTTCAGGAAATTCAATATTGGGAAAACCTGCATGATCTTCAAATTCAAGCTCATCACCAGTTTCCGGATCAAGTTGCGGATCATCAATATTTTCCTCCTCGTCCATAATTTCGCCCAAATCGGTCTCCTCGGTTGCCGGTTTTATCCGGATCGGGTCACCGTCAAAAGTAGGATCGGCAAACAGATCGGTGGCATTCCTAAAGTCCAAAATGGTGAAAAAGAATTTATTGAACTCCTCGTTGATGCGTGTCCCCCGTCCAATGATCTGCTTGAATTTGGTCATTGAATTGATGTTGGCATCCAGCACGATCACTTTACAGGTTTGCGCGTCCACACCGGTTGTCATCAATTCCGATGTTGTGGCAATCACCGGATACCTTTCCTGCGGGTTGATAAAATTGTCGAGTTCCCGTTTCCCCTCGTCATTGTCGCCGGTAATCTGCATCACGTATTTGTAGTTTTCAGCTACCAGATCGCCATTTAGTCGGGCCAAAGCGTTGCGCATCCGTTCGGCATGGTCGATATCGACACAAAAAATGATGGTTTTCGCGAAACGGTCGTAACCCTTCAAAAACTCGGTAAGTTTTCGCGCAACAATTTCAGTCCGTTCTTCAATCACGAGGTTACGGTCAAAATCCCTTCTGTTATAAATCCTATCCTCAACAAGGTTCCCGTCTATATCTGTTTTGCCACGCTCCGGCCGCCAACCTTCGGCATCCACGTTTAGGGCAATCCTGATCACGCGATATGGGGCGAGGAAACCATCGTCAATTCCCTGCCGCAACGAATAGGTATAAATTGGATCGCCAAAATATTCCGAATTGCTCGCTTCGTTGGTTTCGCGTGGAGTTGCAGTTAAACCAATATGGGTCGCATTTCTGAAATAGTTAAGGATTTCTCGCCAGTTGCTGTCTTCTTTGGCGCTCCCACGGTGGCACTCGTCAATAATGATCAGGTCAAAAAAGCCAGGTGAGAAATCTTTGTAAGCATCTTCAATCCCTGGTTCATTGTTGCTTAGGCCCTGATAAAGTCCCAGAAAAACTTCAAAAGCCTTATCCGAAGAATCGATACCCCGTTTATGCGTGGAAGTCAGTATCTCCTTACCTGAACTGGTCTGGACAACCTTTTTCCGGATAACCGTCATTTTACCTTTGAAATGCTTAAAATCATTGCGCCTGGTCTGGTCGATCAGGGCTGTCCGATCGGCCAAAAACAAGATGCGCTTTTTGGTTCCCGATTTCCAAAGACGCCAGGCGATCTGGAATGCTGTATAAGTCTTGCCTGTACCAGTAGCCATGACCAGAAGAACCCTGTTTTGTCCCGATGCGATGGCTTCAACAGTACGGTTTATCGCGATTTGCTGATAGTACCTTGGGGCCCGTTTTGATCCGTCGAAGAAATAATCCTGCGAAGCAATCCTTTCTTCATTGGGTGTGCTGATCCCTTTATAGATTTTGTATTTCCCCCAGAGTTCTTCAGGAGTAGGGAAATCGTCTATAGTAAGTTGTGTTTCAATGTTTTCACCTGCAACTGTCCGGTCATGGAACAGAAATCCGTCACCGTTGCTGCTGAAAACACAGGGGATATCGAGGATACGGGCATAGTCCAAAGCCTGTTGTATGCCGGATCCAACAGAATGCTTGTTGTCTTTTGCCTCAATAATGGCGATTGGGATATTCGGTTTATAATAGAGGATGTAATCGGCCCGTTTGCGTTCACCACGGGCAGTCAGTTTACCCCTTACGTAAATTCTTCCATCGGTAAACGACACTTCCTCCAAAACTTGTGTGAGTTTGTTCCAACCCGATTTCTCAATGGCAGGGGTGATAAACTTCGTGCAGATGTCGCGTTCAGATAAGCTTTTTTTATCAATCATGTTTATAAAATGTAGGTGCCCAAAGTTAGTACAATCTATTTATTTTTTGCCCCAAATCCAAAAAACACTAAATTTCACCGATTTACCTGAAAAGACCGAATTGAAAATATTTCTTCTGATATTTGACATCAGATTTTGGGAAGTACTCCAAGAGGAAATTTTATTCGATAAACTTGAAAAGCTGGGATAAAATAGAGATTACAAGAGACAATGGCGAACCCGTTACCGCCATCGCCCCACTGATTATTTCGGCTAGCCGGTCAACAGATATTCCGTCATTTCATGCGGAATGGCTGATCAACAGGCTAAAACGTGGGTATGTGAGTTGGACCAATCCTTTTAACCGGGCCAATGTGCAATATATTTCGTTTCGGGAGGCTCGGCTGTTTGTCTTCTGGACCAAAAATCCTGAACCAATGTTGCAGCACCTAAACTACTTAGACGAACATGGGTTGCATTTCTATTTCCAATATACATTGAACGATTACGAAAACGAGGGTTTTGAACCGAACGTGCCGCCACTTGCCAAAAGGGTAGAGACCTTTATCAACCTTTCAAAATTGATCGGCAAAGAAAAGGTGATTTGGCGTTTCGATCCGCTATTGCTGACCGAACAACTGACAGTCAAGGAATTGTTGCAGAGAATATTGGGACTTGGCAATCAGTTGGTCAGTTTTACAGATAAATTGGTCTTTAGTTTTGCGGATGTCCTTTCGTACCAGAAGGTGCGACAAAACCTGATCAGGGAAACCAACTTTTACACAAAATCGGATATCCATTTGGCGGAATTTTCGATGGATCAAAAAAACGAGTTTGCCGAAGGGATCCACAAAATCTTGCCCGAATGGCAAAAGATCAATCCCTATTTCAGGATTGCCACCTGTGCCGAAGACATCGACCTGGAGAAATATGAGATTGACCACAACAAATGTATTGATAATAATCTGATTGAAAGGCTATTCCCAAACGACCGGCAATTAATGGAATTGCTTGGCGTAAAACCTAAGGAGCTGCTTCTGTTTGGCGAAGATGCTCAGGAAAAGAAACCAAACCTAAAGGACAAAGGTCAGCGTAAAGCATGTGGTTGTATGATCAGCAAAGACATTGGTTCGTACAATACCTGTAACCATCTGTGCGTTTACTGTTATGCAAATACTTCGCCATCGGTTGTGAAGAAAAATTTACAGGTATTGAGTCCTAATTCGGAAAGTATTTCAAATAACTAAAAGTAATTTCCCAATGACAGACCAGACAAAAAAACCTGATGATCAACTAAATGAAGCACCAATTGATGGGTTAGATTTTGATGTAGACGAAGAAAGACAGATTATTGTTCATTGTACCAATGATTTAAGAGACGCCCTCGGTAGTAGGATTCGATTTTGTCCGCCAATCTATTTGATGGATCCGATCACCGGATATAAAAGTAACCTACTGTTTGCCTACAATATTGCACTTAAGCCTGATTGGACGTACATACCACCAGGTCACTCATCCTGGAAATTCACGTTGATATTTGGGGGATTGCCACAGGGTTGCCAGGAATTTGATCTGATTGAAGTTGAGTCTGGTTATGGGATATTGGATATTGAAGGAATCACAAGGAACAAGGAAGATATCTATCACGTGATCATCGATTGAGACACCGCTGAAGACTATAAATTGTATGCTATTGTAATTCTGTAGGAGGAATTCTCCGTAGGAGATTTACTATTGTAGAAAAATAATAACCTATGAACAGTTTACCTCGTAGAGGTTAAACAGAATAAGCATTTACCGGAGTTTTGCTTATTTTTGCCTACCGCAAATATTATAAATTGTGAATCATCCAATTTTTCAAAAAGTATGACTGCCCCGGTAAAAGAACGTAAGGACAAAGAAAACGAAGAGCCTGTCAATGAGACCGATTATCAGGTTGAGGAAGAAAAGCAGATCATCGTCCATTGCCGGTTTGATGCCCCTGGGAATGAAGATGCCCTGATCCGTATCTGGAAAACCACCTATCTGATCGACCATGCTTCGGATTATAAAAGCGATCTGTTGTTTGCCTACAACATCTCCGTTTATCCGGTTTGGGATTTGCTGCCCGCTAATTCCACCAAAAAGTTCACCCTGGTTTTTGGTGGATTGCCCAAAAGCTGCAAGGTTTTCGACCTGGTCGAAATCACCAATAATTGGGATGGGTTTGTTTCAAAAGGGATCGTCAGAAAAAAGGAAGATGTCTATCATGTTAGGTTTTAACGAAATATAAATCTTTGTGAAACCTTTGTGTCTTAGAGTCTTAGTGGCATTTTTTTTTATCTTTTAGGATGAAACTAGGTAATATACTGTTAATCTGCATATTGTGAAATTCAACCCTATTCAGGGCAGACACTTCGACTTCGCTCAGTGTCCGGTCCCTGAGCGAAGCCGAAGGGCCGGTTC
>JBAXWR010000095.1:0-25471 GCA_037128295.1 Mariniphaga sp.
CTGTTAGATGATATGAACGAGAAGGAACAAAAACAACATTTTCAAAAAATCATTGAGCAACACCGGGGGATTTTACACAAGGTTGCCCGTGCATATTGTCCTATCGAAGACGATAGGCAAGACCTGATTCAGGAAATGATGATACAGGTTTGGCAATCACTCCACAGATACAATAACCAAATTAAAATTTCAACCTGGTTGTATCGTATTTCACTAAATGTTGCCATTTCATTTTACCGAAAGAATACAACAAGAGCAAATAGGTATTCCCTACTGAATGAGCAAATGGTACAAATACCAGCGGAAGACATAACTTCGGATGAAAGGCAATTGAATTTATTGGAACAGTTGATCAGTGAACTCAAAGAGTTGGACAAAGCCCTGATGATATTGTATTTGGAGGACAAAAGTCACATTGAAATTGCCGAAATATTGGGAATGTCCGTCAGCAACGTTGGGACAAAAATTGGACGTATCAAAGACAAGTTAAAAACAAAATTTTCACTATTAAAATCATAAAACAATGGACGAATTGGAATTAAAAAAACTTTGGAAAACAGCTAACGAAAAGTTGGAAGAAACTCTAGCAATTAATAGAATTAATTCGGATGATATCTCACAGTTAAAAGTGGTTCATTTCATTTCATCAATGAAGCCCATAAAACTTTTTACGCTCCTCACAGGCATCATCTGGGTTGGAGTAGGGGCAATTCTTCTTAGTCATGCATACCTCTATTCTTTTTCAGAAGTCAATAAGATTTTTCTCTTTTCGGCTTCTTTTCAGGTGGGTGTAACCGCCATTGCGATTTTCATTTATCTCTATCAGATCATCACAATTTATCAAGTGGACATTACCGATCCGATTCTAAAAACCCAGAAGAAATTAGCGGGACTGAAAATATCTACGCTTTGGGTTGCACGCATTCTCTTTCTTCAACTTCCGGTTTGGACAACCTTTTGGTGGAATGAAGTGATGTTCAAGGAATGGAATATCTTTCAATGGTTGATGACAGGAGGTATAACACTTGTATTTGTTTTTGCAGCCATTTGGTTATTCTTTAATATCAAATTTGAGAACAAGGATAAAAAATGGTTTAATCTCATTTTCAATGGGAAAGAATGGACCCCATTGATGAAGTCAATAGATTTATTGGAGCAGATCGATGGGTATAAGTCTGATGTGAAAACTGAAAGAAAGTAAATTGAAAATGGGAATAACTTCAACATAAAAAGGATATTTTTATAGTCTCATTCCAACTGACATAAAAACGAAATTTAGGAACATGAAAACGACTGATAGAAGGGAATTTATTTCCAAAACCGCCATAACCGGAATTGGCTTGTGCATAACGGGTAGTGTTCTGGGTAAATCTGTTCAAACAAATGTAAATACCGGTACAAAAGTCGGCATTATCGGTCTCGACACCTCTCATAGTGTGGCCTTTACGAAAGCTTTAAATAACCCTCAGGCAGGAGAGGAATTCTCAGGTTATAAGGTAGTTGCAGCTTATCCAAAAGGGAGCAACGACATCGAAAGCAGCGTTTCGAGGATTGCTGGTTATACGACAGAGGTAAAAGCTCTGGGCGTTGAGATTGTGGATTCCATCGCCGATTTACTGACCAAAGTCGATGTGGTTTTGCTCGAAACCAACGATGGGAGGCTGCATCTGGAACAGGCATTGCTTGTTTTGAAAGCTGGTAAACGGATGTTTATCGACAAGCCAATGGCAGCCTCACTTGCAGATGCTATAGCGATCTTTAATGCAGCTAAAAAATACAATGTTCCGATCTTCTCGGCTTCCTCGCTCCGTTACATCACAGGAATGGATGAGGTGCTGGCTGGAAAATATGGTAAAGTTCTTGGGGCTGAAACTTTTAGTCCTGCCAAACTGGAGAAAACGCACCCCGATCTTTTCTGGTATGGTATTCATGGCGTGGAGACCTTATTTACGGCTATGGGGACTGGCTGCAAAAGTGTTGTTCGGGTATCAAACGAGGATACCGACCTTGTTGTTGGAACCTGGAAGGATGGCAGGATTGGCACTTTCCGTGGGATAAGGAAGGGGGCGTCAGATTACGGCGGTATCATTTATGGCGAGAAAGCAATAAAACCGTTGGGTGGCTATAACGGCTACAATCCTTTACTTGTCCAGATTATCAACTTCTTCAAGACCGGGATTGTTCCTGTAAAAGAGGAGGAGACCCTCGAAATCCTGGCCTTTATGGAAGCTGCTGACCTAAGCAAAGCTAAAAAAAATGAATCAATTGAAATAGAGCATATTATGAAATCAGCTATAAAAAAGGCATCGAAGCTGATTTGAAATGCTGCTGGCTGTTGGCAACTGGCATCTGGCTTTGATCGTGCAGGGAGTTTATTCCTCGGTTCATTTATATTGAATTTCAACTTGTTATGAGGTATAAATATTTATTTTTGGAAAACATATCAAACTTTATCCACTTTACAAGCCAGCTGCCAGTTTCTAGTTGCCAGCAGCTTCCCTTTTCGCCAACCGCCAGCCGCCAGTTGCAAGCCGCCAGCAGCTTAAAATTGGAAGTACCGATTTCTGATAAGCACATTCACATTAAGAAATTAAAATAGCTAAAAATGGAAACAACAAGAAGGAAATTTATTAAAAATACAACCATTGGTACGGCTGCATTGACAGTCGGGGGTGTGCTTCCGGGATTCAGTGCCAAAAGTTATTCCCGTATCATCGGGGCGAATAACAAGATATTGGTGTCCATGATGGGAGTTAACTCACGTGGAAAAGCGTTGGCATCCAACTTTGCACGCCAGGAGAACTGTGACGTGGCCCATATTTGTGATGTTGATTCAAGGGCGATCACAAATTGTATGGAGGCTATCAAAGATAAACAAACACTTGTTCCCCAAGGATTTGGTGATTTCCGCAAATCACTTGAAAGCAAAGACATTGATGCAATGGTGATTGCGGCACCCGACCATTGGCATGCCCCAGCATCGTTGATCGCACTCCAAGCAGGGAAACATGTGTATGTCGAAAAACCATGCAGCCACAATCCCCACGAGGGAGAGATGCTTGTAGAAGCAGCAAAACGGTACGGCAAAGTAGTCCAGATGGGCAACCAACGCCGCTCATGGCCAAAAGTGGTCGAGGGGATTCAGGCACTCAAAGATGGTGCCATCGGACGGGTCTATTTTGGAAAAGGATGGTACACAAACAATCGTGAATCGATCGGGATCGGCAAAAATGTAGCAGTTCCTGAGTGGCTCAACTGGGACCTATGGCAAGGACCTGCGCCACGTAAAGAGTTCAAAGACAATCTGATCCATTACAACTGGCATTGGCACTGGCACTGGGGAACAGGTGAAGCGCTCAACAACGGGACCCATATGATCGATTTACTGCGTTGGGGATTGGATGTTGACTATCCTGTGAGGGTTAGTTCCAACGGAGGGCGGTTTCGCTATCAGGATGATTGGGAAACCCCTGATACACAGGTGATCAATCTCGATTTTGAAAAAGGGGTATCTATGACATGGGAAGGGCGTAGTTGCAATGGGAAATACATTGAAGGAACCTCTGTTGGTGTGATGTTCTATGGCGAAAAAGGGAGCCTTCTAATCCCTAGTGGGAATGCCTATACCATTTTTGACCTTCAAAGCAAGATTGTAAAAGAGGTAAAAGATGAGCAGAAAATTGATCCGCGCGACCTTGCCAATCCTGCCGAACAATTGGACGCATTGCACATCAAAAATATGTTCGATGGGATTTTTAATGGTGCGAAACTCCATTCGGATGTCGATTCGGGACATAAGAGCACTTTGCTTGTCCAGTTGGGGAATATCTCCCAAAGGGTGGGTCATTCGCTGAATATTGACCCAAAATCAGGCCATATCGTAGGCGATAAAGCAGCCAATAAACTTTGGTCCAGAACCTATGAGAAGGGTTGGGAAATGAAGTTGTAGTGATTTTGTTTTTGCTTTATATATTAGAATTGTTTAAGAAACTCAAATTCTTTTGCGACTTTTAGTAACAATTAACGACCAAACAGAATGGACTATAAATTAACAGAACTTATTGATATTCAACTTCTTCAGAATTTGCAGGAGAAATTGAATGCCATTTATTCTTTCCCTTCTGCAATTCTTGATAATGATGGGAATGTTTTAACTGCCGTTGCCTGGCAAGATTTGTGTACAAAATATCACAGAAGGCATCCACAGTGTGAAAAAGAGTGTATCAAGAGTGACCAATACATCCTGAAGCATCTCCATGAAGCGAATCCAGCTGTAACCTATGTTTGTCCACATGGCCTGGTTGATAATGCTTTGCCAATCATTATAAGTGGAAAGCATTTGGGTAATTTCTTTACAGGACAAATCTTTCTGGAGAAACCCGATCGGGAATTCTTTAGAAATCAGGCTAAAAAATACGGATTTAATGAAGTTGATTATCTGGAAGCTGTTGAGCGTGTTCCAGTCTGGACAAAAGAAAAACTGGCACAATATCTCGATTTTATCAAAGACTTCATCGAAATAATTGCAGGTATTGGACTGACACAATTAAAACAGATTGAGGCAAATAAAGTCATCAAGGAGAGTGCAGAACGCAATCGGGCAATCATACAGAGTACATACTACTGGATCTGGGAAATAGAGGAGAATGGAAAGTATTGCTATAGTTCAGATAAGGTTGAAAGGATTCTGGGATATACTGCTGCCGAAATAATAGGCAAGACTCCTTTTGATCTGATGTCAAAAGAAGAAGGTGACCGGGTTGGCACAATTTTTAAGGACATTGTTGCAAAAAAAGGATCGATTGTTGAACTGGAGAATTGGAACATCCATAAGGATGGACATAAAGTTTGTCTGTTGACAAATGGTTATCCCATTTTTAGCGACACTGGTGAAATACTTGGTTATAGGGGAGCAGATAAAGATATTACCGAACGGAAACTGGCAGAAGCAGAATTGGTCAAGGCTAAAGAAGTAGCCGAAGAAAGCGAACGCATTTTTAGCGATATGACTAAAAACAGTCCAGGTGTGATTTATCAGTTTTATGCCCGCAAAGATGGATCAACCGGATTTTATTACATAAGTCCTAAGGTGTATGAAATGTTTGGGCTATCAACTGACAGTGAACCTGGTGATTGGGGATTGGGTCAGCGTGTCCACCCTGACGAAAAGGAAGGTTTTATTTCTTCTGTTATGCAGGCTATCAAAGAATTCAAGGAATTCAATTATGAATGTAGGTTAGTAACAAATAAGGGTTTGCAGTGGTGCCAGTTTTTGTCGCGACCCATGAAGAAAGGTGATGAGGTTATTTTCAATGGCATTATTCTGGACATAACAGATCGGAAAAAACATGAACTGCTTATAAAAGAGAAGGGGGATGTCATTGAAACACAAAATGAATTGTTAAAGCGTCTTAACCAGGACTTAATTAAAGCCAAGGAACAAGCTGAAGAGAGTGATCGTTTAAAATCCGCATTCCTTGCCAATATGAGCCATGAGATCAGGACACCGATGAATGGCATTCTGGGTTTTGCTGAATTATTGAAGGAACCGGGTCTTACCGGTGAGGAGCAATTGGAATACATTCACATCATTGAGAAGAGTGGTGCCCGTATGCTCAATATTATCAACGACATTATTGATATTTCGAAAATTGAGTCTGGTTTGATAAAACTCGATATGGAAGCGTCAAATATCAATGAACAGATTGAATACATTTACACTTTCTTCAAACCGGAGGTGGAAGCCAAAGGGATGAAATTGTCAATTCGGAATACTTTACCTGCCAAGGAAGCAACCATTTACACCGACCGGGAAAAATTATATGCAATATTGACCAATCTGGTTAAAAACGCCATCAAATATACCAATGAAGGTTCAATTGAATTTGGGTACAACCTTGTAGAGACGCAATGCATTGCGTCTCTACAATTTTTCGTAAAAGACACGGGTATCGGGATTCCAAAGGATAGGCTTGAAGCCATATTTGAGCGGTTTATCCAGGCCGATATGGAAAATGCAAAGGCGAGACAGGGTGCCGGCCTTGGACTCGCTATCACAAAATCCTATGTAGAAATGCTTGGAGGTAAAATTTGGGTTGAAAGTGGAGATTATGGAGGGTCAACTTTCTATTTTACCCTTCCATATTCATCCAATCCTATTGACAATCAATTGAATTATAAACCATTATCGGTTCAAAAAAAGGAGCCTCAAATAAATGTGGAGGGAAGGGATCTTAAAATACTTATTGTGGAAGATGACACCCCCTCAGTTATGTTGCTATCCCTTATTATTAAATTATTGGGGAGAAATATCCTTAAAGCCCGAAACGGTCTTGAAGCAGTTGAAGTCTGCCGCCATAATCCGGATATTGACCTCATATTGATGGATATCCAAATGCCTTTAATGGGTGGATATGAAGCCACAAGGATCATCCGTCAATTTAACAAAGATGTTGTGATTATTGCCCAAACAGCTTACGGACTTGCAGGTGAAATGGAGAAAGCAATTAAGGCCGGTTGCAATGATTACATTTCAAAACCAATTGACAAGAATTTACTTTTGGAAGTCATTCTTAAACATTTGACCGACACGGAAGAGAATAAAATTATAGAGGCAAATAATTAAGTCATAATTGAAACGATTTTTGCAACCAAATCAGGCTGCCAACAATTACAAAAAAAAAGACCATTATGAAATCAATTCTTCTATCCATCGTCCTTTTTGCTTTTTGTCTCCAAGGTTCAATGTGCCAAACTTTAGCCCAGCCTCAAAAAGTAGTTGCTGGTCAATGGGTTAAATCGTGGTTGCTGTGTGGTCCAATCCCTTTGCAAATGCAAACCGATCCAGATAAAGCATGGGACCATCTGAAAGGATACTCTACCGACTATTTAAAGAAATATGGTGGGGAAACAAAACCCAACATCAAAGCGGGTGATGCAGTAAAAACCGACAAGGGTTCTGTTAAGTGGAAGGTTTATCAATCAAATGATTCCATTATAGACCTGGTCAATGCCCTTTCAAAAGCAGCACCTGTTCTGGCTTATGCTTACAGCGAAGTCGAAGCAGACAATCCTGGCCTGTGGATGATAGGTCTGGGAACGAACGATGGTGGAAGCCTGTGGGTCAATGGTTTGCAGGTATGGGATTATCCACCTTCAAGAGGTTTGAAAATCGACAGCGATCTGATCCCTGTTTTCCTTAAAAAAGGGAAAAATACCGTACTTCTGAAAGTTGAGCAGCATGGGAGCAAATGGGGTTTTTCATTTAGGTTCCATCCATTTTCAGCAGCAACGGCAATGGATCGGGGTGAACTATTCAACTTCACAACAGCCGAAAATGGAACGACATCTTTAACCTCTAAATTTTCGAAGGATGTACTATCGGATGTCGTGCAGAAAATACGAATTGAAATAGTTGATATTCAGAATAAAGTGATCATAAAGGAAGAACGGTTGAACCCATTTGTTGATCAACTGAGCCTACCATCTGCCAGTTACCAACCTTATGTTGCCAAATTGAAAATCAGTTTGAAAGATGGGGAACAGTTGAGCCGGAAAATCCAGTTTAACGCTGGTAAACGAATCGAATATCCACTTTTCTCCAACGGTAAATCAGCTTACCGGATTTCACTTTCACCAGATGCTTCCGAACCGGAACAATGGGCTGCCAAAGAGTTGCAGCATTGGCTCAAAGAGATCAGTGGCACTGAAATACCGATTTCCACGAATGATAAATCCTGGTCAGGTCCTCAAATTGTAATAGGCTATCAACCAGATATTATCAAAATAACTAGTGAAACTGAACCAAAGCAAATGGACGAGTCGTTCCGATATTTTAATGATGGACCTAATATTTATATTTATGGTGGCAAACAACGTGGGACCATGTATGGCGTATTCTCGTTCCTCGAAAATGAGATGGGTTGCAGATGGTATTCTCCAACCGTTAGCGTGATCCCGAAAAGGGACGAGGTCAAATTTACCTGGTACAACCATTCCGAAAAACCGGGAGTACGTGTGCGCAATGATTTTTATTATGAGGCATTTGAACCCATCTGGGCAGCCAGGAACCGTGTCAACGGATCGATGGGTTTCAGGGAACAACCCGGGGGCATCGAAAGTTATTGGGGTGTCCATACCTTTTATCCGTTGATGCCACCAGAAGAATTCTTCAAAAAACATCCCGAATATTACAGTCAGATCGATGGCAAACGGACTTACGACCGTGCCCAGTTGTGCCTCTCCAATCCTGAAGTGCTGAGCATCATGATCGACCGTATCAAAAAGCGGATGCGCGAAAGTCCTGAATACCTGATCTATGACGTTTCCCAAAACGATTGGCACAACGCATGTGAATGTGACAAGTGCCAGGCCATTGTTAAAAAGTACGGCACCGAATCGGGAATCATGATCTGGTTTGTGAATCAGGTGGCTGAAGCTGTTGAAAAGGAGTTTCCCGATAAGTTCATCGGAACATTGGCTTATCAATATACACGAACACCACCAAAAGATATTAAACCAAGGAACAACGTGGTGGTAAGGTTGTGCAGCATCGAATGTTGCTTTGCCCACGATTTCAAATCTTGTCCCCAGAACAAATCGTTTATCGACGATCTCCAAACATGGGCATCACTTGCACCACACATGTACATCTGGGATTATGTGGTCAATTTCACCAACTACATCATGCCTTTCCCGAATTTCAGCGTTCTTCAGCCCAACATCAAAACATTGCAGGAGAACAATTCCATTGGCATTATGGAACAAGCAGCCTATCAAAGTCGTGGAGGGGAATTCGCCGAACTCAGGTCTTACTTGATTTCCAAACTTTTATGGAATCCGGAAGCCAAAACTACCGAGATCATCAACGATTTTATTTATGGCTATTATGGTAGGTCGGGGAGATTTGTAAAACAATATTTCGACCTTGTGCAACGTCTTGTCACGCCACAAAAACATTTCCAGTATGGGATCAACGCCTTCGACCCAATCTATTCGGATGCATTTGTTGAAAAGGGCTATAACCTTTTTCAGGAAGCAGAAAAAGTAGCTGATAATGCAGAGGTTCTACGCCGAGTTGAGGTGGCTTCACTCCCCATCCTTTACCTGAAATGCAAACGGATGCCTAAACTAGCACTTCAGGATGGCAGTTATGACAAATTTTGCGAAGTAGTTAAAAGGGAAGGGATTACCCATTATGCTGAAGCAGGGATAGCACACAAAGCTGCTTTTCATCAGGAAATGGAACATGCGAAATAAAGTTGAAATATGAATTGAAATAAAGTTGAAATATTGGTTGTAATAAAAATTGAAATATTGGTTGAAATATAAATTGAAATATAATTGAAATGAAAAGGCTGACTTTTCCCATAATCGCTATTGCTTTGATATTCCTGTTTTTATGTGGCAAAACCGACACAAAAAAGGATCCAAAACCTGTGGATCTGACCGGTTATGTCAACCCGATGGTCGGAACAGACAAAGAGGGGAATGTCTTTCCGGGCGCCTGTCTTCCTTTCGGGATGGTACAACTTAGTCCGGACAATGGTTACCAGGGAGTTAAAGCTTACAATTATGCAAAAACTTCGATCCTTGGATTCAGTCATACCCAACTGAGTGGAACCGGTGACGGAACGTTGACCAATTATTGCAATATCCTTGTGATGCCCACTGTAGGTGAATTGAAAGTGTTTCCCGGAATCGCTAAATCACCCGATCTTTTAGCAAGAAAGAACCTTCAGAAAAGGCTGAGGGACCTTCCGGATTCAGAAAGGCAGAAACTCGAATCGTTGTCACAGGCAGACCGCCGGATAAGGACAAGGCTCTTTCTTGCCGAAGAAAGGTTGAAAATTATAGCCGATCTGACAAAGTCCGGGATTGATACGATCAAAGCATTTAAAGGTTATGAGTCGGCATATAGCCACAGCGAAGAAGAAGCCTCTCCCGGATATTACGCTGTTCAGTTAAAGGACTATAACATCAAGGCGGAGTTGACAGCCACTGAACGTGCAGGATTTCACCGCTATACTTTTCCCGAAACGAAAGAAGCACATTTGATCATTGATGTGACGCACTCCCTGACGGCAGACCGCGAGTCGTATGTTAAATTCCTGAATCACAATCAGATCGAAGGATATGTGATTACCGATTCGGATGGGGACAATTCCATGCCATTGAAATGTTACTTCTTCGCCGAATTCAACAAGCCTTTCTCCTCCTTTGGAACATGGAACGGTGAAAACATCAAACCGGAACAAAACGAAATGGCAGGAAAAGACGGCGTGGGTGCGTATGTCAACTTTTCAACAAAAAAGGGGGAACAGGTTCTGGTTAAGGTGGGTATTTCGTTTGCCAGTATTGAAGGGGCAAAAAAGAATCTGACAGCAGAAATACCCCATTGGGATTTTAACAAAATCAAAGCTCAGGCAAAAGCCATTTGGAACGAAAAACTTAATAAGGTACAGGTCAAAGGCGGTACAAAAGATCAGAAAACAAGTTTATATACTTCAGTTTATCACGCATTAATGTTTCCAAGGACTTTCTCTGACGTGGATGGGTCGTACTTCAGCCATTTTGACAATAAAGTCCATCAAACCAAAAATGGACATTACTATGTGGACTTCTCATTATGGGATACTTACAGGGCTGAACATCCATTGCTTGCTTATTTGGAACCTGAAAGGCAGAACGAGATGATCAACACCTTTCTCGACATGTACGATCAGGGTGGCAGGATACCCATGTATGTTTGCTACAAAAACTATTTTATGAAGGGGATGATCGGCGACCATGCAACTTCCGTGATTGTCGATTCCTATATGAAAGGGATCCGTGGATATGACATTGAGAAAGCTTATCAGGGGATGAGGAAAAACGCAATGGAGACCGGGGCAATCGCCGACAGCAGGGTTGGACTGGATTATTACAAGAACATGAAATACATCCCCGCCGATAAGGTTAGGGAATCGGTTTCTGTTACCATGGAATATGCTTACGATGATTGGTGTCTTGCAGAAATGGCAAAAGCCCTGGGTAAAATGGAGGATTACCAATTGTTCTCCGAAAGGGCGAAGTATTATACCAACCTGTTCGATACATCTTCAGAATTTATAAGGCCAAAAAAAGCTGACGGTACCTGGCTCGAAATGTGCAACGAACCGCCAAAAATCCTTACCGGCGAAGGGAACCGATATTACAGTTGCTGGGATCCGCTGTGGGTTGGGGTTAGTCCTAACCGGCATTATACCGAATCGAATGCCTGGCAATACTTGTGGCATGTACCGCATGATGTTCAGGGACTGATGAATACAATGGGTGGTAAAAAGGAATTTCTTACAAAACTTGATACCCTTTTCACGATGACACCGCACGAAACCGGTCCAGAATACGCACCCTTGTTCAGCAAGATCGGACAGTATGTACATGGCAATGAGCCGGTTCATCATGTGGCATATCTGTTTAACTATGCTGGTGAACCCTGGAAAACACAAAAACGGGTGCGCCAGATCATGGACGAAAAATACATTGCAGCTCCCGATGGTTTGTGCGGCAACGACGATATGGGCCAGATGTCGGCGTGGTATATTTTCAGTGCGATGGGTTTCTATCCTGTAGCTCCCGGACAGAATGTGTTTGTGATTGGCACCCCTCTTTTTGAGGAAGCGACTTTAAACCTTGGGAAGTACTTCGGGGGACATCCGTTTACGGTTAAGGCGAATGGTGTTTCTTCGGCCAATTTCTATATTCAATCTGCTACGCTGAATGGCAAACCCTATTCAAAAAGCTACATAACGCATGACGACATCGCAAAAGGAGGAACGCTGGTTTTCGAGATGGGTCCGAAACCCAATAAAAGCTGGGGCAGCAAACCGGAGGATGTACCACCCTCGATGAGCATAAAGGAGTAGGACGGATTGGTGTTGGTACTTTTAGATCTTCGATTTGTTTGGTTTTTTAACAGACAGCCAAACCCTTTAACTATTGGAAAGTTCGTTTGAGGCAAAATATAGTGCGGGTTTGCGGGAGATGAAAATGTCATGTTATCAGAAAACCTGGAGCGTTGCCCAAGTTTTCGAATAACTCTGAACCCAGCATTATATTAAACCTTTGTTAGCGGTTTGTTGTTTTTGGACTTAATGGACTAATTGATCTAAGAATCATTTTTACAATCAATGGAACACATATTATTACAACTATAACTCCATAATAAAACATTGTTTGATCAATCTTTTTAAAAATCATTCCGAAAAACAAAATTAACATAATGAGTGCTACAATGATTTTTTTAAGGCTAAACATCCTAGCTTTAAGGTTTATATTTTTCTCTTCAATCAGTTTCTCTGACAATAAAATATCTTTCATTATAATAATTTGATCATTCTCTAGCAATAAAGAACGTTCTTTAATACGACCAGATTCTCTATGTAAAATCACAACTGAAGTATTATAACCTGTATTCTTAATCATTATTCTAGAAATATTTTCCATTTTTATTAATGACGACCCTGAAGTGAATAGCATTGTATAAAATGCTACAACTAAAAATAATAATGCAAAAGATGCTGCATATATTGCTAATCCATTTTTTCCTAAAATATAGAAAATGATTGTTAAAGCGGTAAATATTGGAATGCCAATAAAAAATACCATTAACGTTTTAAATACGTTGTTGACAGATTTTCCATAATCTTCAACTAAATCATCGAACTCTGCATTTTTACTAATTACTAATTTAGTATCGAAAATATTTAAATATTCATATTTAGTTTTAACAACTTTTTTTGGAGTTCCACTTTTTATTCCCAATTCGATCAATTCATTAAGGGTAACGTCTAAAGCGGCAGATATTCTTTTAAGAGTTTCTCCTGTTGGTTCTGTCTCTCCATTTTCAACTCGCTGAACTGTTCTTAAAGATAGTCCTGATTTATTGGCTAATTCTTCTTGTGATAAACCTTTTAATTTTCTATTGTCCTTTACTCTTCGTGCTATTTTTTCATTTTCCATGTGTTTATTTTTAATGACAAAAATAGACTAAGTCAAGATCGTTTCATGTATTATCATTATGTCATCTTTACGTCATTTGTCATTTTGTTGACATTTCTTTTACAATAACCGCTAACAATAAGATAGGTCGGTAAAAAAGGGACCTGAGAAGGCTGTCCTAAAAGATTCCTTTTACCGCAAAGTACGCCATCCCGAAATTTCGGGATCGCAATGTTCGCAAAGATATTTATTTGTATTTTAAGTATTTACGTTCCTTGTGATTTTATCCTGGCGAACCTTGCGGTAATTTTTTCAGACTTTCTGGACACCTTCCTGAAAATGGAAAATTCAATACTATAATCAAAATTTAAAACATAAATTTGGGAAAAACACATTGATAAACAAGTTAATTATAAAACGCTAATTATGAGACACATGAAAATTACACTCTTATTGCTATGTTCAATTTTATTTTCCTGCTTTAACGCTTCCGCAGAAGGTGAAAACACTAAATTGGAAGGTCGGTGGGATCTTACCCTAACGATGAACGGGAAAGAATTCCCTTCATGGTTGGAAGTGGAACATTCGGGTATAAAAACCCTGGTTGGACGGTTTGTCTATCTGAACGGAAGTGCCCGTCCGATTGCGAAAGTCACGCTCGTTGGCGACAAATTCAGCTTTACGATTCCACCACAATGGGAATCCGAATCAAAAGACCTTGAATTTGAAGGGTCCGTTACCGCCACAGGCTTAGCTGGAACCATGGTTTATGTGGATGGCAAGAAATACAACTGGACTGGCGTAAAGGCACCTTCGCTTAAAAGAACCGGCGAACCGGTTTGGGGTGAAGCGATCAATCTCTTCAATGGTATTGATTTAAAAGGGTGGAAAGCCATGGGGCCAAACCAATGGATCGTAAAAGATGGCGTTTTGACTAGCCCAAAATCTGGTTCAAACCTGATTACCGATGCAAAGTTCACCGACTTTAAGTTGCATATCGAATTCCGTTACCAGAAAGGGAGCAACAGTGGCATTTACCTCAGGGGACGCTATGAAGTGCAGATCATGGACACCAAAGGTCTGGATCCGTGGGTCGGATATCTTGGTGCTATTTATGGATTTCTTACGCCAAACGAAATGGTTGCTGAAGATCCAGGGGTTTGGCAGTCATATGATATTACCTTAAGGGGCAGGATGGTAACCATTGTCGCAAACAACAAGACCATAATCTGGAACCAGGCAATACCTGGCATCACAGGTGGTGCAATCGACAGCAAAGAGGGCGAACCGGGACCGATCTACCTTCAAGGCGACCATGGACCAATTGAATTCAGGAATATCATCCTCACGCCGATGAAGTGAGGCAGAAGCCCTCAAAGAAGCTTTGCGTGTTGAAGAAGAGTGCGATCTTCCAGGAACAGCGGCTGGCGACGGGCAACTGGCGGCTGGCATAGATGGTGCTAACCATTTAAATAATAATTCTTTACAAGATATTTGTGAAAAGATGTCTCGCAGAGGCTGCAATGAACGCAAAGGTTTATAAATAAGAACTTTGCGTTCATTGCGAACTTTGCGAGAAATAAAAATTTCCTCCTATGCTCAAGGCAACTTTAAAAATTTCGGGTCTCCTACTGGTTATCCTGTTGGCTATAGGGGCTTTTGTTTATTTCAAATACTTGAAGCCTAAACCATTGCCAGTTTCGGCAGAAGACAGGGCTGCCATTTCCTTGATGCCCCTCCCCTCCTATCTGAAACTGTCAGATGGCAGGTTTTTACTTACCCCGGACTTTGGTGCAGAAATACAAGGACCTAAGGATTCAATTGTGCAAAAGGCAATTGGCAGATTTTTAAAACAAACATCCAAAGCAAGCACCCTGAGTTTTAAAGAGAATGGAGTTGGACTTTCGGTCTTTTATGAGACAGCGACATTACCTGTCCAGCCATTGGAAACCACTGAAAGCTATAGCCTATCAATCAATAAAAAAGGGATCGTCTTAAAAGCAGCTACGGCATATGGGGTACTTCATGGACTGGAATCACTCAGCCAACTATTAAAAGTAGAAAACGGAACCTGTACCTGGCCATATCTTGAACTGTCCGATTCGCCAAGGTTTGTCTGGCGCGGATTGATGATCGATGTATCGCGCCACTGGATTCCCAAAGAGGTAATCCTCCGGAACATCGAAGCGATGGCAGCCGTGAAACTGAACGTACTGCACCTTCATTTGAGCGATTATCAGGGATTCAGGGTCGAATCCAAAGTGTTTCCCAAACTTCAGGAGATGGGATCAGGCGGCAATTTCCTTTCACAAGCAGATGTTCGCGAGATTGTTGAATATGCTGTGGAGCGTGGCATCCGGATCATTCCAGAATTTGACATGCCGGGACATACACTTAGCTTTCTGGTTGGGTATCCCGAGCTTGGCTCAGTACCTGGACCTTATCAGTTAGCGACAACATTTGGTGTTTTAAAACCGGTGATGGATCCCACAAGGGAAGAGGTTTATACCTTTATAGACGCCTTTGTCGGTGAAATGGCCAACCTGTTTCCCGATCCCTATTTCCATATCGGTGGCGACGAGGTCAATTTTTCTCAGTGGAATGAAAGCCCTACGATTCAATTGTTTATGAAACAAAACTCAATTTCTGATGCTCATGGTTTGCAAGCCTATTTCAATCAGCGCATTGAGAAAATCCTTCAGAAACACAACAAAAAAATGGTCGGTTGGGACGAGATCCTGAACCCAAAATTGAGTAACGACATTGTTGTACAGAGCTGGAGGTCACACAAATCCCTTTTTGAAGCTGTTCAAAAGGGATCAAAAGCCATTCTTTCAACAGGTTATTACCTCGACCATAAATTGCCTGCCTCAAAACACTATGCGACTGATCCTGAAGTTCTCCCCGGGGCAGTTACAATCAAACCGGACTCCATTCTTTGGCAACAATACGATCTTGTACTTCAGATCAGTGAAAGCCCTGTTAAAACAAGTCTGGTCCTGTACGGCGACAGCAGCAATTTACGTGGATTGTTTTTTCTGATGGACAATGCAACTGGATTCGAAAAGGCGGAACGATTGGGTGATGAATTGAAATTTTCGTTCAAATCAGATTATGGACAGATTAATTTTGAAGCTGTTTTTTCGGGTGATAGTTTGAAAGGTAAAATGTCGCTGGGATTTCTTTCGTTCCCATTCAAAGGGAAAAAGGTAGGTGCGAACGACATGCGAGGAACAATAGCTCCAAAAGTTGAATTGATCAAACCCCTGTTCCTGGAACAGAAAAGAAATATTTTGGGAGGTGAAGCAGCCATGTGGTCAGAGGTGGTTTCGGCACAAAACATTGAATCGCGCATCTGGCCCCGGATGGCTGCAATGGCCGAGAAATGGTGGTCGCCTCAGGAGTTGACGAAAGATGTGAAGGATATGTATCGCAGATTGGAGATTCTTTCCAACCGCCTTGACCAATCAGGACTACGTCACCTTCAATCACAAAAGGATCTGATCGATGACCTTGCACAGGGAAAAGATACCGGCGCTGTCAAATGCCTGATTGATGTTTTGGAGGAGTCGAAATATTATAGCCGGATTGCAAGTGTCACCTCCAACTTAATTCCTCTGAATGAGGTTGTTGATGCGGCTGCCCCGGAAAGCTGGACTGCCCTGAAGTTTGGGTGGACGGTCGATGAGTTTATTTCCGATCCCGCACACAAAAAGAACGAACCTGAAATCCGGAAATGGCTTATCAGATGGCAGGAAAACCATGCCGCTTTTGTACAATGTGCAGACGGAAACCCACGTTTGACGAAGGTCGTAGAAACCAGTCGTGATTTACAAGTATTGTCCATCTTTGCTTTGAAAGCGTTGGATTCCTTAACCAGAAAGGGTTCCTTGAATGATAATGAAAAGAAAGCTGCACAGACCGCGATAAAAGGAATGGTTGAAAATCGGGCAGGAACGGTTTTGGCGGTTTCGTCCTCTTTGCAGAAATTGATCAATACTGCATTATGACGAATTGAATCAATTGTACCATTGTGCTTGAAAAGTAAACAATGTTAGAAAAGACTCTTCGGGTCGAGCGGTTTCCAACCGCTTTTTAACCGCGATTGGAAATCGCAGGACCCGAACGTAACAGTCCGATTGAAATCCTGGTATCTTTATCCTTTTGTATTAAACCATTGGTAATATAGCACTTATCCAAAATCTCAATGATGATGCCTCTGTTTAACGATCCCACCTGAAGCCTCTTTGATCGTATTCGCAAATACAAATGCATTTGGATCGACGTCATAGACAAGGTTTTTGAGTTTCCGCAATTCCAGTCTTGAAATTACAGTGAAAATAATATCACACTCGGTACTGATTTCAAATTTGCCAGGTAAAAATCCGCGCTCACCCTTGTAAACCGTAATTCCACGACCTAATTTATTAACCAATTGATATTTAATGATTTCACTTTTCCCTGAAATGATTGTGACTCCCGTAAAGGCCTGTATCCCTTCAACAACATAGTCGATACACCGGGTGGCGGCAAAGTAGGTAAGGATAGAATACAGAGCCGATTCGACTCCAAATTTAAAGGCAGCGATGCCAAAAATCATCACATTGATAGCAAGGATAATTTCAGTGATTGTAAAGGAAGTCCTTTTCAAAGTATAAAGCGCCAGGACTTCAATCCCGTCAAGGGCAGCACCAGCCCTCATAATCAGCCCAATACCAATACCAAGGAATACACCCCCGAATATGGAAATCAACAGTTTGTCGGAAGTAATCGCAACATTCGGAAGTACCAAAAGGCAGATTCCCAGTAATACGACGCTCAAAAATGTCCGGTATGCAAACCTGTGGCCAACTGTGAAAAAGCTTACAACAATCAGGGGAAGGTTCAATACAATAATGACCATCCCAAGATTTAAATCGTACAACTCATGGACAAGAAGTGACAAGCCCGTAATTCCTCCATCGAAAAAATGGTTAGGAACCAGGAACCCTTTTAATGCATATCCGGTGATGATAACCCCTACAATCATTAATAGGGCATCCTGTAAAAGATCAATCGGTGTTTCACCATGCGGGGAGGTTAAAGTATTGGAAACACTTTTCCTCAGTTTTTGAAGGTTGGCTTGTTTCTGTACCTCCCGTTCATTTTGGGCAGTTTTGGTGAAGAATTTATGTGCCGACAAGAATTCGATTTGCTTCAACTCCCACTCCATTTTTGTTTTGACAACACCAAACCTTTTCAATTCGGAAAACAATCCTTCGGCTATTTCTGTATATTTCTCTGTGCCAATATAATACAAATCTGCATCACAAAGAAGCTGAGTAAGGTGATTTTCAGGGGATTGTGGCAATTTGGTTGCCCGGACCATCTTGCAAACTACATCAATCTGTTCTTTCGAATAACCAAATTCGGGCAAATGCTTTTGTGCCTCCTGGCACGAAATCTCTTCATGATCCTGGTGGTCGTGAAGGAAACCCGAATCATGGAATAAAGCAGCCGTTTTTAGCAAGATTAGGTCTTCGCCTGAGAATCCTTCTGCGATTGCCAGGTATTCAGCAGTTTTTACGACATTCTTTGTGTGATCGGTATTGTGGTATGAAAGATAAGAAGGCAATCCGGTTTCTAATTTACGGATCATAAACGAATAAGCCTGTTCAAATTGCATGGTGTCGATTTTGCAGATGGATTAATTCAAAACTTCATAAATCATTACCGGTTCGACCTTGTTTTTCAGCTTGGCCGGACCGATCAGCTTGCAGTTGAACGAATCCTTGACCTGTTTCCAACAAGCTTCTGAAATAACAATTTGTCCGACTCCGGCTGCACCTTGTAAACGTTGTGCCGTATTTACCGTATCGCCAATCACCGTATAATCTAACCTTCGCAAGGAAACGGACCCAATGTTTCCAGAAATCATTTCGCCGCTGTTAATACCTACCGATACATGTGGAAGGAAATTGTCGCAACCAGGCAAATCAACAATTTTGTTCCTGATCGCAAGGCAGGCGTCAATGGCTCTGTCGACATGATAAGTTCCCTTAAAAACAGCCATCACACAATCACCGATAAACTTATCGATAATCCCTTTCTGCACAATGATTTCTGTAGCCATCAGGTCGAAATACCTGTTCAGCAGCGAAACGACAACATCGGGGGATTCTTTTTCGCTGATGGCCGTAAAACTGCAGATGTCGATAAATGCAACTGTCGCTTCAAGTGTTTCATTGGCCATAATCGAGACTTCAAATTCGCGGCTTCCCATGAAATTGAGGACGTTGTCATCGACATACATCCTTAAGATATTGTTCTCCTTGATTGCCTTTAACGTTTCGCGGATCATCTTAACATGCTGGATCGTCTTCTCGATGGTCAACTCAAGGTCTTCAAAATTGACAGGTTTGGTCACAAAATCAAAGGCCCCACGGTTCATCGCCTTACGGATATTTCCCATGTCACCATAGGTCGAAACCATTACTGTTTTTACGAGCGGATTGGTCTCGTTTAATTTTGTCAGTAAGGTGAGTCCATCCATTTCCGGCATATTGATATCGGTCAAAACAATCTCAACATCAGGGTTTTCCTGCATTTTTTTTAATGCATCCTTTCCGTTCACAGCAAATACGAACTCATACTTCTGCTCCCTGATCTTCTGGCGGAATTTTTGCCTGATGAGAATTTCAAGGTCTGTCTCATCATCGGCGATCAAAATTTTTATCATACCAATTTTGATTTTAGTTTTTCTTTAAGTGCAACAAAATCAACAGGTTTTGTTAAAAAATCATCTGCCCCTAGTTCCATGGCTATACGGTAGTTTTCTTTGTCCCCATAAGCAGTGATCATCATCACATATGGAGGAGGATTCGGGTATTTTTCTTTGATGTGTTTCAGCAATTCAAGGCCGCTCATGCCGGGCATATTGATGTCAGAAAGGATCAGAACAGCCTCCTGTTGATGATTCTCCATGTATTTTAAAGCCTCTTCGGCTGAAAAGACAAACACAAAATTCAACTCATGATGCTTTATCTCCCGTCTGAAACACATTTCGAAAAGGACCTTAATATCTATTTCATCGTCAACAACCAATACTGTAGCCATATGTCAATTGTTTAATGGTAAATGAATTGTAAAAACAGAACCTTCGCCTTCGGTAGATTCAACATGCAAATCCCCTTCATGCCCTTTTGTGACGATTTCATAACACAAAGATAAGCCTAAACCTGTCCCATGACCGGTGGGTTTTGTCGTGAAAAAAGGTTGGAATATTTTATCGACAATTTTTTGAGGAATCCCATTTCCATTATCAGCCACTTTGATTTCAACTTCATGACCTAAATTCTTTGTGCTGATCCAGACTGTTGGTTCGTAGGAACCAAGACCTTCAAGGTTTTGAAAACCTTGTGGGTCAGAAGCGTTCTTTTTTTCAGTTACAGCATAAAAAGCATTGTTCAACAGATTGAGGATCACCCTTCCAATGTCCTGAGGCACAATGGTAATCTTCCCCAAAGTCTTGTCAAAGTCGGTTATCATTTTGGAATTAAAGCTTTTGTCCTTTGCCCGAAGTCCATGATAAGCCAACCGTAAATATTCATCTGCCAGATTGTTGATGTTTGTGGACTCTTTCTGGCCTGTGCTTGCCCTCGAATGTAACAGCATCCCTTTTACGATGCTATCGGCCCGCTTGCCATGATGGTTGATTTTCTCAAGGTTTATTTTTAAATCGGCGATGATCTGTTTGACTTCATTTCCATTTCCTTTCTCCATTTCCGTTTCCATCTCTTCGAGTAGTTCGTTACTCACTTCCGAAAAATTATTGACAAAGTTCAATGGGTTCTGGATCTCATGGGCAATCCCTGCAGTCAGTTCACCCAAAGATGCCATTTTCTCGGACTGTATCAATTGGGATTGTGTCGCCTGCAACTCTACAAGTGCATGTTCGAGTTCTTCTTTCTGGTTGGTAAGCTCAGCTGTTCTTTCGGCGACCAACCCTTCCAGTTCTACTTTTCTGATGGCAATCGCCCGGTTGAGTTCATCCTCCTGCTGTCGCTTGATGCGTTCCTTTTCTGCAGCCTTTGCTTGCCTGTTCTGACTGAATAAGATAGCGCCCATCCACATAAACGACAGTGTTCGGGCTGTGCCAAAATAAGCTTCATTGGATTTAAAAAAATTGATGCTGACGATTTGCGCCAGGTCACCTGCAAAGGATACAATTTCAAATGGGACAAATGCGATGATGAACATTCGTAAAGGAAGTAGTTCCTTTTGCTTTAATAAAAAGACAATCAGTCCAATAAGAAAAATGTGCCAAATCCATTTGGTAAAATCTTCAGCCGAAAATATTGTTTCAACAGCATAAAGGATTGCGGCAAAGAAAAGGGCCCACCTGAAAAGATTCTCCCATTGGGATGACAAATTGATTTTGACGTATCTGCGCAGACGTTCGGCAATAATTAAGCTTACAAAAAATGGCGCTAATGAAGTTGACATAAAAGCTGATTAAGTACGTTCATAACACTTCAAAAATAATATAAATTCCTTTGAATTTTCTCTGTGTGATTTGGGTTTAATTTCCGTTTAAATCTTTCTCTAAATAAGTTGCTCATTTGTGTATATTAGCCTGTTCAATTGAATCAGGAATTTTTTTTTACAAACTTATATCGCCAGGCATGTCATTTTTATTTAATCCACTTATTATTAAAGATATAGCATTTAGAAACCGTATCGGTATTTCGCCGATGTGCCAGTATTCTGCCTTAGATGGATTTGCCAATAACTGGCATTTGGTTCATTATGGGAGCAGGGCTGTTGGTGGTGCAGGGTTGATTATTCAGGAAGCTACTGCTGTTTCACCGGAAGGACGCATAACACCCGCAGACCTTGGGTTGTATTACGATGAGCACATTGAAAAACTGAGGGAAATCGCATCATTTATTCAGTATCAGGGTGCCATTGCAGGTATTCAGTTGGCCCATGCCGGAAGGAAAGGCTGTTGTGCCGTACCGTGGGATGGCGGCAAACAAATCACCGACAATGAAATAGCCTGGCAGACTGTCGCTCCATCGGAGCTACCGTTTGAACTGGAAGATGAAGCACCCAAATCATTGAATAGCGATGGAATCCAGAAAATAATTACCAATTTTAAGGAAGCGGCGAAAAGGGCTTTGCGGGCAGGATATAAAGTGATCGATATCCATGCGGCCCATGGCTATTTGATCCATCAATTCCTGTCGCCACTAAGCAACAAAAGAACTGATAATTATGGAGGTTGCTTTGAAAACCGGATACGCCTTTTGCTCGAAATAGTAAAGGCAATCCATACGGTTTGGCCAAATCATCTCCCATTGTTCGTTAGGATTTCGGCAACCGATTGGGTCGAAGGTGGCTGGAACCCGGAAGAGGCTGTTCAGCTTTCTGCCATCTTAAAAACAAACGGTGTTGACCTGATCGATTGTTCTTCAGGTGGAATGGTACCTTATGCGAAAATTCCTGTTGGCCCTGGTTTCCAGGTAGCTTTTGCCGAAAAAATCAAAAAAGAGACAGGCATTCACACAAGTGCTGTTGGCCTGATTACAGAATCGCATCAGGCTGAAGAAATTTTAGCCAAAGAACAGGCTGACCTTATCTTCTTTGGGCGGGAATCGCTCAGGGAACCCTATTTCCCGTTTAAAGCAGCACCCCAACTTGGACAGGACATTGACTGGCCATTACAGTACAGGAGAGCCAAATAAAAATTGATTTACTTAAAATACAATACCATGTCAACAACCAGAATTAAAATTATTATCGCATTGATTTGCCTGAACATCTTTTCAATTAATGAAAAAAATGTGATGGCTCAACTGTTGAAAGAGATTGAAGCAGGTCGTGTGTCGCTGCCCAACGGATGGAAACTTTCGCCGGTTGGGAAAATGTTGCATCTTGGGGATTTGCCATTAAATATTGCAGTTTCGCCGAACAAAAAGATGATCGCTGTTACAAATAACGGCCAAAGCGATCAGACCATCCAGTTGATTGATGTAGCAAATTATCAAATGACTGATTCAGTAATCATTAAAAAAGGATGGCTGGGTCTTACCTTTTCCAGGGATGGAAAATATCTTTATGCATCGGGTGGAAACGACAACTGGATCATGCGCTACAAGATCCAGGATTCCAAAATAGTTCCGTTTGATACCTTGGTCATTGGAAAGAGATGGCCTGAACTGATCTCCATTGCCGGGATTGCTGTTGACGATAAACAACAGTACCTCTATACCGTTACCAAAGAAAACAATTCCCTTTATGTTTATGACCTGAAGAATAAAAAGGTAAAAAGTCAGATTCCTTTGGGGGGTGAAGGCTATACCTGCCTTCTCTCCAATGACAACAAAACCCTTTATGCAACCTGTTGGGGGTGTGATAAGATTGTTCTGTTTGATACTGAGAAACAGGTTATTAAAGGATCGATTCCTGTTGGCGACAATCCCAATGACATGTGTATCACCCGTAATGGAAAATATCTTTTTGTGAGCAATGCGAACGACAATTCCGTTTCTGTGATCTCGACCGAAAAGAACCGGGTCATCGAAGTTTTAAATGCTGCCTTGTTCCCAAATTCGCCATCCGGTTCCACTAGTAACAGTGTTGCGCTAAGTGAGGATGAAAAAACGATTTATATAGCAAATGCCGATAACAATTGCCTTGCTGTTTTTGATATCAGCAATCCTGGAAATAGCCTAAGCAAGGGTTTCATCCCAACCGGATGGTATCCGACCTGTGTCAGGGTGATTGATAATACAATTTTGGTTGCCAATGGCAAAGGATTGACTTCAAAACCAAATCCTTTAGGACCAAGCCCATTGAACAAAGAAGAGCAGGTTGCCCGACATGTCGATATCAAAAACGCTAATGGTCAGTACATTGGTGGGTTGTTTAAAGGTACGCTTCAATCCGTTCAGCGGCCCGATGATAACCAGTTGGGGATTTATTCAAAGGCAGTTTATAACAATACACCTTACTCGAAAGAGAAGGAGATGGAAAGTACAGGTGAAGCAGGAAATCCTATCCCTTCAAGAGTTGGGGATCCTTCTCCCATTAAGTATGTATTTTATGTGATCAAGGAAAACAGAACTTACGATCAGGTTTTGGGGGACGTTAAAGAAGGAAATGGGGATCCAAACCTTGTACTTTTCGGGAAAAATGTAACGCCCAACCTTCATAAACTAGTCAATCAGTTTGTATTGCTCGACAATTTTTATGTCGATGGGGAAGTTAGTGCCGATGGCCACAACTGGACAATGGGCGCTTATGCTACTGACTACCTTGAGAAAAACTGGCCAACAAGCTATGGCAGCAGGGGCGGTTTTTATCCTGGTGAAGGGGAACGTGAAATCTCGAACAATAAGAATGGGTTTTTATGGGACTACTGTAAAAAATATGGTGTAAGCTACAGAAGTTATGGTGAGTTTATTTCGGATGCACGGACGCCAAACATTCCTGCACTTGAAAACCATTTCTGCAAGGAATACCATGGATGGGACCTTAAATTCAGGGATACAGCCAGGGTCCAGTTGTGGAAACGCGATTTCGACCTGCACCTTGCCAAAGGGGACGTACCAAGGCTAAATACAATACGTTTTGGGAATGACCATACCGAAGGTTTAAAATTGGGAAGTCCAACTCCAAAGGCTTTTGCTGCTGATAATGATCTTGCCGTTGGTCAGTTTGTGGAATACCTCAGCAACTCCCCGATCTGGAACGAAACTGTTATTTTTATTGTCGAGGACGATGCCCAAAATGGACCTGATCACGTGGATGCTCACCGGTCAACTACTTATGTTGCCGGAGGTTTTGTTAAGCAAGGTTTTGTTGACCATACGATGTATTCAACAAGTTCGGTCCTTCGTACTATAGAGTTGATTTTAGGATTGCCTCCTATGACACAATATGATGCAGCAGCAGAACCTATGTGGCGCTGTTTTAATCAAACTGCTACACACCCATCTTTTAAGGCTACTGCAAACCTTGTTGACTTAAACCTTAAAAATGAGAAGGAGAGTAAATTCTCAAAAATGAGCGAGAAGTTTAATTTCAAAAAAGAGGACAGTGTTCCTGATGCAAAATTCAATGAAGTTTTATGGGCCGCTATCAAAGGACTTGACAGTCCATGTCCGCCTCCTGTTCATGCAGCATTCTTTACCCCCGAAAAGGAAGGGGACGATGATTAAGAACGTATTGAATAAAAAAGATGCAGATTTAAATCCCCCTTGGTCCCCCTTTTCCAAAGGGGGAAACCCTTCGAAGGTTGATTTGTTGTTTTGAAACGAGATTTTATCAAAAAAATCACCAATAATGAATACAGATCACGCTTGAATGAATCCCCCTTTCCCTAAAGGGGGGCAGGGGGGATTTAACATTAATATCTTGATAATAAACAGTATATCTAATATTTATTTCAACTTATTTCAACTTATTTCAACTTATTTCAACTTATTTCAACTTATTTCAACTTATT
>JBAXWR010000096.1:0-25321 GCA_037128295.1 Mariniphaga sp.
TGACCTTGGTTTTGAAGCTTCACTCGGAACAAGGGGAAATAAAGGAGATTTTACATGGGATATTAGTGGTAACATTTCCTGGTCAAGGGCCAAATGGGATCATTTTGAAGAGACTGAATATACCGATCCTGAACAAGCAAGGGTATACAAAATGTCTGGACAATGGACCGACCGTGTCATGGGATACAAAACAGATGGTTTATATACTTCTCAGACCGAGATCGATGCCATTAAATTTGACCAGGATGGTCAAGGTAATAAAACAATTAAACCCGGAGACATCAAATACATCGATGTCAATGGCGATAAAAAATTGGATTGGAAAGACCAGGTCGATTTAGGTAAAGGAAATATGCCTCATTGGATGTTTGGTTTGACCTCCAATTTTAAATATAAAAACTTTGATCTCTCCATGTTATTCCAGGGAGCTGCAGGGAATTACATTTCAATCATTAATCCTGAAAACGGAAATTTTCAAGGTGAAGCAGAAACCATATCACTCCAAATGTTCAAGAATAGATGGACTGAAGCAAATAATGACCCCCATGCCCTGTTTATCCGCAGTGGAAGTCAAGCACAGGGAGGTGGATTTTCTGACTTTTACTTTAAAAAAGCTGGATACATCCGTCTGAAAACATTGAATATAGGATATAATGTACCCAAACAAATATTACAATTGGCCAAAATAACAAACTTAAGGGTTTTTATGGCCGGAACGAACCTATTAACCCTCGACAGGCTGAAAAAATATGGATTAGATCCTGAATCGCCATCCGGAAGCTTCTTATATTATCCACAACAGAGAACGCTGACTTTAGGTATAAATCTTACATTGTAATTTCAATTTAAGCTATAAAAAATATGAAAAAGATAAATTATATATTATTGCTGATGTTCCTGGGATTGGCATCATGTAATAAAGATGTGCTTGAGAAACAACCACTGGATATTATATCTGATGCCGGAGTATGGAACGACCCGGCCCTGATTGATGCTTATCTGAACAACTGCTATGGAGAGATGGGCTTTATAAATGATGCGAACTATAATCCGGGAACATTTTGGGCTGGTTATACAGGTTGTTGGTTCGAACTTGCAACACAAACCAATTGTGCCGATGAATGTACAGTTGGTTGGGAAGGTTATAGTGATCCCGGCTATAGTGGATTTAAATCATTTATGATAAGAGCTGATCGACCTTATGGCGAATGGTGGGGTTATCCGTTGATGAGAAAATTGAATATATTTATTGAAAAATTGCCGACATCCCCGATTGAGGCAGACAAGAAAAAGCAAAGGATTGCTGAAGCCAGGTTTCTCAGGGCGTATGCGTATTTCAATATGGTGAAACGCTATGGCGGTGTTCCGCTTATTACGAAATCTCAGGCAATGGATGCCACAAAGGAGGAATTGTATCCCAAAAGGAATACAGAAGAAGAAGTTTATAATTTCATTCTATCCGAGATCGATGCCATTACCGTCGATCTGAAAGATGTTCAGAACGATGGTGGCAGACCTACCAAATATGCAGCATTGGCATTAAAAAGCAGGGTTGCCATGTATGCAGGCAGTATCGGTACCTGGGGCCAAGTTCAAATTAACGGTCTTGTAGGAATACCTGCCGGAAAAGCAAAAGACTACTGGCAGAAATCATACGATGCCTCAAAAGCGATTATCTCAAGCGGAAAGTTTGCTTTGTACAATAAAACACCTGACAATAAGATTTCAAACTTTAGAAATCTGTTTCTGGATGAAAACAATCAGGAAGTAATTTTCTCTGAGGTTTACGATGGAAAGTCAGGAAAAGGACATTCCTGGGATTTTATGAATGATCCGTTTGGGTATCATATCTGGGGCTGTGGTGGTGAGTCGATAGCTTATTTGGAAATGGTGGAAGAATTTGAAAATAAAGATGGATCTTCTGGTGTTATCGATCGCCAAAAAATTGCTTCCGGCTATTTATGGGCTGTTGATGAAATTTTCGGCAACAAAGATCCTCGCTTTCATGCATCCATTCAAACTCAAGGTGATAGCTGGATGGGAGAAACACTTCAGACCTATCGTGGAATTATTTTACCTGATGGAACTGTAACAGAGAATACCTACAATGGTGTGCCCGGAAGAGGAAAAGCTACAACGGATCGTCCATACGCTACCCCTTTCATGATGCTTAAGCACATGGACGAATCCCTCGGTATATCTCCGATGTATGATGGCTATTCAAAAACCGACTGGATTATTTTTCGTTATGGCGAAACGTTGTTAAACCTGGCAGAAGCTGCATTTGAACTGGGAAAAACATCGGAAGCTCTGGATGCCGTAAATCAAATCAGGGCCAGAGCTGGTATCGCTTTGTTGACATCAATTGACCGCCAGAAGATCAGACATGAACGGAAAGTTGAATTGTTTGCTGAAGGTAACCGTTATTGGGATGTTCGCAGATGGCGCACTGCGGAAGTCGAATTATCTAAAGTTCTTTCCAGCATGAAGTATATTCTGGATTACAATACCCGTAAGTTTAAACTGCAGATCATTCCAAATATTGATGGTAGTTTGGCTCAGCCTTTCGCACCCAAACATTATTATTTGCCTATTACTTTATCCCGTACAACCAACAACCCAAATCTGATTGAAAACCCAGATTATTAATTAGTTAGAGAATATGAGGCTGTCTCTATCTTTTGAGACAGCCTCTTCTTTATATACCCTTCAAGGTTGAATTCAAATTAAAATCATGAACCTTAAAAAATTACAAATTGCTATTTTACAGCTATCAATTATTTCGTTTGTGTCGGTTTTCTCTGTCTCTTATGGTTCAGAAAAATCAAGTAATTCAATTCAAAATGCCAAAAAAATATCGAACTCGTACGAACCGATGAAGTACGGGCTTTTTGTTCATTATGTACCGGGTGGAGCCATGTATCCTGATGGAAAACGATGCAATGATCTGAATGAACTGGCCAATGTTTTTGACGTTCAGTCTTTTGCCGACGATCTTTCAGCAATGCAGGTGGAGTATGTAATTTTCACCGCCTGGCACGCCAACATGAATCTGCTTTATCCCTCGGAAAAAATGAATTATTGGCGTCCGGGGCATTCGGCCAGCCGTGATATGATTGGTGATTTGACCAAGGCAGTCAAAGCCAAAGGAATCAAGGTTTATTACTATACCCATCCGCGCGATGGTCATGATTTCAGGAATGACGAAGAAAAAGAAGCCACAGGCTGGGGGGCAGGAAAGAACCTGAAAGAAGGCTGGAACCCGAACTGGGCGAACTTTGATTTCGCGAAGTGGAATAATTTTATCAATGAGATCTACGGCGAGTTTGCCGATCGTTATGGCAACCAGATCGATGGAATCTGGATCGATGAAGGCAGCCCTGCAGGCGACAGCTATCGTGTAGTTGATTACAACCGCTTGCGGAAAACGATCAAAACCCGCAACCCCAATCTCACCATCATCAATAATTTTTACGGAACAACCTATGCCTGCGATTTGGGTATGAAGGAATACGGCCCGGGTTGGGGCGAGTTTGCCCAGCCTGACGGGAACAAATGGCCGGCCTACACACTTCCGGTAGGCGCTTGTTTTGCCGGAAACTGGTCCGCTACCAGTCCACTTGGGAAAAACGATGTGCAGTTTTCGGCTTCCGATATGTTCCGGTACACCGTTCTCGAAGCTGGTGCCAATACCGTTGGTGGTGGTGTGGCGTGGGCAACCGGTCCTTATGCGGGTAAAGGATGGGGAACAGGTGTATTGGATACGCTGATTAAAGTTGGAAAACTGATTGAACCCATTGCTAGCTCCATCAAACAAACGCTGCCAAGCACTTCTTATCCATCCATTTCAGGAAAAACGATGAACGATTTAAGCTGGGGAGTTGCAACCCGCTCATTGGATAACAAACAGGAATACATTCATGTGCTGACTGCACCGCAAGGCAAAAAATTAAGACTTCCGGCTCCTGAAGATGGAAAGTTGTTTGGATCGGCTATGCTTTTGAGAAATGGTAAAAACGTGGTTTTAACTCAGACTAAAGAAGGAGTCGAACTCAGCTTACCAGAAAAAGAAGAGTGGGATGTTTTCGATACGGCTATCCAATTGACTGTTTCGGGAACAATACCTAAAAAATCAAGTTGTGTTTGGATTAATGATACTGACTTCGATATTTCATACGAAGGCCGGGGTTGGGAATATAGCCGCTGGGAACGGAAGCATGGCGATTACGATAACGATGTGCATGTAACAGCAGTGAAAGGCGATGCGCTACTCTTTCCTTTTACTGGAACCGGAATTGAATACATTGGCAGTCTGAGCAATGAACAGGGCAAATGCGATATCTTTTTGGATGGCGTTTTTCAAACAACTGTGGATGGTTTTGCTGAAAGCTATCAGGCGCAGAAAGTACTTTTCAGTAAAACAGGGCTAAATAATGGTAAACATCTCCTGAAAATTGTAAATACCGATACAACGATGCTGGCCTTGGATGCAATAAAAATTTACAAATAAAAAAACGTAAACTATTAAGCCCAACCAGTTAGTGCCTGCTTTTTGGAGATATACCAAATATCGAAGTCGCTGAGAACGATGTGCGATCGTTACTTTTTAACCGGAGATTTGAAATCAATAAAAATTGCTAACATATACCTTTAACTAAATTGCTTTTCAAATTGATGATTGGGTTATTCTTTCGGATACACGATAACAAGCATTGCATGAAATAATTAAAAAAAGGAAAAATGAAGAACTTAATTTTAAAACTTGGCATTGTGATAGCGGGCCTGCAGTTGTTGAGCAGTGAAGTAAGTGGGCAAAAAAACATCAATTCAGATCAGGCAAATCAATTTAATATTGTCTGGGATAAGCAAAGCAAGGATGCGACCGGTTCGATGCCACTGGGGGGTGGCAACCTGGGGCTTAACGTATGGGTTGAAAACGGGGAGTTGCTATTCTACATTGGAAGTCCGGATGCCTTTGACGAAACAGGGAATGTAATTAAACTTGGCCGGGTACGAATCAAGAGTGACCCCAATATTTTCGAAATAGATTTTCAGCAGGAACTGGTTTTTAATGACGGCTATATGAGGTTTAAAGGGAAATTGAAAAACGGCTCATCCGTTACTGCCAGGTTGTGGGTTGATGTTTTTAAACCTATAATACATCTCGAAGTTGATTGTGCCGATCCGGTGCAGTTTATTGCCTCGTACGAAACCTGGAGTGCAGAAACACCCCGCTACAAAGGGGTGTTTTCCAACAAAGGACTGGAGTGGAGCTTTAGGTTAAACGAAGAACTGTATTCAAAAACGCGGTTAAGCGTGATGGAGAAATGCGGTATGAACGGATTGGATGCAAAGGTTCCGGACCCGGGCAGAAACCTCATCCTTGGCGGGCGAATGGTTGCTAAAAATATGGTGCCGGCAGGCGAAACCACAGGCAAGTATATGGCCACTTCCTACAAAGGCTGGGCGATGAAAACATCAGGAAAGGTTAAAAGATTAGATCTGGCATTTCTTATCCGGATCGCACAGGATGATACTTTCGATAAATGGCAATCTGCCATCGATAAAATGGAGATAGCTGCGCTGAAAGACAGTAAGACGGATTTTAAGAAAACCACCGGGTGGTGGAACCAATTTCAGCAACGCAGTTACATTCATATACAGCCTGTAAACAAACAAATTCCATTAACGAAAGATACCGCATGGCTGGTTGGCCGCAACTATCAATTGATCAGGTTTATGTTTGGGTGTAACTCCTCAGGTAAATTCCCTACACTTTTTAACGGTGGGTTTTTTAATGTGGATGTGCCCGTTTTTAGTAAAACTTTAGGTAGCCAGTCGCCCGATGCACGCTTATGGGGCGGCACTAGTTTTATGGCACAAAATCAGCGTTTGCTTTATTGGCCGCTGATCAGAAGCGGTGATTACGATGTACTTAAAGTTGCGATGGATTTTTACAAGGATCGGGCAGAGCCACAAAGGGCGCGGGCCATTAAATGTTTTGGAGTGGATGGCACGCCTTTCCCAGAATCAGTAAACTGGTGTGGTTTGTTTAGCGATGGACTTGGGGCAAAATCGGGACATTGCAGTGCCAAACACCTTGAATACCACTATACATCAACGCTCGACTTCGCCTTTATGATGATTGAATATGCCCGTAACGGGAATGATATCAGGCCTTATCTTCCGGTGGTGGAAGGAATTGTTGCCTATTATGACCAATATTACCGCAACGAAAACAAAAAACGTACAGGACAGGAACTGGATCCAAAGGGAAAACTTTCCATCTATCCTTCTTGTGCCGTTGAGTTTGCGCAGGGTGCCAAAAACAATACCGATGCAATTGCAGGTCTCGATGCCATAACCGAAGGCTTGCTGGCACTGCCCGAAGGAGTATTATCCCCGGAAAGGATCAACTATTATAAAAATCTCCGGAAAACGCTTCCGGGCTATCCAACCCTGGAAAATAATGGCAATAAATACCTGGCAGTTGCCCAATCATTCGAGAGCAACAGCACCTGGCAGAACCTTGAATTTCCACAGATGTATTCGGTTTTCCCGTTTCACCGCTTTGGTGTGGGATTACCCAATCTCGATCTGGCAAAAAACACATGGAAATATGGATGGATTAACCGCACTTTTCAGGATGATTACATCTGCTGGTATCAAAATGGAATATTTACGGCACGGATGGGAATGGCCGACTCTGCCAAAATTTATTGCGTAAAAAAAATGCTTCATTCGGGAGAACCTCCACGTCTGCTATACAAACAGTGGCCCACACCCTGCTACCCCATGAGGTTCCCAACATTTTACAACACCTTTACCTTTGATCATTCACCCTGTATGGATCATGGGGGCACTGCAATGATAGGGCTACAGGAAATGTTAATGCAGACTCCCGGGAATAAAATAATTCTATTCCCTGCCTGGCCCAAAGAGTGGGATGTGGATTTTAAACTGTTCGCGCCACAGCAAACAACAGTTGAGGTGAGTGTGCGTAACTGTAAAGTGGTTACCCTTAAAGTAAATCCGGAGTGGCGCAGCACCGACATTGTTCTGGATCCCTCGTTTAAAGAGTGATTTGTAAATAGATCTTATTAATTAAGAAAATAAAAAACATAATAAAATTGATATGAACCATAAGGACCGTTTTTACGCCACAACCTATCATCAGCCGGTTGATCGTCCTGCTTCCTGGCTGGGATTGCCTGTTCCTGCCGCAGAGCCCGCCTTGTTGAACTATTTTGGTGTACGCAGCATTGATCAGCTTCGGGAGCTAATTGATGATGACATTTATCCCATTGAAGTGCCATACAATTACCCGCCATCCAATCACATTGCCTGTGCCTTTAATTTTGCCAAGGTCAGTCATTTGGATACCCCTGATGAACGAACATTGACGGCTCCAGGTTTCTTCGAAGATTATGAAGACCCTGCTGATGTTGACAAATTTGCCTGGCCCGATCCGTCGCTTTACCTCGACCGTGATGAATCATGTCGTCGGGTTGCCGCAGCACCTGCCGACCGCATCAAAATGGGAATACTTTGGAGCGCCCATTTTCAGGATGCCTGTGCTGCTTTCGGAATGGAGCAGGCACTGATGACCATGTACATGAATCCCGACATGTTTCGTGCAGTCATTAATCGCATCACTGATTTTTACCTGAAAGCCAACGAAATATTCTATGAGTCGACCAAAGGGATGCTCGATGCCGTGCTGATTGGCAATGATTTTGGTAGCCAAAGCTGTTTGATGGTCGATCCCGACAGCCTGCGCGAATTTGTTTTTCCGGGTACAAAAAAGCTGATCGAGCAGGCAAAAAGTTACGGACTGACTGTGATGCACCATTCGTGCGGTTCTATCTTACCGATTATTGAGGATTTATCCGATTTGGGAGCCGATATTGTTCATCCCATCCAGGCATTGGCCAACGAGATGGATGCCCCGAACCTGAAAGAGCATTTCGCTGGTAAAGTTGCTTTTTGTGGCGGTGTTGATGCCCAAAATCTTTTGGTGAATGGCAAACCGGAAGAAGTGGCCAAAAAAGTATCCGAGTTGAAAGAGCTGTTTCCCACCGGATTGATTATCTCTCCCAGCCACGAGGCTATTTTGCCCGATATTGCTCCGGCAAATATCGAAGCGCTGTTTTCGGCAATCAACCGATTATAATTAGGTTTCAGAATTTGACGACATCATTTTAAACCGATACTACGAATGAAAAAAGAAAAAGTCAAAAGGATTTATCCTGTCTTTCTTGTTTATACCCTGTTCTTTATGTGGGGCTTTATCTGGAATCTTTTCAATGTGCTGGCCACTTTTTTTCAGGATACCTTTCAGTTGACCAATACTCAGACCGCCCTAGGAACATCGCTTTCTTTTCTGGCATTCTTCCTGATGTCATATCCTACTAAAATGATAATCAGTCGTTTTAAAACAAAAAGATCGATTTCGATTGGATCAGTCATAACAGCCATCGGATTGCTCCTGTTTTTTCCGGCTGCAGTAGTGAAGAGTTATAACCTGTTTCTCGTCGGGCTATTCGTCCTTTTTTCGGGTGTTACCATTCTGCAAACGGTGTGCAATCCTTACATCGGCGTACTGGGTGAACTCAAAAACCGTGCTGCCAGGATCAATTTTGCACAGGGAGTTGGCGCTGTAGGTGCGGCCTTGACAGCCCCAATTGGCGGGTGGTTTATGTTGCAGCTTTTTGAAAATGATTTGTTCGGCGGAATAAAAATCTTTTACCTGATCATTGCAGGAATATTTGTTCTGTTAGCACTGCTGGTCAATTATTCCACTATGCCTGCTAATCCCAATGATGTGGTTCCGGAAAAAGCGTTGAATCCATCCGACAAACGAAATGTTTTTCAGTATCGCCATTTTGTTATCGGCTTTGTAATCACATTTCTCTATATGGGCGCCGAAGCGATTCTCTATCAGCTGATGACTCCCTATTTCAAAACAATCGGAAACATCGATAATGCAGCGGCAGTGCGATTTTCGGCGATTATTTTTTACGGACTGATGGCCGGCCGTCTTTTGGGAGCATGGTCAATGACTCGATTTGACCCTGCCCGGATTTTAGGATGGTTTACGCTTATCGCTGCAATTTTGGTGATTTCATCAATCCTTATCGGTGGCATGATTGGGATTTACCTGATTACGGCTATCGGCTTTTTCGTTTCGATTACCTTCGCTTCCTTGTTTGCTCTGGCGACCAAAGATCTGGGCGGGTACACCAACGATGCCTCTTCCCTGCTTGTGATGGCCATTTCCGGTGGTTTTTTCATTCCTCTGCTTTTCGGATTCGTTGCCGATAGTTTCGACCTGAAAACCTCGATGGTCGTTGTGGCTATCCCTTTATTACTCACTTCAGCCTATGGATTTTTATTCCCGTTTATTGACAGGAAGATAACCTGATTAATAATCACCACTCTAATGAGATATTTCAAACATTTTTTTAAGATAAGTCGGATAATTTTTAAACCAATCGAATCAAAATGACAATAAAAAATGACAATCCTTTGATGAAAATTTTTGTCCTGGCGACAATTCTCTTTTCTGTTTTATCGGCGTGTAATAAGATTCAAGAAAATACAATCATCCCAAAATCCTACAATGTTATATGGGATTCCCCATCGCAAGATGCCCTTGAATCCATGCCGCTTTCGGGTCGTAAAGGTGCCGGAGCCAACGTTTGGGTTCAGGATGGTTCTATCTGGCTGTACCTGGCCCACAACGGGGCTTACGACGAACAAGCCCGTCTTATGAAGCTGGGGTGCGTTCGCATTACACCAAAGGATATGAAGCTTGGCGGAACTAGTTTTCGTCAGGAACTCGATCTGGCTTCCGGAGCTATACAGATTCAGCAGGGCGATTTCAAAGCATCACTATGGTTTGCCGGTGAAACGCTGGTTTTCGAATCCACCTGCGCTAAACCTCAGGTACTCGATGTTGATTTCGGCAGTTGGCGCGATAAGCACCGCGACAGTCTGAAACTGGATATGTTTCACTTGCACAGCATCAATTCCGACAACATAACTGCAAATAAAGATGGTTTTAGCTGGTTTCACCGGAATACTGATTTTGGCGTAAATGTATTGGATCTGGCTAAACAACAGGGCATTCCGGCAGAAGCGGTTCACGATGTGACTACCCGCCGCCTGTTTGGCGGAGCAATTGCCGTGAAAAATGGCATTTCGGAACCTGTTGAATCGGATGTAGAATGGCAGTTTTGGAAGGGTAAAGCCTGGACCGGACAAACGGTGGAAAGTACAAAACAGACAATTGTCATGCGGCTTGGAGCTGGCTTGGATGCTGATCCTTCCGGTTGGCAGGCAGAAGCAAAAGAAATGCTCTCATCTAAAAGTCTGGAAAATGCCAGGGCTGAAGAATTGAAACGCTGGAATGAATTCTGGTCGCGCTCCAACGTTGTAATCAATCCTGCGGCAGGCAAGGAGGATTCAGGATGGCTCATTGGCCAAAACTACCAGTTGTTCCGATATATGCTGGCCTGCAACCGCGACGGCGAATTGCCTCTGCTTTTTAACGGTGGCATTTTTACTGTCGACAACTTCCCCGGACGGATAAATGGTAACAATAACGATGAACTGCCCATTTCTCAAGGTGGCCCCTCAACACCCGATTTCCGGCGATGGTTGTATTGTTCGTTCATGTCGCAAAATCAGCGTTGGCTGGGCTGGCCAACATTGGCGAATGGCGATGCTGACTTGTTTTCACCTTCACTCAGCTTTTACCGCGACCGTTCGGCAACTGCTGCAGCACGCGCTAAAACCAATGGTGCCGAAGGTGTGGTTTATCCTGAACCACTGGATGCCTGGGGATTATGTACCCAGGGAGTAGCGCCGCTTCCCAATGGTCTTTGCGGTGCCGAACACCTGACCTACCACTTTTCCATGATGCTCGAACATGCCTGGATGGCTTTGCAGGCTCACGATCAGCTTGGTGTTTCCATATCCAAAGACCTTCAATGGATTGAAGGAACCGTTAAGTTTTACGACAGCTTCTACAGGGCCCAAACCCAAAAAAGGTTAGGAAAGGAATTGGGTGAAGATGGTAAATTGGTGATTTATCCCGCTTGCGGTCTCGAATTTGCAGGAGGTGCCACCAACCCCATTGAAGTGGTTTGCGGGCTCAAACGTATCACTGCCGGATTACTTGCGCAGCCAGATCTTTCATCCGAGTCACGATCAAATTTAGAACGCATTCAAAATACCTTGCCCGATTTGCCGACCGCAATGAGGGAGGGACGATTGTCACTGCAACCGGCAAAGTTGTGGGAACGCTCATACAACAAGTGGGAACCCATCGAGATGTACGCTTTCTGGCCATACCGAATGGTAGGTGTAACCAAACCCGAAACCATGCAACTGGCGCGCGATACATGGCAAACTGTCCCTGCCGACCGCGCCCGTCTGTGCAAACAGGATTACTCGTGGATGGCCAATGTGGTAAACATGGCCGCGCTTGCCTGGCCCGATTCGGCTAAGGCAAGGGCAATTTACAAGATGGCTAATATTAAAGCACCGCAGGCTCGATTCCCTGCTTTCTTCGGTCCCGGTCACGACTGGCTGCCCGATCACAACTGGGGAGGTTCAGGCATGACTGGCATCCAGGAAATGTTGATGGCAGCCGATCCTTATGGCGATGGAAAAATCTATCTTTTGCCTGCCTGGCCCAAAGAGTGGAATGTTGATTTCAAACTTCATGCATCACAGCAAACAACGGTTGAGGCCAGTATCTCCAAAGGGAAAGTTGTCAAACTATTGGTAAATCCCGAATCACGAAGAAAAGATATTGTTTTGGATTCATCGTTTATAGAATAATTACCAATGTCAAGCAAGTAATATATTTAACTATTTGGATAACAATAAATTAAATCAAAGGATTGAGTAAAGAGAAAAAGCAAATCATTTTGGAGCATCACAAAGCTTGTTCAAAAAACAGATAGTGGTTAGTGTTTTAGTTTAGGTTCGTTTTGTTTTTTTTGCCCCTTGCCGGAAACGGCGAGGGGGTTTTATATTCCATTGCAATCCGTGTCATTCTTTATAAAAACCACAAATTATCTATACCAAAGTCGGGTATTTCATCGCCTTCGAATTGGGGAAACATTTCGGTGACTATTTCGGGGTATTTGATGAGATCGAATGACTTCCTGTCACGTGAAAGGAATTAAATCAGGTAAAATCGAGACCTATTTCAAAAACCCAAAATAGGTCTCGCTATATGGTAAAAGGCATCCAATTGATTTTTTTTAGGTTTATGGGTGAGAATTGCAAGTTTATGATGATCTTTAAGCCGTATCTTAATTTCTAACAATTTTAAATCTTTTCGGAAATGATTAGCATAAAAAATACTCTCGTGATGAAATACACGCTCTTATTTTTCTTCCTATTTTCTTGTGTATTCTCTATGGCACAGCGGCAGACCAAAAGCCCGCTTGAAGATGTGGTGATAACATCCCAGGAGAATAAAACCCAGGTACGAACAAATGAAAGTGGGGAATTACATCTAGATGTATCCCCAAAGGATGTACTTAAATTTAAAGCCAATGGCTATGTTCGCTATAGTGACTTCGGTGCGAAAGGCGATGGCAAAACCGATGATATAGATGCCATTGCTGCGACCCATGCGTTCGCCAATCAGCACATCCTTTCTGTGAAAGCCGACGAGGGGTTCACCTACTACATTAGCGGAAAGAATCGCACGGCAGACATTCGGACCGACACTGATTTTGGCACAGCTACCTTTATCATTGACGATACTGACGTCCAAAACCGCAATGCGAATGTTTTCATGGTTAGTTCCGGCCTGCAACCGTTCAAACTTGAAGGGATATCCTCCTTAAAGAGGAATCAAGCGAAAATCAATATCACCTTGACTGAAACCTGTCTTATCTCCGTCGACAATTCCAATGTAAAACGTTACATTCGTTTTGGGGCAAACCAAAACAACGGATCTTCGCAGACGGATATCTTTATCGTTGACAAAGACGGCAATGTGGATAGCAACGCTCCTATTATTTGGGACTTCGACCAGATCACGGACATCACCGCCCTACCTATTGACGAAAAGATGTTGACGATCAAAGGAGGACGTTTCACCACAATTGCCAACAACGCTGAATCGAAGTACACATACTACAGCCGAGGCATTGCTATCAGGCGTTCCAATGTTCTTGTAAATGGGTTGGAACACCGTATCACAGGCGAAGGAGACCATGGTGCACCTTATGGTGGCTTTATCAATGTTGGTAACTGCTCGTATGTTACGGTACAGAACACTATTCTGACCGGGCACAAGATGTACCAAACCATTGGTTCGGCAGGAGTTACTGTCTCTATGGGGACCTACGACATCTCAC
Organism: Mariniphaga sp.; assembly: GCA_037128295.1. Classification (GTDB taxonomy): domain Bacteria; phylum Bacteroidota; class Bacteroidia; order Bacteroidales; family Prolixibacteraceae; genus JAAFHB01. The sequence continues at coordinate 13,389 of JBAXWR010000096.1, forward strand.
TCAACAGGGCTCTTAACGTGTCGTTCGTGAATTGCAGTCAGACAAATGACATCGACGACAGCAAGTACTGGGGAATCTTGGGATCCAATTACTGCAAAAATCTTCTTTATGATCGTTGCATCTTTTCCCGGTTCGATGCCCATATGGGGGTTGCCAATGCCACTATACGAAACTCAACATTGGGGCATATGGGAATCAATGCGATCGGTAGTGGTACTTTTATAGTGGAGAACACCACCGTTCGCGGAAGAACCTTCATCAACCTGCGTTCTGACTATGGTAGTACGTGGCAGGGGGAATTCATCATTCGTAATTGTGTTTTCATTCCGGCAGGCGGCAAACCAATTAATTTCAGCCTGATAGGCGGATCTAATTCCGGTCAGCATGATTTTGGTTACACCTGTTATATGCCGGAACGGATCACCATCGAAAACCTTCGTATCGACGACTCCAATCATCCGGAGGACTACAAGGGTCCCGCCATTTTTGCAAATTTCAATTCGCACATGACCGACGATTCTTATGTGGAAAAGTTTCCTTATGTCATAACCAGGGAAGTCATTCTTAAGAACGTGACCACCGCCAGCGGCATGGCATTGAGGCTTAGTGACAACCCCTACACGTTCAAAGATGTGAAGGTAAAGACTGATTAACGGGCACTTCACAGGATATCGCAAAACAATACGAAACCCATTGTACCATTTTTGGATTGCCTGACGGTATTCAATCGGGTCAACTTTGTTTTTATCAGCTAGCGCATCTATATCTTCGACCAGAGGTTTGTCGTATTTGTCGATTAGGATGACAACTTTGTCATTGTCTTTGGCTTTATTGATCAGTTCACGAAATAAATAAGCTGAATTGGTGCTTTCCGGGAGTTGTAGATTCAACTGATTTGCATTTCCCTTTCGGAAAAAATCATTTTAGAACCTCACAAAACTTGTTCAAAAAAAGATAGATAGTGCTTTAGTTTCGATTCGCTTTGTTTATTTCGCACCCTTTGCCGAAAACGGCGAGGAGGTTTTGCTATTTATTTTCCAAATAATGGGTATCAGGTTATTATGAAAATAAATCACTCATTGTAAGTTGATTTTGAACCATACCGGCATATTCGTTTAAAAAAATATATTTGGCAAACTAAAGCAGTATAATTCGCCAAATCAATCTTTATTTATACACATTTGGCGGAAAATAACCTGAATTGTTCATTTTGTTTAAAATTTACCCCCTTTTGCCGGGAATGAGGAGAGGATACCAATATGGCAGTCTGGGTATTCACATCATTGAAAACTGTAGTTATAATACCTATTTGCCTGATATTTAAACTTATGCATCTGTTATGTTGGTTTTTAAACACATAGGAAAAACAATGACAACGTCGATGCGGCCATTGTACATGTGTACTTCATTATGGATTGGAACACCTCCCAAAAGTGGTAAACCTGAATTTTCAATTGCTACATGAAACATCGTTTTAGGATGTGTGAAATAATCTTTGTCAGAATTTCATTTTTCTTACATTAGATAATTCATTAATATTGTAATATCAAAATTTACCGAACTATTATCATTAGTTATAAGGCAGATACAGTTATGAAAAACATTCGTGAATCTCGCAGAAATTTTTTAAAGAACAGCGCTGCTGCAACAGCCGGCATCTCTATTATACCAGCTTTTTCAGTCAGCGGTTTGGGCCACAAAGCCCCCAGCGACAAAATGAATATTGTCGGAGTTGGGGTAGGTGGGAAGGGCTATTCCAATCTGAAAGGGATGTCAAAAGAGAACATTATCGGATTGTGTGATGTTGACTGGAAATACGCAGAAGGGTGTTTCAAAGAGTTTCCAAATGCCAAACGATATTGGGATTGGCGCAAAATGTTCGACGAACAAGGCAATTCGATTGATGGTGTGATGGTTGCAACTCCCGACCATACACATGCAATAGTTGCATCAACTTCACTTACTCTCGGTAAACATGTCTATTGTCAGAAACCGTTGACCCATTCGGTTTACGAATCACGATTGTTGACGAAATTGGCTTCTAAACATAAGGTGGCGACTCAAATGGGAAACCAAGCCAATTCGGGTGATGGTGTTCGCCAGCTTTGTGAATGGATCTGGAATGGCGAAATAGGTGAGGTTAAGGAGGTTCATGCCTGGACTAACCGTCCGATCTGGCCACAGGGACTTCAGCGGCCTGTCGGGGAGATGAAAACTCCTAAAACCTTAGACTGGAATCTTTTTATCGGAAGTGCACCAATGCGTCCTTACAATGAAATTTACACACCCTGGAACTGGCGTGGATGGTGGGACTTTGGAACCGGCGCTTTTGGAGATATGGCCTGCCACGTATTGGATCCTGTTTATCAATCTTTAAAATTGGGATATCCGATGAAGGTTCGCGGAAGTTCTACTTCTGTAAATACCGAGTCGGCCCCTCAGGCCGAGACTGTTGAGTTTACTTTTCCTGCCCGCGATAATCTGGCAAAAGTGGCAATGCCGGCTGTAAAAGTTTATTGGTACGATGGAGGTTTGTACCCCAATGCTTCGGAACTTCTGCCCGAGGGGGTAAACCTCATGGCTGACGGGTTAGGTGGTTGCATTTTCGTTGGATCAAAAGATACGCTGATTTGCGGTTGCGGAGGTTTTAAATCCCGGTTGGTCTCTGGTCGCGTTCCCAATGTGACACCCTATCTTCGACGTATTCCCGATGCAATAGGGTATGCTGATGGTCCGCATGAACAGGACTGGATTCGGGCTTGTAAAGAATCTCCGGAAAGCAGGATTGAAGGGACATCCAATTTTGCGTACTCGGGTCCCTTTAATGAGATGGTACTACTGGGTGTGCTGGCGATCAGGCTTAAGGGACTGGATAAGTCATTGAAATGGGATGCTGCTAATATGCAGATCACCAATATATCCGCTTCTGATGAACTAAAGATAATCACCTCGAATGAATTTAAGGTTATTGACGGTCATCCCCATTTTGACACGCAATACGTTAAATTCAATGCACTTGAAAGAGCTGGGGAATACATACGACATACCTACCGGGATGGGTGGAAATTACCTGAAATGCCATAAATGAGGAGTTGAATAATTGGTTTCTCCTTTATGTCAGGGTTGGCCGCCGGATTTCTTACCGCTTTTTTCACGGAGGCTCTGGTTCCTGTATTTGAACAGGTCAAGCGAGGACGGAAGCGAACTGTTGCCACTGTTCTTTGTGCATTTTAACACCCTTATTTCATCCCATAGCAATTTTACGTCTTCGGTCAATTTTGCAACTACCGGAAGAAGGTCATAGATCCTTTCTATCAGTTCATCCTTGCTTATTTTTATCGTCCATTGCAAGGAGAACGAGTTCAGGGTGAAATTGGAAATTCATGGGAAACACATTTTTTACTTAGAAAAGAACCTGAGTAGTCACAAATTATTTTCATAAACAAATCCTCTCAGAGCGACCATTGACAAGCTGAAATGGAAATCATTTTGGAGCATCACGAAGCTTGTTCATTAAAAAGATAGTGATTAGTGTTTTATATAAGTTCATTTTATTTTTTTCGCCTCTTTGCCGGAAATGGCGAGGGGGGCGTCATGGTAGTTCAGGTGGACTTCCAAAACAATATTGCTTATATATCATATAATCAATATGATAATAATATTTTTCAGACATTTAAAAACCAGAATTCGTTGAAACAAACCTATGTGTTAGAAAATTAAACTTATTTACCTATTGTGTTGGTTTTAAATACACAGGCACAGATGGATAAAACACATAGAAACATAGGTAAAATAAAATGAATCAGGCACATAGGTAGTATAAGCTATCTCTTCCATCCATTCCGCAATATTCCTATTTTTGCACGAAAAATTAATATCAATCAACGTAATAGGTTTCCCATCTGATAAATAAGGTCTTTTGTAGCATTTTTCTTTAATCTGTGCAATGGCAATTTTGGCTGTTGGTTCATTTTGAATTTGAAAAAATAAAAAAGGTCACGGTTACAATGACAATTCCAGTAGATAAATCATCCTAATAAAAAAGGGCTAACCATTTAATATTTGATGATTGGTTTGCCTTGACATTTTCCAAAGAAAGATCTTCCAAAATAGTTTATTGCGCCACAAAGTTTCAAAAAGTTGCATGAAGATACCAAACAACTTAACGGCACTTTCTCCCTCAGAACCTGTCATTTCTCGGTGTGCAGCATCCAACGAAATTTGAAGAATAATCACCTGCACGACAAAGCAATCCCAAACTATGCTAGAAGGGAAGGGACAAAAATCTGGCACATCGAAGGTTTTTTTTATTGTGAAAAAGACATATCCATATCTCAAAGCAAAAAGACCATGCATTTCAATTGAACAGGAAACGTATAGGAGGAAGAATGGTTGTCCAAAGTCCGATTTTGATTATAACCGTAACTTTAGAACGCTAGCTCAAAAGAGGGTGTTAAGCTTCCGATCTATCGGTACAAGTTATGCTTACTTAATACTAGAAAACTGCACCATCCCTAAATTTCGGAAAACCACTGTCTACGAGACCTCCAATAGCTATAGGATACAGTGGAGAGCCTCTCAATTAGGTGCAGTTCCTATTAATTTCTATTTCAATGTCTTATTTTTTATAAATTCTAATTTATATTTAACATATAAATTAGAAACATTAATATGTCTTAAAATAAAATAATTCATTCTATTTGAGCTTGCATATGGGTATAGAAATATCAACTTATTATTCTTCTTAATACCACTAATAAGTCCACAATCATTTCTAGAGTACGTATTAAGAAAATGAAAGCTGGTGTCGGTAGGACTTAAGCAATAAGTGTTGTCATCATATTGTCTAAAAGTGAATGGGGGCTTATTTCTTATACATAATGCAAAAACTTTACTTTTCAGATTAAAATTCCCTTGCAGTTCCATTATTGTTAATCGTAAATTATAATTAGTTGGCCAATAAAGCAATAAGAAATTGGAACTAGAATGAAGCTGAGCATCATCCGAATAATGGCCGAAATCAATTACTTGAATACTATCCTCTGGAATCGTATCGCTAGACCTTACTATAATATGGTTTTTTTCAATAATACAATTTGTGTTTTGGTTAATATAATAAATTGAATTATCATAAGTACATGAAGAGACAACTTTATTTGGAGATGGGTAGTTTCTCCAACATTCTTCATTATAATATTCTCCTGAAAGACAATCTTTAATAGCGATATATCGAGTATTATAATGAAATCCACTTACACTTCTTCCGAAAATTGCAGGGAGAACATTTGGAGATTTGTTTAATACATCAAAATGTTTTTGGAACTTTTCATTTTTCTTTTGTTTAGAAATAAAGTTATACAATAAATCTCTATTAACGAGGCTCGTGTAAAACTTTTTTATATCTGTTTTGTTTGAATATACAGAGTTAACAGACACATTTGATATTGTTTTTATACATACGGGGAGCAATGAATCAATATCATATAATTTTTGAAGCAAATCGTACAATTTTTCCTGAACTTCATATTCTTTATAAGGAACTTCATATTCAAAGTTTATTCCTATGGTTGAGTCTATTTGCTCATATCGATACTTTTGGTAGAATAAAATTTGATTTAAATTATTTATAATACTGTCTGGATCAATAGATTTAGCATAATAAGAAGAATCTATGCTTGCTGAAGTTTCTTTCGTAGATTCTTTTAAGTTATCGAAATCAGGATTTTATAAATTCTGAATATTGGAGAAATTGCCATCTATCTTTTTTGAATCCTTAATTAACATAAATCCTATGATTATTGTGATTATAAATCCAACAACAATTATTAAAAATAGGGTTTTGTTTTTTTTTAATTGCCTCATTATTCAATATTTACCGAAAGGAAAAATTAATTCCTCGATACCGACGATATAAGTTGAGTTAATTATAATAGCTTTAATAAACACAATCTTTAATTGTTTTTATTTTATCTTTTAAACTCATATTTCTTTCTATGAATGAAAGTTTAATAGCTTTTTCAACAATATCTTCATTGAGATTATCTAAATCGATAACCTGTTTTCCATCCATCAAATCACATAAAGTTCCGTTAATCATCTCTAAACTTATTGAACGCCCATTAATTATTCTTCTATCCATTACACGATAAATAAAATCAACAAGTTGTGGATAACCAGTATCATAATTTTTTAAATTCTCTTGGATACGATATACCGGTGTGGATGAAATATCGTCAACCAGTACTATGTGCATGTCAAAAAGTACTTTCTCAAGGAATTTTTCATTTTCATATTGCTTTCCAAATTTGTATGCTAAAAATGAAATTGAACGATCTTCTGTTCTATTTAAAGAAATGGCTAAAGCAAAATTAATTGCCATAGAAGGATCGATAGAATTTAATAGTCTAATTGCTAATTCTTTATCTCTGTTGTTATTGCTAAGAATTAGCTTTTGAAATAAATCTAAAGATTGAATATCTTTTTGCTCCTTATTATGTATAATATTTATATCTCTATCCTTACTAATGTTATTGTTAGTGTTTTCACGTTCTACTTTTGTAATATAGATTGTGCTGAAAGTTCCAATAAATAAAATAATTAGTGGCATAATAAATATTTCTATAGCACTTTTCTTTTCTTTCTTGTCAGACGTGTTCTTTTCGATTTTGATTAACAATTCTGTTAACTTAATAAATTGGTTTTGTGTAGATTCATTTTCCATGGTATAAAATATTATTGTTTAAAGTTTTAGTCAAATTCCGCTGTTTTTATCTTGCATCCTTTTACTCATAGTCATAATTCAAATATTCCCGAAAGGTTTCAAGTTTGCTATAGAAATAAATCTCGATTTCGGGTCAGAATTGCAACTAACGTTTATTCCAACGGAAAATCCGCATAAGAGCGACCCATTTGAATCGCTAGCCAGGGTAATCCACTGTTGTTTATTTTTTTGCATTGTATTTCATATTTCTTCCATATTGTCAATAACACTTGAAAATACAAATTTAACATTTCTCAATTATATGGTTTTTGTGCTTTTCCCCAAATAAATGAATAATAGACAAATATAAGGTTTTCATGATTGTTTAACACTGAAACAGATTTTTATATTACATGTTCTACAACATATTTTCCTCCTCCATGATCAAAAAAGGGGAAGCTTTCGCTTCCCCTTTTCTTTAAAGACTGATTTGGTTTTCAATCTCGCGGACTCACTTTAGTGTCGCGGATCAGTTTCATCTCTTCGATCCACAATGCAATCACCTCCGAATTCGATGTCTTGAACTCATTGCCGGCTTTATCTTTCAATAGGATTAACGAACTGATCGTATCGGCACCGATGATGAAAGACTGTAACTTACGGCGGCTTTCATACAACTTCCTCCACCTGTTGATCAGCATCGTGAGGTCCTCGACCCGCTGGATACTCTCGTCCAGGGTGAGCTTGCGTGGCTCTTCCTTAATCCCGCTCTCCACAACCGTCATCACCAGATCCATGCTCCACAGTCTATTCCTGGGTGGTAGAAATAAAAATGGAATAGTAACCAACGTTGAAGAATTAAAAAAAGTGCATTATTACCATTATTTATTAATTTTGAGGTATTAAACAGTGGTTTAGTTATTTTAATGTATTGTATATCAGCTAAATAATGTCTTTTAACCCAAGGACAACATAAAATATTTTGTATGAATAAAATTAGTTTTCTTCTTACTCTGGTTGCGGTATCTCACCTGTTTTTAACATGGTCTTACATTTGTCCACAAAATTGAAATTTTTTGACTTAATAGATATGAAAAAAAATCATTTGATAATTTGGTTATTCTTCAGCCTTTCGGTTTCTGGCGGGAATGGAATATCAAATTCGCTCTTTGCGGGTCAGAAATCCTTGTCAAAGGATTTTACATGTACAATTTCCCCCTTCTATCGTTACCGGGCGGATGGTCAACCCGGACGTGAGGTCACCATCAATTTCGCCGGAGAAAAAATTGCTGGGAAAGCTCAAATTCAGGTCATTGGCAAAGGATTTAAGGAAACAACGGAACTTGAAGCCCTTCCTGAAAGTCGTTCCTCCTACACTATATTGTTGCCTGAAAATGTGGGTGTTAAACAGGATGCACAGGTTCAACTGATCCTGAAACATAGCTCCGGTGAGATAAAGAAAACCATTGCCATTCCCGCTTTGCGCCATTGGAAAGTTTATATTTATTCCCATTCCCATGTTGACATCGGCTACACAAATACACAGGATAATATTGAAATTCTGCACAAACAAAATATTGTTGAAGGGATAAAACTGGGTGAAGCAACCAAAAACTATCCTGAAGGTTCACCCTATAAATGGAATCCGGAAATTATGTGGCCAGTGGAAAGGTATTGGCAAAGTGCGACTACTGAGCAAAAGGAAAAGGTTGTCTGGGCTATAAAGAAAGGCTATTTGTGTCTGGATGCCAGTTATCTGAACCTGAATACCAGTGCTTGCAACGATGAGGAGCTGTTTCAGGTCTTTCGTTCCAGCCGTGAGATGCAAAAACTGACGGGAGTTCCGATCAATACACTTCAGCAGATGGATATCCCCGGAATGTCATGGGGCCTCGTTCCTGTGATGGCACAGCAAGGCATCCGCTACATTATGTCGTGGCCAAATTCTTGTCGTGCGGGTTATGGCCGTGAAATTGACGAAAAACCATTTTGGTGGGTAGGTCCTGACGGCAAGTCCAAAGTGCTTTTCTTTCAGCCAGGTGGTTATGGGAACAGTGGCAGTATGACCAAAGGTGGAAAAACTGGCAGACCCTGGTTTGGGCAGCGCGATGCCGAAAAGGTTCCGGCAGTCATTAAAACGGATAGTGCCGATGTGAATTTTATCAAGGCATTGCAAAAGCGCGAGCGTCCCGATAATCCATTTGATTTCTATGTAGTTTCATGGTCGTTGTGGGACAATTGTCCACTCGATGCTGACCTTTCCGATGCTGTGAAAAAATGGAATGAAACCTATGCCTTTCCGCACCTCGAAATGGCCGGAGGTACTGGTATCATGCAGATGATTGAGCAGAAATATGGTGATCAACTCCCAACTGTGAAAGGTGATTTTTCGGAATACTGGACAGATGGTTTAGGTACAGCCGCCCGTCTGACAGCCGTTAACCGAAATGCCAAAGAGCGGCTGGTTCAGGCAGAGACTTTATGGACAATGCTACATCCGGGGAAACAAATGCTACGAGCCCGTTTCGATGAAGCGTGGCGCTACATCGCCCTTGGTTCTGAACATACCTGGTGCGCCGAGAATCCTTCGGAACCTTTCTTTCAGGATGCCATCTGGAAAGTGAAGCAAAGCTATTTCCGCGAAGCAGACGATCGAACACTAACTTTGCTGGAAGAGGCATTGGCTCCCGCTACCGACAAATCAAACGGGGCTTTGGGTCCTGTGGAAGGCCCATCGAATGGTGGAGTTGTGGTTTTCAATACACAATCATGGTCGCACGCTGGACTCATTATCCTCTCCAGATCAGAAAGTATGCCCGGCGATCGGGTAACAGACGATCAGGGTAACGAAGTGATTTCTCAGCGCCTTTCAACCGGTGAACTTGCTTTCAGGGCATCGGATGTTCCGGCATTGGGCTCGCGCCTTTACAGGGTTGTCAAAGGAAATTGCTCCATCACCAATGGTTGTAAACTCAATGGCACTACTCTACAAAATGGATTATTACGAGTTTCGATAGATGATAAGACCGGTAATATTACCCAACTAAACAATTTTGCAAATGGCCGTAACCTTTCTGATATTAAAGTAGATGGTGGTTTGAATGCTTTCCGCTGGATGCCAGGCGACAGTGACAATGCCGTTGCCGATTCTGGAGTTGTTATTTCAACGGTCGAAAAAGGTCCGTTAGTAGTCGAATTGCGAGTTGCTTCAAAAGCCAGAGGATGCCGATCCGTTTCACGTTCCGTCAGGCTTGTGGAGGGTTTGCCTTGGGTTGAGATTTCAAATATCGTCGATAAACTCCCTTTGGAGGCAAAGGATGGTATTCATTTCGGATTTGGATTCAATATTCCCAATTCCACTACCAGGGTCGATATTCCCTGGGGAATAATTGAGGTCGAAAAGGACCAGTGGACCTGTGGAAACCGGAACTGGCTCACCGTTCAGCGTTGGCTCGATATCTCGAATGACAAGGAAGGAGTCACATGGTGTTCTCTTGATGCTCCTTTGTTTGAAAGTGGTGCGATGACCGCCAATCAGACAGGTAGTTGGAGCGGGGAGCGAAAACCCTGGCTCAAAAAATTGCAACCAAGCTCAACAGTCTATTCCTGGGTGATGAACAACCATTGGTTTACCAATTTCCCCTTAACGCAAGATGGGCCGGTTACTTTTCGTTACCGTATTTTGCCCCACGGATCTTATGATGCAGCTTCTGCTAACCGTTTTGGTGTTGAACAGTCCCAACCTTTGGTAGCGCTGGCAGCCAACAACAATGCGATTTCAAAGCCGGTTTTTGCTTTGGAAGGTTCAAAAGCAGTAACAGCTTCTATCCTAAAATCAACAGTTGAAAATAAAACTGTAATTCTTCGGCTGCGTTCCGTTTCAGCGAAAGATGAAGTGGTAAAATTGAATTGGCCTGCCGGAAATCCCCAAAAGCTCAACCTTTGCGAAAAGGAAGAAATTCCGGGAAAACCGGTTGAGGGCGAAGTGACTGTTCCAGTCAATGGATTTATAACATTAATAGCAGTATGGTAAGGATCAATCATAGAAAATACGAATTATGAGAAAAACTTTGTTCATCATTTCATTTTTAATGATTTCTACAATGACCAGAGCGCAGAACTATCAGAATACATGGAAATCGCTCGACTCCCGCCCGATACCCGGTTGGTTTGAAGATGCCAAATTTGGAATTTTCATTCACTGGGGCATTTATTCGGTTCCGGCCTGGCGCAAACTGGAACCAGGGCTATATGCCTCCTATGCAGAATGGTATTATGCGAGGGTCATGTACAATCCCGACAACGGCGGACTAGCATTTCACAACAAGAACTATGGCGAAAATTTTGAATACCGCGATTTTGCTCCGCTTTTTAAGGCAGAGCTGTTTGAGCCGGATCAGTGGGTGAATCTGTTTAAAAAAGCCGGAGCCAAATATGTTGTGCTAACCACCAAGCACCACGATGGTTTTTGCCTTTGGCCTACCAAAAGTCCGTATAAAAAGAACTGGAATGCGATGGATATCGGACCCAAAAGGGATCTGGTAGGCGATCTGACCACAGCCGTTAAAGCTGCGGGTCTTAGGATGGGGCTTTATTATTCGATTGTAGAATGGGAAAGTAGCCGGACACACCGCACCGAATCGGGCTATTACGTGCCGGAAAAAATGGTTAAGAAGTATAAAATACCTGAAAATGAATATGTTGAAAAGCATCTTTTTCCTCAACTGAAAGAGCTGGTTAATAACTACCGGCCCAGCCTTCTATTTTCGGATGGCGGTGAATGGGACGGGTCGGAAGAATACTTGAAAACGAAAGAGTACCTGGCATGGCTCTACAACGAATCGCCGGTAAAAAATGAAATTGTCGTCAACGACCGTTTTGCCAAAGACATGCCCGGAAATCATGGCGATTACTATTCGAGCGAATACAAGGATGCCAAGGGAATCTTCTCCAAACCATGGGAGGAGAGTCGGGGAGTAGGCGGTTCCTATGGATTCAACAGGGCCGAGAACGCCGAAAATTATACAACATCCAGACAGTTGATCCTTGAATTGGTTGACATTGTCAGTCGGGGCGGAAATCTGCTGCTGAACGTTGGTCCTGCTGCAGATGGCACCATTCCGGTTGTCATGCAGGAGCGCCTCCTGGATATTGGAAAGTGGCTGGAGGTCAATGGGGAAGCGATCTATCAAACCAGAAAACGGGTGGTAACCAGCCAGAAATCCGTTGATCA
>JBAXWR010000097.1:0-25043 GCA_037128295.1 Mariniphaga sp.
CAGAGAATTTTGCGCCCCAGTCGTAACCTGATGTGTAAATGGATGAAGCCCGGATCCCGTCACCATATTCCTGTTGAGTTGCAAAGAAATTATAGGGTTTGTCCCAAAGAACCGAAGTGTTGACCGATACCCCGATCCCTTTTTTACCACCTTTGCCAGATTTGGTGGTGATCATGATTACACCATTACCTGCTGAAGAACCATATAGCGCACCTGCACTGGCACCCTTCAAAATGGAGATACTTTCGATATCTTCAGAATTCAATTGCGACAGGAGGTTTCCAAAGTCTGCGCCGTTCCGATTGTCAACCGAAGTTGTCCCTACAGGGACACCATCGATAACAAAAAGTGGCTGGCTCGAAGCTGTTGAAGACGATATGTTCAAACTTGTAGCACCACGAATGGTAACAAAAACCGAACCATTCGGGTCGGAACTTGAATTGGTAAAATTCACACCACTTACACGTCCATCCAACGATTTGATAACGTTGGAGTTGGCTCCTTTGGCCAAATCATTGGATTTCACTTCAGAAACAGAATATGCAAGCGATTTCTTTTCCCGCGAAATACCCAGGGCGGTTACAACGACCTCATCCACACCTATTGTATTGGCTGCTAAAATGACATCGATTCTTTTTTGTGTTCCAATTGCCACTTCTTTGGTTCCCATTCCAACAAACGAAAAAACCAGGGTTGCATTTCCCGGAACCGACAATGTGAATTTACCATCTATATCGGTTACTGTTCCTGTTGTTGTTCCCTATACCACCACACTGACACCGGGCAATATTTGCCCTGTATCGTCTTTAACGCTACCTGTGACAATATTTTGAGCAAACAGGCCGCTTGAAACAGCCATTAAAATGCACAGAAACATTGCTTTAAGCATCTTTCTCTTCATCATAAATAATTTTATTTAGTTGTGAATATTTTAATTTTTATTGTTTTTAATCTCTTCCGAAATAAGTTGAAATTCATCTTCTAATGTTCCGAAAGTTTAATTAAGGAACTGCCTCAAAGTAAACGTTTAATGCAAACGTGGGTTTACCAATCGTTGCAGGAGTAGTACCTACTGCAACAAACAGATTGGCAATGATTTGCGTATCGGTAATCGACTGAATGATACATTCGCTTGCAAAATCTTTGATTCCCAGAAAACCCCCATTGGCAAAACTCAGGGTCATGACGTTCGTATAAGTCACCGAAATCGCATTTGTACCATCTGGAGCATTCGTCATTGTCAGATTCTTACCTTCATTAATCTGGAAAGTAGCCCCTGTTGGCGGTGTAAATGGTTTGGCGTAAGTTAATCCTGAACCACCGGCGTTCCCAATATTCGGCGTAGATGTTGCATAACAATAAACGAATCCGGCAAAGATTCCTCCACCATTGGATTGAATCGTCATTGTACCATCGCTCTTAAAGGTAAAAGTATCACCGTAAACGGCACTTAAACCTACAGCAGCCAAAATTCCACCAGGATATGCCTTATAGTTGGGTGAAAGGGTCGGTGAGGCAAAATTGATGTTGAAGCTAGGTGCACTGGCACTTATCCTCCATTTTCTTGATTTGGGTGCAGACGGTTTTCCACCAGTCAGATACTCCATTTTCGTCTTGGCAGGAATGATGATCGTCTGCTTGGTTGTAACTTGTCCCCCTGGCCCTTTAATGGTCAACGATACTTCAACATTCGTGGGTGTTGCAACTTGAACATAGGTATGAACAGGAGCTACAAGGGTATTGATGTAACTGCCATCCCCAAAATCCCACTCATATTTGGTTGCATCCGTAACACTCGCAGCAAACGTTACCACACCGTCGTTTACAGTGGCTGTAAATGATGCGGTCGGAGCAGGAGTATCCTTTTTGCATGTCACAAAAAGGAGCAACCCCAAGGAAAAAAACAAAGCCAACCTTAATCTTTTTTTCATAGTCAAATTGTTTTAATGAATAATATTCGTTTTTGTTGTATTTCTGTTTTAAATATCTGAATAATAACTGCAAGATAGATAACACATTTTAACAAAACATAAAGAAATTTGTTTTCATTGCGTTGTATTTTAACACTTGGTTTGTTTTTATTTCAGGTTGATGGGACTTTTTAAGTTAATAAACTATCAAAAAATCTCATTATAATTTCAGGAACGGAACTGGTTATTGCGTTTCTTTATCTTCCTGAAAGCAATAAACCAGGAATTTAACTGAATCATTAATTTTTAGAAATTTAAAGAAAACGATAACTCATATGAAAAATGAGATCCGACAATCATTTCAAAAGAGCATCCTGATCACTGCTTGTCTGACAATAATTTTGATCTACTTTAACCAGAACCAAAGCACGTCCTTAGATTTTTTAATTTCCCTCCCTTTCTTTTTTTTAGCTTACCTTTCTGTTTTTTCGATTGGCAAGCGAAAACTTCTTAATCTTCTCCAGAATTGGATACGGAAAGACCGAACCAATGTTTTAATCTTTCCATCATTTTTATTGATTATATTTACTATATACCAGATAATCAATGGTTATAACCTACTTAAGGACAATTTTCCACTTGTTGTTTATATTTTATTTTTTCCGGTAATTGCTTTTACACTTCGGAATGAGACGTCCCAAAAGATAGGGTGGTTCGACTTTACCGTTTTTTTCCTGACCTTACTCCCAACTGCATTCACAGAGGTAAAGCAACAGGGTGAACTGCCATTCATTGGTAAGGGATTCGATTCAATGTTCCACATCATGACCATTTTAACAACTATCTATGCGTTTGGAATTGTCCGTGGCATAAACGAGGTTGGGTTTTTCCCCGAATGGAAGTGGAAATCGTTCCTTATTGCAGTTTTTTCGTGGGTTGCTTTTTACCTGCTTGTTCTTGTAATCGGATTTTCAGTCGATTTTATCAGGGTGGTTGGTTATTCTGAACCTTTTGATATCTTAATCAGGTCAATCATTTATACACTGATCGGGACTTTTCTGCACACCGCCCTTTTTGAAGAACTTTTCTTTCGTGGAATCCTTCAGAATATGTTGGCCAAACGGATCGGACAAGCTAGTTCGTGGAAGATATTCTGGGGCGCGGGATTTGTGATTTTGTTCGGTTTGGCTATACTTGTAGGTTATACATTGGAAGGTCAGATGAAATGGTTCCCAGCATTGGTTACAATTTTGCTGTTTGTAGCTGCATGGTATATTGAACAATCGGGCAAATTTGAGATGGGAGTTTATACTTCCCTAGCATTGACTGGCGTCACTTTTGGATTGGTTCATTACCATGCCAAATCGATTGTTTACATTGGATTGGCGTGTGTGGCAGGATGGGCCTATGGTTACACTTACATCAAAACCAAAAATGTTTTCTATAGCGCTATCGTACACACACTTGTAAATACATCAGTTCTAATTTTCGGTTTGAAGATGATGAGATGATCAGGCAAAAATTTTGTATATTTGGATAGGGTTTGATTCAAAAGCAGATCTTCAAAAGACATTTAAATGAAAAGTGATCTCGATTCAGGAAAACAATTATCATCGAAAGATTCCCCTTCAAGCTTGAAGGGGTGTCCGAAGGACGGGGTAGTTGCTTCAAGCTTGAAGGACTGCACAAAGGACGGGGTAGTTGAGAACGCTAAAGAAGATAAAGACGAATTGGTTGTAAACAAATCCAATTACTCAAGCCAACAAGCCAATTTCTTTATCGTAAACAATATCCCTGTTTATAAGTGTTATGTCCCAAACCTCCCCTACAACCCTAATCTTAAACTAAGGGCCAGACAACTTCGCAAAGCCGGTGTCCTTTCCGAAGTTTTGTTCTGGCAGGTTGTCCATCAGGGCCATTTCTGGGGCATAGATTTTGACCGGCAGCGGGTGATCGGCAATTATATTGTTGATTTTTATGTGAAATCGTTAAGTTTGGTTGTAGAAATCGATGGTTCGAGCCATGAAGGGAAGGAAGAATATGATAAGGAAAGGCAAACTTTTCTGGAATTACTTGGGTTGAAATTATTTAGGATTGAAGATTATAGAATAAAATATGAATTGGATGCAGTGATGCGGGAATTGGAAAATTATATAATTACAGAGTATTCGACACCCAGTCCTTCGACCACATAATCGTAATATGACACCCCGACCTTCGCCACATGAATGTAATGTGACACTCAGACCTTCGGCCGCATAATCGGTATTCGACACCCCGACCTTCGGCCACCCCTCTGGGAGAGGGGAAAGTTCAAAAGTAAACTGTTGAAATAGATAGAAATAAAGTTGAAATATGAAGACATTTAGTTCTAAATCAAAGAAATGGATTAAAATCCTTTCAATTGCAGTTGGGGTACTGTTCCTAATCTATTATTTCGAATTTGCATACCCTTTCCGGGGAGTTCCTTTTAATACCCAAAGACATGGTAATCCGCCTCTTACGCCTGCATGGGCCCTGGAATGTTGGTTGTGGGAAGACGATGCAAATACTGCTGATAGGGTAGATACATTGCTGGAGGGCTACGCAAAATATGACATTCCTGTCAGGACAATTTTGCTCGACAGCCCATGGAGTTTACGATACAATGATTTTGAAATCGATACCCTTTTATACCCGAAACCAGCCCAATGGTTTGCCAAAATTCAGGACAAGGGTTACCGTGTCGTCTTGTGGATGACCACCATGGTGAACAGCCAAAGTAAAGATACCAGAATCAGAGAATCGGATCCTTTTTTTAAGGAGGCGAGCGACAAGGGTTACCTTGCCGGGAAGGGCGACCAGATCAAATGGTGGAAAGGGAAGGGAGGTTTTATTGATTATACAAATCGTGATGCAATCTTATGGTGGCATAAGCGTCAGCAGAAGCTGTTTGATTATGGAATTGACGGATGGAAACTTGATGGAACTGGCACACTTTTTTACACTCTATTAGGACCACTACCCTTGTTTTATAAGTCGACCCATAGTGGTTTGATGACAACCCGAACTTACATGGACCATTATTATCGCGATGAATACAATCATGGATTAACGCAAAACCCTGAATTTGTAACGCTTGCAAGGGCAATTGACCGATGGTACCATCCCGAGGGGTTCGCCCCGATTGATGCAGCCCCCGTAACATGGGTGGGAGATCAGAAACACAGTTGGGAATCAACAGGAAAAATGACCGAAGAGGACAAAAAGAATAGCGACATCGCCATGGATGGTATTGATGGCATCGAGTTGGCAATTCAGAATATCATGGCGAGCGCAAAATTGGGTTACAATGTGATCGGATCTGATATTGCAGGATTTTCGGGAAATCAAATTCCACCTCGGTTGTACATCCGTTGGGCTCAGTTTTCAACTTTTTGTGGGCTGTTCCTCAATGGTGGTCATGGTGAAAGGGCTTTATGGAAAAGGTCGCAACAGGAACTGGAAACCATCCGTAAATTTTCTTGGTTGCATACCGAACTGGTTCCCTATATGTATAGTTATGTTATGACAGGTCATCAGGGTGGGAGAGTGTTGCAACTTCCCATTGATGGGAAATATCACTACCTGTTCGGGGATGATTTTTTGGTTGCGCCCATTTATCGCGATGATTTGAGAAATAAGGTTACCTTGCCCAAAGGTAAATGGCGGTATTTCTTTAATGATCAAGAGGTTATTGATGGGCCTAAAACTTTTGAACGGGAATTCCCCTTGGAAGAGTTTCCTGTTTATATCCGTGAAGGGGCCATTGTTCCGATGAACATCGAAAGAAACTATACGGGTTTTGGAAATGAAACAAGCAAAGGCCGCATTACATGGCTGATCTATCCCGGAATTGACAATCAATTTACAGTTTACCACCCTGATAAAACAGGTAGTTCAACTGTTTCGATGATCAATCATTCAAAATCTGTAGAGCTTGTTTTAAAGGATACGAAAAAGCCTTCTATATTAAATGTCAGAATGGATAAGTTACCGATGAAAATAACCTTTAACAATGTCGGATTAAAAGATTCTATTGATTATCAATTTGATATTAAGAAATCGAGACTGGTTGTCAAACTTCCGAAACAGGCGGATGGAGTATTAAAGATAGAAAAGTAAATTGGGTTGAAAAACAAATCAAACAAACAGACCCGACAGGATTTCAAAATCCTATCGGGTCTGCTTGTAATCGAAGGTCTGTACACTTTACAAAAGTTGAATAATCAAACGCGGCATAAAACCAAGAATGATCATTAAAGCTGTACAAATTAGAATATTAATTTTGAAGTAAATACTGGTTTCGATATGGTGCTGCGGTGTCCCGTCTGAAAAATAGCTCGCCATGATCGGTTTAAAGTAAAAGTAGATGCTCACCATTGAACCCAATACGGCCACAACAACCAACCAGATATATCCGCCTTCGGCAGTAAGGGCAAAAAGATTGTATTTTGCCATAAACCCTGCCAATGGAGGGATCCCTGCCAGCGACATCATGGCAACAGCCATAGCCATGGCTTCTATCGGATTATTTCGGGCAAGACCCCTGAATGCCAAAACGAAAAATGTACCCCGCTCTTCCCTGATCAACATCAGTACAGCGAAAGCCGTTATCGTTGCTATGACATAGGAAAGGGTAAAGAATAGCAGAACTCCTGCAGATTTTGGGCCAAGTACAATGATTGCCATTAAGATATAACCAGATTGGGCTACGCCGGAATAGGCAAACATTCGTTTGAGATTGTCCTGATAAACTGCCGATAAATTCCCGACAACAATTGTCGCAACAGATACAAAGAGCAATGTTGGCAACAATACCTCGTGCATCGAAACAAAAGCCACTGATGCCAAACGGTAAAAGGCCGCCACACTGGCAGTTTTGCCTGCAGTTGTCATAAAGGCTGTAATCAGGGTAGGTGATCCTGTGTAAACATCCGGTGACCAGAAATGAAACGGAACAGCAGCGATTTTAAAAAACATCCCAATGAATATCAGTAGCATACCGGCGATAAACAATGGGGGAATCTTGCCATGCATCGAAACAACGTAGGCATTGATCGCCTCAAGATTAAAGGAACCCGAAACGCCATATACCAAAGCAATCCCAAAAAGAAGGAAACCTGTTGCAAAAGACCCGGTCAGGAAGTATTTCATGGCTGCTTCGTTGGAGGCAATGTCGAATTTTTTACTTCCTGCAAGGATATAAAAGGAGATGCTAAGTGTTTCAAGACCAACGAAAAATAAAATCATATTTCCAAACGAAGCCATCTCAATTCCACCGATAATCGCAAAAATGATCAGCGCATAGACATCTTCAAGGGGACGTTCCACCCCTTTATAGTAAATTCCTGCAAACATAAAGATCAGGATTCCAATCAGGATTAAAACAGATGAAAAAGCGATACTGAAATTATCGGCGATAAACATCTCATTGAAATAATGCACCGATGTTCCCCAGTCCATGATATTCAAACCCATCGTAACCAGTAAACCGAAAAAAATGAGTGGCAGCAGAACACCTTTCTTCTTTTTTACACCAAAGAACATGGTCAGAATTGCCAATATGGAAAGCGCTATAATTGCCTTCATGTGAATATTTTAATTAAAATAATTTATTTAATTGATCTATAGGCATTTGCATAAATAACCTATAAATATTTCAATTTCTTAGATCTGCCAAATGGCGTATTACTTCTTTTTTGTCACTATTCTAAGTTCAAAGCCTCCACCAACGCCACAACCCAAATAATGGGGATGGTAAATTCCATCCGATAGCCCTGATATATCCATAATTGGTTCACCTTCACCTGCCTCTTTATGAATGTGCCTTAACGGTTTAGGCTCATCTTTCGGTGAACCGCTCATCCAATTTGTAAATGAACTTTCAGTATAAAGGTAAACATCTGTCATTGTCCCACCCTGTGGAAAAACCACTGCTAAACCATCTAATATGGATTTTCACTTGATAATTAAGGGTTTACATGCCCCCTTACCTGTTTCGCATCCCATCAGATAATCCAGATCAACCTCATAAATTGTTATCGTATTTTGTGGACCCAACTGTCCAAAAGAAGCCAATCCGCTAAAAATTACAAATATTAAAATCAAAAAACGTCTTTCCATCCTGACTTGTTATAATATCGATTCCCTGAGGATATACGATCCTAAAGCCCAAACTCCGTTTTTCCCTTTCCGGTGGCTGAGCGTAGTCGATTCTTCCTTCTCCGGTTTCCCTTCTCCGGTGGCTGAGCGTAGTCGAAGCCCCGCCCTTAGCCTCAAACTCATTTTATTAGTCCACTGTTAATCTGCAATATTGTCCTAACCGCAGGCTCTGCAATTCCAATAAACATTTGGGGATAGATGCCAATCCACAAAATGATCACAATTACCGGGACTAAAATGATAATTTCCCTGGTTGAAAGGTCGGCAAAACCAGTCGTCAATGGTTTGGCTTCGCCATACATCGTGCGCTGGAACATCCAGAGCATATAAACCGCTCCAAAGATGATGGTCAAACCCGCAAAAACTGCCAATATCTTGTTGTACTCGAAGACACCAAGCAACAGCAGGAATTCCCCGACAAAACTATTCGTTAACGGGAAGGCAATACTTCCCAACATGATAATCATAAAAAAGATGGCAAATATAGGGGCTTGTGACGCAATACCACCCAAATCACTGATTTTCCCTGATTTTGTGCGGCGAACAATGATTTCATAACAAAAGAACAAACCCACAATGTTCACACCATGTGAAATCATTTGGATCATAGCCCCTTCCAATCCGTTAAAAGTCCGTGTAAAAACACCTGCGGCGATCAAACCAACGTGAGCAAGAGAAGAATAGGCAATCAATTTCTTCAGTTCGTCCTGCCGGATTGCGATAATTGAAGCATAAACAATACCTATGACTGAAAGGATGATTGCATATATGCCCCAATCAACTGTTACTGTTGGGAACAAGGGTAACACAAATCGCAGTAAACCATAGACACCCATTTTGAGCATGATCCCCGCCATCATCATTGTCCCTTGAGTAGGAGCGGTGTAATATAAATCGGGTTGCCAGGTGTGAAACGGGAATATTGGCATTTTAATGGCAAAAGCCAGAAAAAATGCGAGGAACAACCATTTTTGTGCCTGCGGATCAAGAACCACTTTGTAAAATTCGGAAAAGGCAAATGAGTGTTCACCAGGCGTTTTTACATATATAAAAACAATGGCCGCAAGCATAAAAAGTCCACCTACAAGGGTGTATATGAAGAATTTTAGGGTAATGACTCGAGCGTTTTTTCCTCCCCATAAGGCAGAGATGAAGAATACAGGGATCAAAGCGATTTCCCAGAAGATATAGAATAGCATAATATCTGTCGTCGTGAAAACACCGATCAGCGCCATTTCCATGATTAATACCAATCCATAAAAAGCATTGCTTCTTTTATGTTCGCCATCAAAACTTGAATAGATGATCAAAGGGGTCAGGAATGTGGTCAGCAAAACCAGCAAAATACTTAACCCATCAACACCGAATTTGAATTCTACCCCCATTGATTTTAACATCTTCACCTCAAAAGGAGGGTAACCAAGCGGGTCGGGCAGGAAATTAAACAACATCACAATTGCTCCGGCAAAGCAGATCAGCGAAACCGTCAATGCAATTATTTTGTTCTTCTCCGTTTCGGGCAACGCAAACAGCAGCAGCGAGAAGATCAGCGGTAGAATGATAAGAACTCCCAGTAACATTTGCGTTTAATTAAAAAGGTTAAAAAATAAGATCAGGATAATGGAGACGACCATAAAAAAGAGGTAAACCCCAACATTTCCGGTCTGCATATAACGTATATTTTTCCCCATCCAAACAACCGTTTTACCTATGTTATTCACCAATCGGTCAATTATCTTTACTTCAATCACATCATGAAAGAAAACAGATAATTTGGATATGGGTTGCAGAATGAAGACCTGGTAATGCTCGTCAATATAGAACTTATTGTAAATCAATCGTTCAACAAAGGACTTTTGCTTAAGCTCATCAGCAACCGGCTTTTTAACAAACAGCGAATAGGCTAGATAGATCATTCCAATAATCAACAGCAATGGTACAATCATCAGTAGCCATTCGGTTTGTGAACTGAGTTCTGTCATTGTGTTATTAAGAGTCGCTGAAGCAGCAAAAATTGGGGAGAGGTACTCATGAATCCTGTCGCTGCCACCCAATAAATGAGGAACTCCGACCAACCCGCCAATAACTGATAATCCAGCCAGGATCATCATTGGAACGGTCATGGTTTTTGGCGATTCATGGACAGGATAATGGTGATCTTCCTTGTGTCTGGTTTCGCCCCAGAATACAATGAAAAGTAACCTGAAAATATAAAAGCTTGTCATTAAGGCTACTAGTACAGAAACTGCCCAAAGTACGGGACTAGCCTCAAATGCCCCGGCCAGGATCATATCTTTTGAAAAGAACCCAGCAAACGGAGGGATACCCGAAATTGCCAGGGAACCCATCAGAAAAACCCAAAATGTAACCGGTATTTTGTGGCGCAGTCCACCCATTTTCAGAATGTTCTGTTCACCACTCAAGGCATGGATCACACTTCCGGCTGCCAAAAAGAGCAAAGCTTTGAAAAACGCATGGGTTGTCAAATGGAACATCGCGGCGGTAAAGCTCCCTGCCCCCAACGCAACAAACATCAAACCCAACTGGCTTACAGTTGAATAGGCCAATATTTTTTTAATGTCATTTTGAAATATTGCAATACTTCCGGCCAAAAGTGCAGTCGCAATTCCTACAATGGAAATGACCAACATCGTCACAGGGGCCATCACAAAAAGGATATTTGAACGGGCAATCATATAAATACCGGCAGTTACCATTGTTGCGGCATGGATCAATGCTGAAACCGGGGTAGGACCTGCCATTGCATCGGGCAACCATGTGAACAATGGGATTTGGGCACTTTTACCAACCGCTCCGGTAAACAGAAGCAATGTGATTAACGTAAGAATTGTACTGCCTGACGTTAAAGTCTGGGTCTTGCTGAAAATATCGCTAAAATTCAGTGATCCAAATTGTTGCAAAATAAAGAACATCGCCAATAAAAATCCAAGGTCGCCAATGCGGTTCATGATAAAGGCTTTCTTGGCGGCATTGTTGTATTCCTGATTTTTGAACCAGAATCCGATTAATAGGTATGAAGATAAACCAACACCTTCCCAGCCAATAAACATCACAAAATAGTTCGATCCCAGAACCAGTAAAAGCATAAAGAACACGAATAGGTTCATATAGGCAAAGAAGCGGTTATAACCTGGATCTTCCTTCATATACCCGATCGAATAAATATGGATCAGGAAACCAACTCCTGTAACAATCAGAAGCATAAGCACCGAAAGACGGTCAACAAGAAAGGAGAAAGAAATGGAAATATGGTTGAAATGGATCCAGTTAAACAAATTGACAGTCTGGGCATCATGCCCTGATGTCATTTGCAAAAACAGGTTTACCGAAATGACAAAGGAGGCCAAAATAGCCACAGATGCGACCCTTCCCGCCATAATACCCTTGAACCGCCTGAAATTAAGGGCGATCACCAAAAATCCGATCAACGGAAACAGAGGAACCAGCCAAATATTTTCAATCATACTTTAGTTTGTTTAGTGCTACCACTTTAATTTATTGAGCACATTGATATCGATTGTATGGGTCGAGCGATAGATCATGACCAATAAGGCAAGACCAATAGCCACCTCGGCGGCTGCTACAACCATGATAAAAAAGACAAAAATCTGTCCTGCCGGATCGTTGCGATAGGCAGAGAATGCAGCCAAAAGCAAATTGGCCGAGTTCAGCATCAGCTCGATCGACATAAAAATAACCAGTGCATTTCTTTTTACAAGTACCCCAACTACCCCGATGGCAAACAGTGCCGAACAGAAAAAGATGTAGTATTCGAGCGGAATGACCTGCATATTTTGAATTGTATCAGACATTTCTGTAATTTTAATAAATATCTTTTTTGCCCAACATCACCGCTCCAACCATCGCTGCCAAAAACAGCACTGAGGAGAGTTCAAATGGGAGGAAATAATCTTTAAATAAAACCTTGCCCAAAGTTTTGACCAGGCCAATCTGGTTATAGTTGGGGTTGGTCAACACTTCCATATCGTACGATTTAAAGACTGCGATCAAAGTAAGCATCAGTAGGCCACCAGCTATGATGGAGGCGATGTTTGCAAGTTTCGTTTTTGGAAACTCACCCTGAATGTTAAGGTTCAGCAACATCACTGTGTAAATAAACAAAACCATGATTGCACCGGCATAAACAATGATATGGACTACCGCAAGAAATTGTGCATTAAGCAGGATGTAGTGACCAGCAATCGCGAAAAATGCAAGTGTCAGGTACAACACGCTGTGCATAGGGCTTTTAGAAATCAGGACCTTCAACGCAGCATAAATAGCTATGAAAGACAGGATGAAAAAGAGATATTTCGAAAACATCATATCATTTGTTCGTTAAATGTTGTGGGACTGATTTTTATCTTTTTTGAACTTTAGCACTTCCGGTGTCTGTCTTGTACTGACATCGATCCGCTGATCTACAGGTTCCACCAATACATCTTTTCCATAAATAAAATCTGTCCGCTCGTAATTGGAAGGGACAATCCTATTGGTCAGAAAGATGGCTTCTTTTGGACAGGCCTCTTCACATAATCCGCAAAAGATGCACCGCAGGTTATTGATTTCATAAACAGAAGCATACTTTTCTTCCCTGTACAAGTGCATCTCATCCGGTTTGCGTTCTGCGGCCACCATTGTAATCGCTTCTGCCGGACAGGCCAAAGCGCATAACCCACAAGCCGTACAACGTTCACGGCCTTCATCATCCCTTTTCAGGACATGTTTGCCACGATATATTTCCGCAATCGGACGTTTAACTTCAGGATACTGAATGGTCACTTTCTTTTTGAACAAGTGACCGAACGTAATCCCAAACCCTTTAATGATAGCGGGAAAATAGATCCGCTCCATGAAAGTCATTTTCTTGACCGACACAACTTTGCTCCGATTGGTCAATAATCCTATATTTTGATTTCCTGACATATTTTAGCTGTGGTGTTTTAGCATGATAAAAAATCCTGTAATGATCACGTTTACGAGAGCCAATGGCAACAGGTTTTTCCAACCCAACCGCATGAGCTGATCGTAACGGAACCTGGGTAATGTCCATCTGACCCACATAAATACAAACCCAAAAAAGGAGATCTTGAGAAAGAAAACAATAAATCCTATGATTGTCAGTGCGTTATGCGACAAGCCCAAATCATCCATAAATGGGAAGTTATAACCCCCAAAATACAAGGTGGCGATCATTGCCGATGAGATGAACATGTTGATGTATTCGGAAAACAGGTAAAACCCAAGCTTCATACTGCTGTATTCGGTATGATAACCACCGATCAATTCTGTTTCACACTCCGGCAAATCGAATGGGGCACGGTTACATTCAGCGAAAGCGCAAACGATGAACAGCACAAATCCCAGAGGCTGGTACCAGATGTTCCAGTTAAAACCATGTTGCTGGTTAACGATTTCGCTCAGGCTTAAAGTTCCGCTCATCATCACAATCGCGATAATCGCCATGCTCATTGCCAGTTCGTAGCTGATCATTTGGGAAGCGGCACGAACGGCACCGATCAAAGCGTATTTGTTGTTTGAAGCCCAGCCACCGATCATAATCCCATAAACACCGATGGAAAGGATTGCAAAAACATACAGAACTCCAACATTGATATCAGCCACTTGCAAACTGTATTCTACTCCATTGAATATCAGGCTATCGCCCCATGGTATTACGGCGCTTGTCAGCAAGGCGATCATCATTGTGAGGGAAGGGCCTAGGATGTACAAAAATTTATCCGCAGAACCCGGCATAAACTCTTCCTTAAAGAAAAGTTTCAATCCATCAGCCAATGGTTGGAAAATTCCATAAATACCAGCCCTGTTGGGTCCAAGCCGGTCCTGAAAGAACCCTGCAATCTTCCGTTCAAGCAAAGTAGCATACATGGCTACGACAAGGCTGATCAGCAGGATTGCAGAAGCCAGGACAAATTTGTATATGATGTAATTTCCATCCATAACTTAGGATTGTTTATCGTTTATACTTTTGGTTTCACCATATGGTGATTTCCCCATCTTTTCTTCGAGCGGAAGAATTATAGAGGGATTTTTCAACCGCGTGTAATGGTTTTGACTGATTACCGAGGCACGCTTAATATTGCGTGGCGATTCAATGACCCAATCCGAAACCTCCTTTTTTTCAAATCTACATTCATTGCAGATAAATTCCTCCATTTCACCGTATTGATCTTTCCGTCCGGTAACGCGGTAAATTTCATTGCCACGCATCCAGGCCGTCACTTTGCCAGAACATTTTGGGCAAGCCCGGCTTGCGTTCATCGGTTTCAGGAACCAGACCCTGTTTTTAAAACGGAAAGTCTTATCTGTTAAAGCACCTACCGGACATACGTCGATGATGTTCCCCGAAAATTCATTGCTGATATCGGTTTGAATATAAGTTGAAATCTCAGCCACATCGCCCCTGTAAAGGATGCCGTGTACCCGTTTATCAGTGAGCTGATTGGCAGTATAGACACAGCGGTAGCACAAAATGCACCGGTTCATATGCAGTTGTATTTTATCGCCGATGTCGATTACCTCAAAAGTCCGTTTGGATTCCTCAAACCTTGTTTCTTCGTTCCCGTTCTGGTAACTCAGGTTTTGAAGGTCACACTCGCCGGCCTGGTCACAGACCGGACAATCCAACGGATGGTTGATCAGCAGGAATTCGACAATCGCTTTCCGTGTTTCAATCACTTCAGGCGAAGTTATATTTTGTACGACCATCCCATCCATCACAGGAGTCCTGCACGAGGCAACCAACTTTGGCATTGGCCTTGGATCCCTTGCAGAACCCTGGGCTACTTTTACAAGACAGGTCCTGCATTTACCACCGGAATCTTTCAATTTCGAATAGTAACACATTGCCGGAGGGACGATTGCCCCGCCGATTAATCGTGCTGCCTGAAGGATCGTTGTTCCCTCTTCAACTTCAATGGTTTGATTATCAATTGTTACTTTAAGCATTTTCTATATTGATAGTACTTTATTTTTAATTTGATGCTGGCTCCTGGCGACTGGATACTGGCGTAGCTGCTAACGCTTTAATTGGCGGCTGGCTGCTTGCAACTGGCTACTGGCTTAACTGCAAGTGCTTTAATTGGCGACTGGCTGCTAGCAACTTGCAACTGGCTTAGCTGCAAGTGCTTTAAACTTGTAGCCGATTCCAAATTATGTTTTATGTTCCCCAGTCTCCATTTTCCTTTCTCCTATTCACTCCCTCTTCCAATCTCCGTTCTTCGTTATCCGGTTTTCCCGTCTCTGTTTTCCAAAAAACATCCAGCTATTTTCAACTTTTGCTATGCGGCGCATTGAGCTGTAATCCTTTTAATTACATCCTGCTTGCGCCTCTCTTCCCCGAACCATATCTTTTTTTCTACAATAGTTTAACACCTACGGTGTAGTGCCTGTTTCATGATCCAAATATGCTCTTTCAATTTCCATATTTGACATCCCATATTTCAGCCACAGTTCTCCAGTTTCCCATTTCTGTTCTCTAGTGTCGCTTCTTTGCGTCTCACCGTCACACCATCTCCTTTTCTCATTCTCCGGTTTTCCTTCTCCGTTCTTCGGTTGCTGAGCGAAGTCGAAGCACAGTTCTCCGTTTTTCCTTCTCCGGTTGCTGAGCGGAGTCGAAGCACCGCTCCATGCCCCTATCAAACATATTTCGAGAGCGCCCCATGATTCACATTCTTCACGATTTCAGGGTGCTGCACATGGAATTCAAACTCGTGCCGGAAATGACGGATAGCACTGGCAACCGGCCATGCTGATGCATCCCCAAGAGGACAGATCGTGTTTCCTTCAATTTTGGCAGCAATGCTCACCAGCAGATCGATGTCCTTGATACGGCCTTCACCGTTTTCAAGACGGTGGAGGACATTTTCCATCCAGCCAGTCCCTTCCCGGCAAGGGGAACACTGACCGCACGATTCGTGGTGATAAAACCTCGTAAGGTTCCATGTATTCCGAACAATACACGCATCTTCGTCATAAACGATAAAACCGCCTGAACCCAACATAGTACCACTTACGAAACCACCTTCCGAAAGCGATTCATAAGTCATCAACCGGTCTTCACCGGAAGCTGTTTTTAAGATCAAATCTTTTGGCAAAATCGGAACGGAAGAACCACCGGCGATTACCGCTTTTAGCTCTTTGTTGTTTTTGATTCCGCCACAATATTGATCACTGTAGATAAAGTCACGGACACTAACGCCCAACTCTATTTCGTAAACACCTGGCTGATTGATGTTTCCACAAGCAGATATTAATTTGGTCCCCGTGCTGCGCCCCAAACCAATCTGGGTATATTTTTCCCCGCCATTGTTGACGATGAACCCTATGTTTGCCAGGGTCTCCACATTGTTGACAACTGTTGGGCTGCCATACAATCCAACCAAAGCCGGAAATGGAGGTTTGATGCGTGGGTTTCCACGTTTCCCTTCGAGCGATTCGATCAATGCAGTCTCTTCACCGCAGATATAAGCACCTGCCCCTGAATGAACGACAATATCCAGGTTGAATTTTGATCCGAGTATATTTTCACCAAGGAAGCCTGCTTCGTAAGCTTCGCGCACAGCCTTATTCAGGATCCCAATGATATATTTGTATTCGCCTCTGACATAGATATATCCTGTATTTGCCCCAAGAGCATAGCAGGCACAGATCATCCCTTCAATCAGAAGATGGGGGATTTTCTCCATCAGGTAACGGTCCTTGAAAGTACCGGGTTCGCTTTCATCTGCGTTGCAAATCAGATAGCGGGGCTTATCCACTTTTTTGTCGATAAAGCTCCATTTCATGCCGGCTGGAAATCCTGCACCACCTCGACCTTTCAATCCCGATTTCTTCACCTCCTCGGTAATTTCATCAGGTGCCATGGTCCTTAACGCCTTTTCGACCGCAAGGTAACCACCACACGACCGAAAGGTTCCAAAGGACTGAATACCTGGTTTATCTATGTTTTCTAAAAGAATTTTTCTGTCCATTTTGAATTTTCAGCTTTTTCTTCTTCCGACTTCTTTGTTAATGTTTCTATGATCTTGTCAATCTTTGCGGGTGTAAGGAATTCATAAAACTCCGTATTGATCTGCATAACAGGTGCATACCCACAAGCTCCCAGACATTCTACCGTTTTCAATGTGAAAAGTCCGTCAGTTGTTGATTCGCCGGTTTTGATCCCCAATTTCTTTTCAAGATACGATTGAATGGCCTCGCCACCGCAAATGGCACATGGGCCTGTACGGCAGGTTTCGATCACATATTTGCCAACCGGATCGAGGTAATATTGTGAGTAAAATGTGGCAACTTCATAAACTTCAATGGGTTCAAGCCCCAATAAACCTGCCACATAATCCATTGTATCCACGTTGAGGTATCCGCCAAACTCTTCCTGTGCGATGTGCAGAACAGGAATGATCGCAGATTTTTGTTTCCCTTCGGGATAGCGCGAAATGATTTTTAGAACCTTATCAAGTGTAGGTTCCGAAAAACAAACTTCAATATTTTGTTTCTGATGTAAGCTATGATTAATTCTTTTTCCGAGCATACTAATAATTATTAAGCATCCAACTCACCGGCAATCACATTCATGCTGCTCATGGTTAGGATGGCATCCGACAATACTGAACCCCTGATCATTTCGGGGTAGGCCTGATAATAAATGAAACCTGGACGGCGGAAATGCAGCCTGAAAGGCGTCCTTCCACCATCGCTGACGAGATAAAACCCAAGTTCGCCGTTTCCTCCTTCAACAGAGTGATATACCTCACCAACAGGCACATCTACTTCGCCCATTACGATTTTGAAATGCCAGATCAGTGCCTCCATTTTGCTATATACCTCCTCCTTTGGTGGCAGATAAAACTCAGGGACATCTTCATGGTAATTCCCTTCCGGTAAATTATCCAAAGCGTTTTTCACAAGTTTGATACTTTGCCACAACTCTTCCTGACGAACACAAAACCTGTCGTAAGTATCTCCATTTGTCCCTATCGGGATGGTAAAGTCAAAATCGTTGTAGGAAGAATAGGGGTTCATCACCCGGACATCATAGTCAACGCCTGCAGCACGGAGGTTTGGGCCTGTAAAGCCATAGTTCAGGGCGCGTTCGGCAGAGATCCCGCCAACATTGATGGTCCGGTCCATAAATATCCGGTTGCGCATCAACAGATTTTCAAACTGATGCAGGGTTTTGGGCAAATTATCAATAAATTCTCTGATCTTTCTGATCACATTGGCCGTGAAATCACGTTCAAAACCGCCAATTCTACCTAAATTGGTGGTTAGACGGGCACCGCAGATCTCTTCGTATATTTCGTAAACTTTTTCCCTTTCCTGGAAAAGGTAGATAAAACCTGTTAAGGCACCACTGTCAACACCGATGACGCTGTTACAGATCAGGTGGTCGGTAATCCGCGCAAGTTCCATAACAATAATACGCATATAATCAATGCGTTTTGAAGTCTTTACCCCCAGCAGTTTTTCTACAGTCAGGTGCCACCCAATGTTGTTAATGGGTGACGAACAATAGTTGAGCCGATCGGTCAAAGTTGTGATCTGGTAAAAAGGACGACGTTCCGCGATTTTTTCAAATGCACGGTGGATATAACCAATGGTCTGTTCTGCATCGATAATCGTTTCGCCATTCATCTTCAACACATTCTGGAAAATACCATGTGTAGCAGGATGGGTAGGGCCAAGATTCAGCGTACTGAAGTGTTGGTTTTTGTCTTCAGGCTGTATAAGAATATGTTCCCTTTCGAAATGTTGTTCCATAATACAATTTTATCTTCCAAAAAAACGGTCGTCTTTATCGCTCCGGGTTGCATCCTCTAATGGATATTCCTTGCGCAACGGGAAATAATCCATGTATTCGACGTTGAGTATCCTGGTCAAATTGGGATGGCCAACAAATTTGATCCCGTAAAAATCAAAAGTTTCGCGCTCCATCCAGTTGGCGGCAGAGAATATTTCATGGATACTTGCCATTTTGGGATTGTCTTTTGTTGTAAAAGACTTAATCCTGATCCTTGTGTTTTCAGGCAAGTTGTGCAGATGGTAAACCACCCCAAGTTCCATCGCCTGTCCGGGGATGTGGATGCCGCATAGATCGGTCAGAAAACCAAATCCATGTTCATCTTTTAGCCAACGGACAAGTTCCTTTATACAGCTTTTATTGACAGTAATCGTCAATATATCAGAGCTTTCATCTATCGAAAATATTTCGGTAGGGTACTTCCCTTTAAGGCTGTCAATTATTAAATTTATATCCATCTTATTTTATTCCGTATTTTTCAAGAAGCGACCTGTATTCTGGCGAGTACCTTCTGCGCAAAGGTTCATTGCCAACCAACTCCTGAATTTTCATAAACCCATCGATAATTTGTTCGGGTCGCGGCGGACATCCGGGTACATAAACATCAACAGGTACCACTTTATCAATACCTTGTAAAACGCTGTAAGTATCGAAAATTCCGCCACTCGAAGCACAGGCTCCGACGGCGATTACCCAGCGTGGTTCGGCCATCTGCTCATAAATCTGATGAACGATGGGTCCCATCTTCTTTGCGATTGTTCCCATAACCATCAATAAATCAGCCTGGCGTGGAGAAAAGCTCAACCTTTCCGATCCGAACCTTCCCAAATCGTAATTGGCGCCCATAGTGGCCATAAATTCTATCCCGCAACAGGAGGTGGCAAATGGTAACGGCCAGATTGAATTTTTCCTGGCCAAACCAACCACCTGGTCGAGTGTTGTCGCAAAAAAACCTGGCGCCGAATAGCCTTCGGGAGGTTCTACTTGTGTATATTGTGGCATCTTGTCTGAAAATTAAAATTTATCATTCGTCTTTGTTCCATTCCAACGCCCCTTTGGCAAGGATATAATAAAATCCAAAAAGGAAAAGGCCGATAAAAAGGAGCATTTCAAAAAATTCCTTCCAGCCCATGTCAAGGAAATTGATGGCCCAGGGATAGAAAAAAATGATCTCGACATCGAATAGGACAAACAGGATCGCAACAAGGAAATACTTCACAGAAAACGGAAACCTGGCATTGCCCTGAACATCGATACCACATTCGAAATTTTCGTCTTTTCGTAATGTCCTGATTCTTTTCCTTTTACTGGTGATAAAATGGGTGGCGAACATAGTTACCCCCACAAATCCAAGTGCAACCAGCGATTGGATCAATACAGGAATATAATCAGCGGGCAAGTATATTTTATCTGTCATTGTCAAATTCTATTATCTCTAACCAATTTTATACAACCTTAAACAGCCAAAGATAATCAAATGTTCCTGTCAAGGTAAAAAACTAAGGATTTTTTAATACAGAATTTTGTCCTGAACCGGATCAGGTCTCTTAATTGATGAATATAGTATCATTTATTTCATGCAAGAAAAGGGTGATTTGTTTCGATGATCGTTAATAGAACACTTTGTCATTTTCAATTTAAATACTATATTTGTAGAAAATCCCCAAGATATGATCATTGAAAGAACAAGTAAAGAGGTTATTATCAGATTAGCTCCAACTGTCGATACGGACGAGTTGCAGGAATTGGCAAATTATTTTAGGTACAAAGAAATTACATCTAAATATTCAACTTCACAAGATGTCGTTGATAAGCTTGCATCCGATATCAATACGAATTGGTATAAAGTAAACAGGGATAGGCTCTTAAAATGAAGAATATGAAGGTTGAATTATAACTAACAATCAATCTAATCATTGCATAACTTTGTCCATAAATTATCCTCGAATTTGGATTTGAACCTTAAATCAGATAACTTTGAGATGGTTGTGGAATAGCAACTTTTGTAATCATCATATTATTAGTGTGTTATTTTCAACGCTATAATTAGGTTGAATTCAATTTAGGGTTTGGAGTCTGGCTCGTAAAATAAGGTAATAAGGTTGTTGGGGCGGTAAGTGTTTTTAGTTACTAAGGTTAAAATATTTAAAATAAGGTTTTTACTATTGGAATAGTATTTTTAAAACCATATTTTCTGAAAAAACCTTAGTAACCAGCATAATACACTAAAATACCAACCTTATTACCTTATTGAGGGTTTAAGGTTTTTCGGTAGAAGTACATACAAATGGACAACATTCATCTTGTTAAACCTGAATAATTAAAATGATATTTATATAAATTACACATAATGGGCAAGTTATATAATTCAGGAATTTTTATTATATTCTCAATCCTGTTCGCAAGTTGTTGGAATACGGAAACGGACAAAAACGACCTTACAACTCTTGTCAACCCTTTTGTAGGAACAATGGGCAGCGGAAAAACATTTCAGGGTCCGGTACTTCCTCATGGGATGATCCAGCCGGGACCTTACTGCAAATACAATCAAGACCAAAAGTCGGGAACGATGTTTGGGTTCAGTCATACCCACCTTAGCGGGATGGCAGGTGGTGGAACGGATGCCCCCGGGGACATTTTCTTTATGCCAACAGTTGCTACCGGATCATTCATTTCAGGGTTTCCTTCCAGATTTTCCCACGATAATGAAGTAGCCTCACCCGGCTATTACAAAGTTAAACTTGACAGTTCGGATATCCAGGTTGAGTTGACCACCACAACTCGTGTTGGTTTGCACCGTTATACATTCCCAAAATCATCTAAGCCTTCGGTTTATTTAAAACTTGAAAATGGTTTCCTGTCAGTGAAAGGTGATGAGATTTCGGGTTGTAACAACAACCGTGTCTATTTCGTAGCCAGGTTTTCCAAAGCTTTCAAAGGATTTGAAACTGCCAATATGGATCGGATTGTCAATCAGGCGGATACTGTTAAGGGCAAAATCATTAAGGGCTTCTTTCATTTTGATTTGAAGCCCAATGAACCGTTGTTACTGAAAGTTGGAATTTCGATGGTGAGCATTGAGGGTGCCAGAAATAACCTTGATACAGAGATGCCGGATTGGAATTTTGAGCAGATAAAAGAAAATGCAAAGGAAACCTGGAATAAGGAGTTAGGCAAAATCGAGGTGGAAGGTGGGACTAAAACTGAGCAAATCCTCTTTTATACTGCACTTTACCATTCGATGATCCATCCGAACATTTACATGGATGCCGATAGGAAATTCAAAAGTACAAGCGGGAAAATCTATGTGGCCACCGATTTCGACAACTACACCAACTTTTCGTTATGGGATACTTTCAGGGCATTGCACCCACTCTATACGATTATCCACCCAAAAATGACCTCACAGTTTATCAGGAGTTTTCTCGAACGTTACGACCATAATGGAAGGATGCTGATCATGGAATTTGATGGTGTTGAAGGTGAAGAGCCGCCAATGATCGCCACCCACTCTTTATCTGTTTTGGCAGATGGCTATGTCAAGGGTATCCGCGATTACGATGTTCCCAAAGCGTTTGAAGCAATGAAGAAATTGGCAGATGACAATATCCGGCCCGAAAAACCATTGTACCTTCAATATGGTTTTATACCTTCAGACATTAAGGGACAATCGGTTTCGAGAACACTAGAGTATAGTTATGATGATTGGTGCGTGACAAGGCTAGCCAAGGATCTTAATCCGAAGGACAACCTGACTTACAGTATAAGGGGTGAATTCTACAAAAACATATTCTCTAAAGAGGTGAATTTTATGCGGGGCCGCAAAAGCAATTTTGAGTTTGTTGAGAAGTTCGATCCGATGGAGACGATCAACCATTATACCGAAGCTAATGCCTATCAATACTCTACGTTTGTGCCGCAGGATATTTCTGGACTTATTGATTTGATAGGTGGTGACAAGGTCTTTGAAAACTGGCTCGACTCCTGTTTTTCGGTCAGGATCGATTTTTCAAAAATTAACCTAAGCGATGTCACCGGATTAATCGGCCAATATGCACATGGGAACGAACCGAGCCACCATATTGCCTATCTGTACGATTATGTTGGCGCTCCCTGGAAGACACAAAAAATGGCAAGGCAAATATTATCAACCCTTTATTCCAATAAGCCTGATGGGATTGACGGGAATGAGGATTGCGGTCAGATGTCCGCGTGGTATGTGATGAGCGCGATGGGAATTTACGCTGTCACCCCCGGAATGGATTACTATGCGATCGGCAGTCCTCTCTTTGATAAAGTGATGATCAACCTTGAGAACGGAAAGAAATTTGAGATCATTGCCAAAAACAACAGTGACAAGAATATTTACATCCAATCGGCTACCATGAATGGTCAGCTATATTCCAAAACTTATCTGAAGCATCAGGAGATTATGGACGTTGGGCAAATCGTTTTTAACATGGGAAGTGTACCGAATAAGGAATGGGGTTCAAAAGAGGACGACCGACCCCTTCTGTCTGAAAAAAAGTTCAAATATGCACAAACTCCCAAAATTGAATTTTTAGATATTTTGTTTTTAGATACCCGGGTTGTAACAATTTCGGCAACAGAACCGGGAGCGAGAATCCATTATACCCTTGACATGACTGAGCCAACTGAAAAATCACCACTTTATAATGAACCATTAACTATCACAAAACCAATAGTCTTGAAAGTCAGGAGTTTTGTGGATGGAATTTTGCCCTCTTTTCCCGTAAGTATTCAGTTCAAACAGATCGATATGCTTGAAGCTGTTTCTGCAACTGGCTTACAACCTGGTGTTAAGTACCTTTATCGTGAAGGGGATGCTATGAGAAGTGCCAAAGACCAGAGTGGTGCACCAATTCTGGACAAAGGAATCCTGCCTACTTTTAATGTCGATGCGATAAAAGATCAGCGTTCATTTGGGTACAATCTGGAGGGTTACCTTAAAGTTCCCGAAACCGGTGTTTATACTTTCTGGCTCGAAGCCAATGACGGGGCTGTTTTGTATCTGAACGGGAAACTGATCATCGACAACGATGGTGGCCATCGGGCCCAGGTTTTGGATTCAAAGATCGGGTTAAGGAAGGGATGGCATCCCATCAAGGTTGACTATTTTCAGCAGGGCCTGGCCAAAAGCCTGAAATTAAAATGGGAAGGACCGGGTATTACAAACCGAGAAGTAGATGCAGGGGATTTGTTTCATTAAATATTCTGCGATTGGGATCAATCAATTGTAGGGTAAAAACAAAAAGATCCAGGGCAAAGCCATGAACCTTTTTCTTCTTGTGCAAACGACTATCAAAATAGGTTGGAGTTAAACAGTCTATCCCTAAAATTCTGTTTAAAGCTAAACCATCTTTTCCCAATATTTTTCGAAATCCAACAGTTGGTAGGGATTTTCCAACAATTGACACGATTTGGCACATAGTTGGTAATTGAAAGGCTATTTTTTTATCAATTTTGATGTTGATGATAAACATAATCGAGGTCATAAAACGGGCCAAAACGCGCAAAAATCGTAAAAACCTGAACCCATTAACGAGAATAGTCCAGGGTAAGCAGACCCGAACAAATTCTAATATAATCAAACACCGTCGGGTACTTCGCACACCGACGGGTTCTTTGACGATCAAACCTGTCAGCGTACGCAGTTCCTGACAGCGTTTGTGAGATGGAAAGCAACCCAGAGGAAAGAGCCCCACCCTCGAAAACCGTCCGCGCTCAAAGGTTCAAAAAAGAGACAATATCCTTTCGGACGGTAGATGGAAAAGTTGATAAAAAAGATAGGCAATGAGTTTCCGGTTGCCCTAGTCAATTTCCGGGGATTCCATTCCACGGTTTTCACGTTTGATCACTTCGTGATCATGAGGTTTTGTGTCGCTCACCGTTCATTTTCCATGGATTTCATCTATGGCTATTCATGTTTGATCACTTCGTGATCAGTAGGTTAGAAGGCCTTCGATTTGGAAGTGATTCATAATCTTTCAATGGATTCGACCCAGAATGGGTCAAACATGAATAGCCCCGGGTAAGCGGTCCAAGAACAAAAGCCCCGGCGACACTCAAAAAATACTTGGACCGCG
>JBAXWR010000098.1:0-24767 GCA_037128295.1 Mariniphaga sp.
GTATTGTCCCGGTGACTTGGCGCAAATGCCCGTACGAGGATTGGCCGCTTTCCAGTCACCCGGATACTAAAATAAAGTTAGTACAGTTTATTTTGAAAGAATTTTCATTAAAGAGCTGAAAATAAGGTAATAAGGTTTATCATTTAGTAGCTATTTAATTGTGTTACTAAGGTTAAGAAATTGAAAATAAGGTTTGTAAGTAGAAATAACCTTATTTTCCTTTTTCCCCAACCTTAGTAACCCTAAACACCACCCCCCAGCAAGAGGCGCAATCAGAAAGGTAATTGGGAGATCGAATGTATTCTGCGCCGCAAAACAAACCCGTTCAATTTTAACATTGTTATATGTTTGAATTCCTGTATTATATGTAATCATCCAAATTATGATTCTGAAACGGTACCTGCGTAACCGTTTGGCCAACTTGCCTCATATTTCGGTTGTTGCTCTGCGGCGCAATGATCGTTCGTTCTTCCTTGGATTTTCTGATTGCGCCGCTGTTCGGGGGGATCCTTTTTTCTACAAAGATTTCGCACCTACGGTGTTTTGACCGTGTCAAATATGAATTTTATTTTCGGGAGGTTGCTATTTGGCAGGTTGATTACTGTTGCTTGATTGATAATATGATACGATCAAAGTTGATTCAAAAAGTCCTTGAACAGAATGATTTTCTTATAGCCTTTTCGTTTTAACCCGTTGTATAATTGCTCATCACGTGTCAGCAAAGGTAAATCCATATCAATGGAAAGTGCAAGAAAGGAAACGTCTTTTATATCAATATCTTGACACAGATTATTAGCCGATTTAATAGACTCATTTGACTGGGCAAAACCAGGTATCACAGAAACTGACGAAAAAACAAAATAAATGAATTCTTTGAGTTCAATTTCTGTAAATTTCGACTTTTCATATATAACATGCTTGTATTCATCTAATTCAGTCAATGAAAATTCCGGCAAATAAAATCTGACGAACGTTAAAATCGTACGGTAATGAGCTTTCCCGCTGATCAACATGCCCATTACAACATTTGTATCAATTACAAAATCAACCATTTGCAATTACATTTATAAAATATTGGCCATGTTTTTGCCATGCGCGTTCACGGGCCGACTGCCAACTTTCATCTTGTAATTCATTGACATCCATATCTTTGAGTATCTCGCTTGCTGCAAGTTTCAACAATGCTTTGGAATAAAAATCCTGAAAAAAGAGTTCCAATCTATCTTTCCCAAAGTCGCTCACAACCTGATCGTCAACTTGTATTTTAAATTCTGTCATGGTTTCCGTGTTTATTTCCAATGATAAAGTTACTCTATTTTTTGTTTCATGCAAATTTAGTATTTTGGTAGGAAAAGGAAATAACCCATGGAATCCCAAACAACCTTTTGTGCAAGGTCAAAGCTCCTTTAGGAGCGACATATTTGTAGAAAAATCAACCGGTGGAATCGCAAACAACTTTTTTGCAGGATCAAAGCTCCGTTAGGAGTGGAATATTTGTAGAAAAAGGGAATCAATATAGTAAGGCGGCGCAATCAGAAAGGTTTTAGGGAGATCGAATGATTTCTGCGCCGCAAAGCAAAACCAGAGGAAAGTGATTCAGGTTATTATGTATAAAACGAAAATATTACAGGAATCATCTGCATCAATTGGTTGAAACAATAAAACACGATAATTAGATTAGTTAACAAATTGCTATCTCTTTTAAGTGGAGCGATTTAGATCCATTGCTGAGTTTTTAAAACTCACATAAGACTTTCCCCAATGTGCTTCAATTACCCTTGTTATATAATGGAAGTCCCACACATATTCCAGATCGGGACTTGCATAACCCCAAGTAGTTTGATCTGTCCGGTGCAGACCTGTTCCATCCGGTTCTTCAAAAGTTTCTTTATCAAAATAAACATATTTATAGTCATATCGTATATTGCCACATTTATGAAGAATATCAACTATAGTGTTAAATATACCAAAATCACCTTTAGATTCAGATATCTTCGCTAGCTCTTCAAATTTATTTGTTTGAAGTAAAACAAATTGTTCAACTTTTTCTGAGAAGTTATCATTAATCCATTGCAAAGCATGATCATCTCCTTTAACCCCTAAAGAACATTGAATTTCGACTAGTTCCTCATAAGAGACACCCATATTTGATAATAGATCAATAAAGAAAGAAGCTGAATTGAGATGTATCTCGATAACCTTCCGTATCAAACGAATATCTTTAGATTCAATTAAAGCTTTCTTTATTAAATCATCAAAAAGCACATACTTATCAAGAATAGTCGCAGCCTTCTCAGGGTCTTTAGGAATCATAATCAGGCATTCACTAATTCTTCCGTTTCTTTCGGCGATTACTTTACTGAAATCTGCGTCTTTCATGCAATCACTATTTCTTTTCCTATGTCGGTTACCAGCATACTTTATTTTCGAAAAAATAATTATTACAGTAATTATTAACAAAATAGTTAAAGGTAATAAGATATAAATAAATATGTCCTTAATCATGTCCAAATTCTTTTCCATAACAAATAATTTATGTTTAATAATTTACGAGTCATTCAAAATATCTTAAAAAGAAAAACGTTGAGATATCCATCATTTTTCAACCTCTTACACAATTTTTCATCTCTGGGAAATAGTGCAGATCCTGATTCAATAGTTAACACTACAAAATTAATTTTTTTAACAATAGATTCACATAATTAAACATTTGAACTTACTTTCAAAAATGAATATTTGCCAAAATTATTTTTGATTGGGAAATATGCCTTTAATTTTTGATTGTATCTTTAGATAGCAAGGTACGACGTTCTTTTTATTATCTCTGATTGCTTCGCTGTTCGAGGAGAATTTTTTTTTCTAAAAATCTGGTCCACAAGGAATAGCACCTCTGGTGCTTTGACATTTTCAAAAATGAAATTCATTTCTATTTCCAATATTCCATTATGGATGTAACCTTTTTACATTGGGTTTATAAGTCATGTATAGTGGTCAAGATTCCAAAAATTAAACAGAATTATCCAGCTAAATTTGTACTTTCAGAGGATGGTTTAGTCGCTGAACTATCAAGAGTAATTACCCTAATAATGAAGCACATATGAATAAAATTAGACCCATATTTTTCTTATTTCTATTTATTTCCATCTATTTCCTTCATCTCCAATCATTTGCCCAGACATCCAAAGCCCCCGGCATTGTAGTCGATTATATCCCGGCATCGACGAAAACCTTTATCGGTTCGCCAAGCATCTGCATCCTACCCAATGGCGATTATGTGGCGTCGCACGACCATTTTGGGACGGGCTCCACAGAATTTGAGCGGGCTTTAACGGCGGTTTTCAAATCCACCAACAAGGGAAAAACATGGACAAAAATTTCCGAAATCAATGGGCAGTTCTGGTCGAATCTATTTGTTTATGAGAACACCCTTTACATCATGGGAACCTGGAAGCACCATGGCAACCTGATTATCAGGAAGTCAACCGATGGCGGTGTTACCTGGACCGAACCGACGTCAAGCACAACAGGTCTTATCCGCGAAGGTGAATACCACACCGCCCCAATGCCAATGGTGATCCATAATGGCCGCATTTGGCGGGCTATCGAAAATGCAAAATCGGAAAGTGCCAAATGGGGTCTCCGTTACAGCGCGATGGTTTTCTCTGCACCACTTGGGTCGGACCTTTTAAACGCTGCCAACTGGACCAATACCAATTTCCTGACCCACAATCCTGCCTACCTCGATGGTAAATTTGGGGGATGGATCGAAGGAAACGCTGTCGTAACTCCAGATGGCAATATGATTGATTTATTGCGGGTTGCAACTTCTGAAAAAGGGAGAGAACTGGCAGCAATCGTCAACATCAGTGAAGATGGAAAAACCGCAACTTTTGATCCTACCACCGGATTCTTTGATTTCGTGGGTGGTGCCAAGAAATTCTCGGTAAGGTACGACCCAAAATCAAATCGTTACTGGACAATCTGCAACATGATGTCCCCGGAATATACTGCTCTTGATGCCGGTTCTGTCCGCAATAAACTGGTCTTGAAAAGTTCCACAGATTTGAAAACGTGGACAGTTCACATGCAATTGCTTTACCATCCCGAAGTGAAGAAGCACGGCTTTCAGTACATCGACTGGCAATTTGATGGGAAGGACATTATCTTCTTATCACGCACTGCATGGGACGACGATTTTGGAGGTGCTGACAACTATCACAATGCCAATTATTTGACGTTTCATAGGTTAAAGAATTTCAGGAAAGAAATAAGGAAAGAAATAAAGTAGAAATAGGGTTGAAATAAACTGAAATAAAATAGAAATAAAGTTGAAATACTTGGAAATAAGTAAGTAAACGGTAATTTTAGGTTTTGCCATACGCGCAATAAAAATAATGAATGCATAAAGATATCATCCAGCATTTAAGAAAGGTTATTGATTTAAATGAAAGTGAAGTTGCCATTTTTAAAAGCTATACAGAAACACATCAATATAAGAAGAAGGACTTTGTTTTAAACGAAGGGAAGGTTTGTAAATCTTTGTACTTTGTTGAAAAAGGGTGTTTGAGGATGTACTTCATCAATAAAAAGGGTGTTGAGCAGATTACCCAGTTCGCTTTGGATGGTTGGTGGATTTCAGACTATCAAAGCTTTATGAACAATGCGCCATCAGAGTATTATATCCAGGCCATTGAAGAATCCAGAATAATATCTATTGACAATCAGAATCTTAATCTTTTGCTTATTGAATTGCCACAATTGGAGCGGTATTTCAGGTTAATGATGCAAAAAGCCGTGGCTGGGGCCCAGGTTAGGTCAAGATTACTTTACGAGATGTCGAAAGAAGAATTTTACGTTCATTTTAGCACCTCTTTCCCGGAATTTATGATGCGTGTGCCTCAATACATGATCGCTTCCTATCTCGGTCTTACTCCCGAATATCTGAGCGAATTGCGGAAGAAAATTCCATAAACTGAATTTCTTAATCCAGCTTAATTTTTAAGAGCTTCTTCCCGGATACTTTTGTAATCAGTATCAAGATTAATCATTTAAAATCAAATTGAAAAATACGATGAGCAAATTAAGCGAAAAGTTTTTAGAAGTTCTTAAACATGAGGGCGTTGTATCAATCATGTCGTGGGGTTTGGAACCTCATTTGGTAAATACCTGGAATTCATACCTTGTAGTTACCGAAGATGAGCGAATTTTAATTCCGGCTTATGGCTTTCGGAAAACTCAAAAGAATGTGGACATCAACAATAAGGTCAAAATATCCCTGGGTAGCAAGGATGTTTTGGGTTACAATGATTATCAGGGCACTGGTTTTTTGATCGATGGTAGAGCTAGGTATATCGAATCGGGTGAAGAGTACGACATGATGAAAAGTAAATTTTCCTTTCTCACCAGGGTGTTGGAAATTGCCGTGGATAATGCAAAGCAAATGTTATAGTGAAGATTACTTGATCATTTTTCTGAAAAAAGTTTGTGTAGGCCAAAAACTGCACAAACTTTTTTTTTAATATTGTAACAGGTCATTGTTCAAAGCCTACATTTGCAAGGTGAAATTATTAACTTCAATAAATCCAATAAGATGATCACAAACACAAAGATTTGGACAACCCTTCTACTCATATTGATCGCAGGGAGCGTGACCGCACAGGTAAAACTTTCACCGATCTTTAACAACAACATGGTGCTGCAACAAGGGATCGAAATTCCCGTATGGGGCTGGGCCACACCGGGAGAAAAAGTAACCGTCACGCTCGATAAGGCTACTGTTTCCTTAAAAGCCAATAAACAAGGCAAATGGTTAATCAAATTACCTAAGATGGACTATGGCGGTCCATATAAAATGACCGTCAAGGGTAAAAACATGCTAACTTTCGACAATGTGATGATCGGTGAAGTTTGGGTCTGCTCCGGACAATCGAATATGGAGTTCAACCTGATCACTGCCAAAAATGCCGAAGCGGAGATTGCCGCCTCCAACTATCCGGAGATACGACTTTTTACAGTAAAAAAAAGGATTTCCCAGTCACCGCAGGAGCAACTTGAAGAGGGTGAATGGGCAGCATGTTCCCCTGCCACTTCACCCCGTTTTTCGGCAGTGGCCTATTTCTTTGGAAGGGCGCTCTATGAAAAGTTGAAAGTTCCGATTGGCTTGATCAATAGTTCATGGGGAGGAACAGTGGCCGAAACCTGGACAAGTGAGCAGACCATAGCCCAAAATCCTGATTTCGCCAATCAAATGTCATTGCTGAAAAAAATCAACCTCGATGATTATGCCGCCTCAGTTGAACGGGAGGTCCGTGCAAGGATTGGGGAAACCTCTACAGTCGATTTAGGTATGAAAGGGAACCAACCAATCTGGGCAGCACCCGAACTTGACGATTCTGCATGGAAAAGTATGAAATTGCCTGGTTATATCGAGCAGAATGGTTTGCAGGGAGTTGACGGGTTCATCTGGTTTCGCAAAGAAATCGAGATTTTACCAACAGAGGCAGGTAAAGATGCAACCCTGTTTCTGGCAAAGGTCAACGATTCCGACAATACTTTCCTGAACGGCACTTTGATCGGCGCCACAAAACTAATGGCCGATAAATCGAGGGTCTATCCAATTCCGGCAGGAAT
Source organism: Mariniphaga sp. (assembly GCA_037128295.1). GTDB lineage: Bacteria > Bacteroidota > Bacteroidia > Bacteroidales > Prolixibacteraceae > JAAFHB01. The sequence goes on from JBAXWR010000098.1 coordinate 6,631, forward strand.
TCTGAAATCAGGTAAAAACATCCTGACTGTACAGGTTGAGGACATTGGCAATATGGGTGGGATCTATGGCGACTCGGTTTCGCTGAAACTGCAATGTGAAAAACGTACAATTCCATTGAGCGGCAACTGGAAATACAAGGTTGGTCTTTTGAAGTTCAGTGCATCTTTAAGTCCAAACTCTTATCCGACTCTTCTTTACAATGGGATGATCAATCCATTGTTACCATACGGAATAAAAGGTGCTATCTGGTATCAGGGCGAGGGAAACGCCGGAAGGGCGAAGCAATATCAGAAAGTATTTCCCGACCTGATCAAAGATTGGCGTAACCATTGGAACCAGGGCGAGTTTCCATTCTTGTTTGTGCAGTTGGCCAACTTTATGAAGGCCGATTCGATTCCTGTCGAAAGTCAATGGGCTGAATTGCGCGAAGCCCAAAGCATGTCCCTTGCACTTCCCAATACGGGGATGACTGTTACCACCGATGTTGGCGATGCGTTGGATATCCATCCCAAAGACAAACAGACAGTTGGGAAAAGATTGGCGCTTAATGCATTAAAAGTGGCTTATAATCAGGTTATTGTAAATAGTGGACCTATTTATAAACAAATGAGTATCAAAGGGGATCGTATTACCATTTCTTTCAGCGATATAGCAAGTGGACTAAAAGCAAAAAATAAATATGGATATCTCAAAGGATTTGCAATTGCAGGGAAGGACCATCGGTTCGAATGGGCTAGTGCCAGAATTACCGGGCCATACACTGTTGAAGTGTTCTCACCCATTGTTTCGCAGCCGGTCGCCGTACGTTATGGTTGGGGCAACAATCCAGATGATGCTAACCTGTACAACAGTGCCGACCTTCCGGCTTCGCCATTCCGGACGGATCAATGGAAAGGAATTACGGAATAGGCCCGTTGGAAAGAAATTATTGGTAAAGTTCGTTGTTTTGTCCCTAACGGGACAAGTTCTTCATTAATAATCTTTTCTACCAATATTAAGTCCCTGACGGGACTGTTCTTTCAGGACTTGGTAAGGGTAAAGACGCTCTCAGTATAGAGCCCTTTGTCCCGTTAGGAATCAAATTTGGCAGGAACAGGAGTTAAATAAAGAACCTTTAATCCCGATAGGGAATTGATATGGGCAGAAGCAGGTGTCAAATATAGAATCTTTAGTCCCACATGAAACATGATTGTTGGTATTCTCGGGAATCGAATATAAACCTTTTGCACAGTTGGGGACCTGATAAAAGTTGAACCAGAATTCAGATATTAAACCGCAGTCCCGTTAGGGACTTGATATTGGTAGAAACATAAATCGGATGTCGAACCAAGTCCCGTTAGGGACTTGATAAAATAGATGTTTAAATTTAAATTGATAGGTTTTCAAAAAAAATGAAAATATGAAAAAAATCTTTAAGTACCTGATATTTCTATTTATATCCCTATTTCTACTTATTTCATTGTTAACAGTTGGTATTTATATCCGGTACCAAATCACTGTCTCGGCAAAACCCAATCAAATGCCTGTCCCGTTTAAGCCTGGAGAATTTGGGAAATGGGTCGATCCGTTTATCGGTACAGGAGGATTCCCAACTTATACAAGCGCCGATGATATTCCCGGGGTTACCTGGCCTTTCGGGATGGTGAGGTTAAGTCCTGACACAGAGTTTTTTCTTGATCCGCTTTTCGCGGAAGGCAAAAGCATCAGTACTGCAGGTTATTACTATGGCGATCACAAGATGATGGGTTTCAGTCACACCCGGATGGTGGGAACCGGAGCGTATGAAGGTGGCCATTTCAGGGTAATCCCCAATGTGGGTGAAAATAGTTCAAACAAATACCGTGAAGGGCACCACCACCGCTTTTCACATGAAGACGAGGTTGCTTTCCCAGGTTACTATGCTGTGAAATTTCAGGATCAGAAAATCTTTGCGGAAATAACTGCCAGTGAACGTGTTGGGATTCACCGTTATACCTTTTCAGGAAAGGAACAGCCACATATCCTGTTCGATGTCTCAAGCTCATTGGGAAAAGGCAAATCAACGGAAGGTGAGGTGACGATCTATCCTGAAAAAAATGAGGTCTCTGGCACTATCCGCACATTTGGCTCATTTGCAAGCAGATATGGTGGTGAGAAAATTTACTTCTCGGCGAGGTTCAGTCAACCATTTAAAGGGTACAAGGTCTGGATCAACAATGATCCATCTGTCAATCAATTGATTGCTAAAGGTGACAAATTGGGTGCAGACCTATCTTTTGCAAAATCCGATACAGGATTGGTTGTAGAAGTTCGTATGGGAATTTCCTATGTAAGCATCGAAAACGCACGTGCCAACCTGGAGGCTGAAGCCGGGAATGTTCCATTTGATGAATTGGTTTCCAAAGCAAAAGAAGCTTGGGAAGAAAAACTGTCAACCATTAAAATTGAAGGTGAGAGAGATGACCAGAAACGGATTTTTTATTCGGCCCTTTACCGTTCGCTCCAAATGCCAACCCTGTTCAATGATGTGAATGGCGATTACATGGGTTTTGACAAGAAAGTCCATCAAACAACGGATTTCAGGTATTTTACCGATCTGTCTCTTTGGGACACGTTCAGGACGATCCACCCACTCTTTACTTTGATTGTTCCTAAAGATCAGCGTGATATGATGGTTTCGCTTGTAAAAATGTGCGAACAGGGTGGCGTACTTCCGCGATGGCCTTCCGGTTACGGATATACCGGTTCGATGCTTGGGGCTTCCGCAGATATTGTTATTTCTGAAGCTTACCAAAAAGGGATCCGCGATTTTGATGTGAACATTGCCTATCAGGCAATGCGCAAAGCAGCCCTTGGGATCGATCCTCCCAAAGAGGGTTTTAAACCAAGGGGAGGGATGAATGTTTGCCTGAAATATGGTTATTGTCCCGACGATTTTATGGACAAGGCAGTAAGCAAAACGTTGGAATACGCCTATGCCGACGATGCAGTTTCAAAACTTGCAAAATCTATTGGCATTGAGGAGGATGCTAAGCTATTTGCGGATCATTCGCAGTTTTACCGGAATACATGGAACCCTGAGACCCAATATTTTCATTCGCGCAACAGTTCGGGTGCGTTTTCAAAAGATTTTAAACCTTTAAAGTTGACCTATCTTGATTTCGATCATAAATATACAAATGCCTATGTCGAGGGAAGTGCCTTGCAATGGCGATGGGCTGTATTCTTTGATCCCAATGGTTTGATTTCCCTGTTTAAAAGCAAAGAGTACTTTGTTAGTGAGCTGAATGATTTCTTTTCAAAGTCTGATTCCGCTCGTGGCACCTGGAGTCCTGGTTCGTATTACTGGCATGGAAACGAACCCGATCTACATGCAGCCTATTTGTTTAATTCTGCTGGCCGTCCCGACCTGACCCAGAAATGGGTGCGCTGGATCCTCGACAACAAATATGGTGCCGGTTATGAAGGGATTGACGGTGATGACGATGCGGGAACGTTATCTTCCTGGTATATATTTAGTTCACTGGGTTTTTATCCGGTAGCCGGTTCCGATGTTTATCAGATCGGAGCACCACTCTTCAAAAAGGCTGAGATCCGTATAGGGGACAAACTCCTGACCATCGAAACGGAAAACTATTCCCCACAGAATAAGTATGTAAAGAAAGTCTGGCTGAATGGTGTCCTGCTTGACCGTTTCTGGTTTAAACATTCAGAAATCGTACAGGGTGGGACTTTGCGATTTGAGATGAGCGAACAATCTACTATTAAATAGAATGTTATATAAAGGTTCACGCAAAGTCCGCAATGATCGCAAAGGATCAAATGTACTTGGCGTTTCTTAACAACTTTGCGAGACATTTCTATTTTCATCTGTTAAAATTTAACGCTATTTCCCTAAAATAAAGGAAGTCTGTGATATCCTCAAAACCTATTTTAGCAATGAATAATTGACCTTGAAGTGAAATTTTAAAACTTACGAATTTTGAATACCAGGATATTGGCTGCAATCTTTTTAATATTGGGTGCGTGTACTGCATCGGAATCCTATTTGAAGGAGATTCAACTGACTCACGATCAGACAAAAAACCATGATCTCGACAACAACGACAACTTCTCGCCAGATGGGAAATGGTTGGTTTATGATACCCGAACCGGCGTAGGAGGCATAGGTGGCAGCCCATCCATAGAAAGGGTCAATGTTGAAACGGGTAAAATTGAGGTGCTTTTTGAAGTACCTGACAATAAGGATTATGGTCCTGGTGCAGGGGCGGTCAGTTACCATCCCATCGAAAACAAGGTGATCTTTATCCATGGATTGCCGGTTTGTACAGAAAAGAATCCTTATCAGCAATGGCGGCGCAGTGGTGTAATTGTTAATGTTGATCAACCAGGTATTGCGATCAACATGGATTCAAGGGACATTACATATCCTTTCACTCCCGGTGCTTTGCGCGGTGGTACCCACCGACATGAGTGGAGCCGCGACGGGAAATGGGTCGGTTATACCTATAACGATGCCATCATGAAGAAACTCGAAGATTCGACTTCCGTTAAATGGAACCTGCGAACCATTGCTGTTTCAACCCAGAAACATAAGGTGTTGCTCAAAAACGATAATCCTGATGAAACTGTTGTCGGTAATTGGTACAGTGCGGTAGTTGTTCGGGTCGTTCCAAATCCCCAACCTGGCAGCGACGACATCAGCAATGCCGCTTCGGATAGCTGGGTTGGAACCAGTGGTTACAAGAAGCCGGATGGTACCCTTCAGGTTGCCCGTGCTTTTACGGGAAAGGTAGTGCGCAAGGACGGAAAACCTGTTGATGAGCTTTTTGTGGTTGACATTCCCGATTCCATCAACGTACCAGGAGAATGGGGCCCGCTCGACGGGACACCTTTTTCCTTTCCAATGCCACCAAAGGGTACTGTTCAAAGGAGGTTGACCCATACTGCCGAAACCCAATTTCCCGGTTGTAGCGGAGTCACCCGATCCTCGCCCGATGGAACCAAAATAGCTTATCTTGCCAGTGATAAAAATGGTATTCAGCAAATATTCACAATCTCTCCATTGGGTGGCGAACCTGTTCAGGTAACGTATCACACTTCCAGTGTTCAAAGTTGTGCAAGGTGGAGCAGTTCAAATAGTTCGATAGCGTATATTTGGGATAACAGCATTGTGATTTGCGATCTTTCGGACCAGCCTTTTGAAAAGAGGTTTAAACGATTGACAGGTAAATCAAATGATGAGGTTTCAAATATTGTCTGGTCGAGTGATGGCAAAACAATCGGTTTCAACCGGTCTGTTCCGGTTGAGGGGGTAAAAGAGGCTAAGAAACAGGTGTTTATCGTGAGGTTGTAGTTTACTCTGGATTGCGGTCTCCCGCCTATGGTCTCCTGTCTCCAGTTTCCGCTCTCCGATCTCCTCCGTCATCTGTCCCTCCTCCGGTTAAAACCGAAGGTTATTGTTGGGGAACTCCTACGGAGTTGCAAGGTGAAACGAATTGATATACAACGACATGGCTATTTCTAAATATTTCTATCTTATTTCTACATATTTCTATTTTATTTCCATTCATAATTCCAAATCGAAGACACCAAGAGTCTCAATATGAAAACTTTATTTCTATTTATTTCCATTTTATTTCTCATGTTTCCCTGTTTCTCCCAACGTCCGGCACAAGGACCAATGTCAGAACAAAGGTTCACTCCTAATAAGCTTGGCTATCACCTTGTCTGGGAAGATAATTTCAATGGGAACCAGCTTGATACAACAAAGTGGAAAGTTCGCGGAGTCGGTCCAAGGGCTTTGGCTTATGTTACTGAAGAGGCGGTTAAAGTTGAGGAAGGCTACCTGAAGTTATATGCGTTGAAAAAAGGCGAGAAAATGCTTGGCAGTGCTGTGGGGACGCAGGATCGGTTTATGGCGAAATATGGTTACTTTGAATGTCGGGCGCAACTTCAGAAATCACCGGGTGTTTGGGCTGCTTTCTGGATCCAATCGACAAAGATATCGCAAGGGGAAGATCCCAAAGCTTATGGTGCAGAAATTGACATCATGGAGTTCTTCAAAAAATTGGGGACAGACATTGTTTCACACAATATCCATTGGGCTTACGGACCACATCAGCAGTCCACCCACGGTTATCAAAGTTATCTGAAAGGGGTAAGCGAAGGATTTCATACATTTGCATTGGAATGGTTGCCGGACAAGTACATTTTTTACATTGATGGGTATAAATTCTATGAAATCACTCAGGGTATTTCCAACATTGAAGAGTACATGATCCTTAGCATGGAATACCCAAACAACCCGGAGGAGATCGCCAAAACCATCTTCCCCGATGTTTTTATTGTGGATTATGTGAAGGTGTACCAAAAGAAACAATGAAATTTATCAATCAGACAGGATTAGTAGAAATACAATTTAAAGACCCAATATGCAGAACAAAAAATTTTACCCGTGGCTCGTAGTTGGCCTGCTTTGGTTTGTGGCCTTGCTCAATTATCTCGACAGGCAGATGCTTTCGACCATGAAACCCTCTATGATGGTGGACATTGCCGAATTGGCAAAAGCTGAAAATTTCGGCAGGCTGATGGCCATTTTCCTCTGGATCTATGCTTTTATGAGTCCGATCTCAGGGATGATCGCCGACCGGCTCAACCGCAAATGGATGATCGTTGGCAGTTTGTTTGTCTGGTCAGGCGTTACCCTGGCCATGGGATATGCCAAAACTTTCGATCAGTTGTATGTCCTGAGGGCAGTTATGGGCGTTAGCGAAGCTTTTTATATGCCTGCTGGCTTGGCACTTATCGCTGATTATCACCAGGGAAAAACTCGGTCATTGGCTATTGGGGTACATTTGTCTGGCGTTTATCTGGGGCAGGCTTTCGGTGGGTTTGGTGCAACTATTGCAAGTAATTTTTCGTGGCATGGGACTTTTCATTTCTTCGGATTGGTTGGCATTGTGTATAGTTTGGTTTTGCTTGTTCTGGTCAAAGAGAAGAAGACCTATATTGTCGACAAATTACAAAAGTTGTCCTTTGGGGAAGAGTTTTCAATGGCATTGCGAAGCCTGGGGATGCTGTTTGGGAACATCACTTTTTGGATACTCCTGTTTTATTTTGCAGCACCGAGTTTTCCGGGTTGGGCTGTAAAAAACTGGTTACCAACACTCTATTCGGATACGATGCATATGGATATGGCAATGGCCGGACCACTGGCTACAATTACAACCGCCTTATCTTCTCTTTTGGGTGTCCTTGCAGGCGGCTATATATCAGATAGATGGGTACAAAAGAACCTTAAAGGCCGAATTTACACTGGTATTGTCGGTTTATCGTTTACAATTCCTGCTTTGTTTTTATTGGGTTATGGATCAAGTTTCTTCCTGATACTCTTGGGTGGTGCTTTTTTTGGTTTGGGCTTTGGGATGTTCGATGTCAACAATATGCCCATCTTGTGCCAGTTTGTTTCCCCACGGTACCGCGCAACTGGTTATGGCATCATGAACCTGACAGGAATTTCCGCCGGGGCAGTGATCACGAGCTTTCTAGGAAAATCGGCCGATTCAGGAAATATGCGGCACGATTTTGCAATGCTCTCTGTGATCGTAATAGTCGCCATTGTATTGCAATTGGTCGCTGTAAAACCAAAAACAATCAATATGACCGAGTAGTTCTGGCGGCTGGCAACTGGCAACTGGCGGCTGCGGTGTCCCGGTGACTTGGAGCAGCTTCCTGATCGAAGATTGATCGCTTTTCAGACACCCGGACACTCAAACAAACGTTAGAATGCAGTGTCCCGGTGACTAGGTGCAGCTTCCTGATCGAAGATTGATCGCTTTCCAGTCACCCGGACACTCAAACAAACGTTAGAATGCAGTGTCCCGGTGACTTAGAACAACTATCCAAAACAAGGATTGACTGCTTTCCGGTCACCCGGACACTAAGTCAAGGTTCGAAATTATTATATGATGAATCCATTTCATAGCATCAATATCTTAGTGCAGGTTTCGTTACTGATATTACTTGCAGCTTGTTCCTCCGAAAGGAATAATAAGGATTATACCATTTATGTTGATCCAATGATCGGAACCAGTGGTCATGGTCATACCTTTCCGGGGGCAACAGTACCTTTCGGGATGGTACAAATCAGTCCCGACACCCGTTGGGAAGATTGGGACGGCTCTTCGGGTTACCACTATTCCGACAAAACAATCATGGGGTTCAGTCAGACACACCTGAGTGGGACAGGAGCCCCCGAATATTGTGACGTGCTGCTTATGCCCACTGTAGGAGAGGTACAAATCCTTCCTGGTGATGAAAACAATCCCCAAAGTGGTTATCGTTCTGCTTTCAGCCATGCCAACGAACACGCTTCACCCGGTTATTACAGTGTTCTGCTCGATGATGACAAGATCAAAGCCGAACTGACAGCTACAACGCGCACAGGTTTTCACCGTTACACTTTTCCTGAATCACAAAAGTCTAACATCATCATCGACCTGAAAAACCGTGACCATGTGATTGAATCCAACATCCAAATCATCAGCAATACTGAAATCCAGGGACTTCGGAGGTCCCGCCGTTGGGCAGACGATCAATATGTCTATTTCTATGCGAAATTTTCCAAGCCATTCAAAACCAGTGGCATTGCCATTAATGATACCTTGGTTGATGGGATTAAAGAGGCAGCCGGGGAGAATATCAAGGCTTTTGTGCAATTTGAGACTTCTAAAAATGAAAAAGTACTTGTGAAGATTGGGATTTCTGCAGTTGATGTTGAAGGTGCCAGAAAGAATCTCGAAACTGAAAACCCCGGTTGGAATTTTGAAAAGATACAAAATGAAGCAAAAGAAAAATGGGCAACTTTCCTTTCTAAAATTGATATAGAGGGTGGGACAGAGAAGCAACGCCGTATTTTTTACACAGGGTTATATCATACTGCAATAGCCCCCAATGAGTTTATGGATATTGACAACCGTTATCGTGGCATCGACCATAAAGTTCATGTGGCGGAAGGATTTACCAACTATACCGTCTTCTCATTGTGGGATACTTTCAGGGCCAACATGCCGCTCTATACGATTATCGATCCTGTGAGATATGCCGATTTTCTAAAAACCTTTCTGGAAATGTATAAAGTTGGGGGCGTATTGCCACAATGGGAAATTGCCGGCAACAATACTGCCACAATGATCGGTTATCATACCCATTCGGTGATCTTGGATGGCTATGTCAAAGGAATTCAGGGAATTGATTACAATCTTGCCTTTGAAGCAATGAAGAAAAGGGTACAGAATATTGGTTATTATAAGGATCTTGGATTCATTCCTGCCGATAAATCGGGTGGTTCGGTCTCTATGGTTTTGGAATATTCGTATAACGATTGGAGCGTTTCAAAGATGGCGAAGTTGCTGAACAAGGAAGAGGATTACCTCGATTACAGCTACCGTTCCCAATTTTACAGGAACATGTTTGATCCGTCAACCGGATTTATGCGCCCCAAAAACTCTGACAGGAAATGGGTTTTCCCTTTCGATCCATCGGAAGGGAGCGAGCATTTTGTGGAAGGTAACTCCTTTCAATATAGTTTGTTTGCGCCACATGATGTGAATGGTTTGATTGACCTGATTGGTGGGGATCAAAAGTTTATAGCCTGGATGGACACCCTTTTTACGAAGCAATCGAAACATGATGCAGCTGCAATTGACGCAACTGGTCTGATTGGACAATATGCCCATGGAAACGAACCCAGCCATCATATGGCTTATCTATACAATTATGCTGGTGCTCCCTGGAAAACACAGGCTATCGTGCGGCAAATTCTTGACGCTATGTACGATGACCAGCCCAACGGATTAAGCGGTAACGAAGACTGTGGCCAAATGTCGGCATGGTATATCCTGAGTTCAATGGGTTTTTACCAGGTCTGTCCCGGAACACCAAATTACATCATGGGAACACCTATTTTTGACAAGGTTACTATTAACCTCGAAAATGGCAAGAAATTCACAATCAAAGCAAATATGGTTTCACCAAAGAACGTTTTCATCCAGTCTGCCACATTGAACGGTGTCCCTTATACCAGATCATGGTTTACCCATAACGATATTCTAAACGGCTCTGAATTGGTTTTAAACATGGGTGCTGCTCCAAATAAAAATTGGGGCACTTCAATGTCTGATCGTCCCGTTTCTGAAAAATACGAAGCAGCTGCCACTTTGCCCTATTCCGAAACCGCAGACGAATTTTTCCTTCAAACTGCCAAGGTTACCCTGAAATGTGAGGATGCTACTGCATTAATCTATTATACCACAGATGGTTCCAGGCCAACCGATAAATCGTTCCGTTACACTAAGCCGGTTCTCCTCGACAAAACCACAAACCTAAGATTCGTTTCCTATCAATCGGGAGTCCTACCAAGTCTTCCCGTGTCCGTTAAAGTGACCAAACTTGAATTTGAAAACTATCAGAATTTCGAAGGGAACGGCAAATTTTCCAAAGGGTTGAATTACAAATATTACCAAGCCCAAGTGATGGATCCTGACGATCTTGATAAGCTGACACCCATAGAGACAGGCATCATCCCAAATTTCACGATAGACCATCGCAAAAGGGAAGACTATTTTGGCTACGTTTTTTCCGGTTTTCTGGATGTTCCGAAAGATGGAATTTATACTTTTTCGATAAAAGTGAACGACAGGTGTACTTTTTTCCTCGATGGGAAACCCTTCCTTTCGGGAGGATTGCGTACTATTGCACTTCGAAAAGGAAAATATGAGGTGCTTGAAAAGTACTTCCAGTTGGGAGCCAGAAAATTCAATATCATCAACTGGGAAGGCCCTGGGATTCCTAAACAGGAAATACCTGGAAATTCATTGTTCCACTGATCTGTTTCCCCTTTGTGATTCCTTGGAGCCTTGTGTCTTTGTGGCCTTACGTTTTTTTTGCCACCAAGGCACTAAGTCACAAAGATTTCACAAAGAACCGAAAAGTGTAATTTCATTATCGTCAACATAAATTTGTTAATTATGACATATAAATTATTAATTAGTATTATTGCAATGCTCTGTATTGCAATCAATTCCATAGCACAGGTTGCAGGAACGTTTAAGGATCCAAGAGATGGGAAAATTTATAAAACAGTAAAAATCGGGACCCAGACCTGGATGGGGGAGAACCTAGCCTTGAAAGCTGATGAGGGATGCTGGGCTTACAAGAACCTACCAGCCAATGTAGCGGTTTACGGTTATTTGTACGACTGGAAAACTGCAAAAGATGTTTGCCCCTCTGGTTGGCATTTACCTTCGATTGATGAATGGGAGGCACTGAAAACACAACTTGGGGAACCCAGTGTGGCCGCAGGAAAATTGAAGGAAACCGGTATAACGCATTGGAAGAAGCCAAACACTGAAGCAACCAATGCAAGTGGCTTTACTGCCCTTCCGGGAGGATGCCGCACTGCCGATGAAACTTATGAAGGCATGGGATTAAAAGGTTTCTGGTGGAGTTCTACCCAATTCAGCAAAACAAATGGACAAGGTTATCGCCTGGACAACGATTACGAAGATGGTGAAACCGAACTTGGCGATACCAGCCTTAATTTCAAAACCGAAGGATTGTCGGTGCGCTGCATCCAGGATTGATGGCAATTTGCTATTAAAAAGGTGAATGCCAAAGCGAATAACTACAATGTTAATTTTCAAGCCATTTGGCCATGATATTTAAAAGTTCCTCTTTTTTTAATGGTTTGGAAATATAATCCACAAAGCCATTTTGCAAACATTTGTTTTTATCACCAGCCATTGCATAAGCTGTTTGGGCAATAATTCTGGTATCTGGCTTTTCTTTCAGGATTTCTTTTGCCGTTTCATATCCATCCATAATTGGCATCCGGATGTCCATCAGAATGATATCAATTTGAGGATGGGACCTTACGGCTTCAATGGCTTCGCGGCCATTTAATGCAAAAATCAAATTTATTGGTAAATTTGCAAACAATGCCCTGAAATACTCTATATTAACAGCCTCATCTTCAGCAATTAATACAGTTTTGCCTTTTATTTTAGCCTTGATATCATCTGCATCAACTTTTTTAATCTGTTTCTCTGGAAGAATTTCGCTTTCAGAATAGGGCAATTCAAAACTGAAGACTGAGCCAACTGATTCCTGAGATTCTACCCTCAAATGACCACCCAATAACTCAACGATGCCTTTCGAAATCGATAAACCCAAACCTGTTCCTTCGTTTTTTGTATTATTCTTATGTTTTACTTGTTCAAAACGTTCAAAAATAATATCAAGCTTATCTTTGGGAATGCCAATTCCTTCATCTTTTACAAAAAAAGCAACATTGTTATTTTTAAGCCGATACCCAAACTCTATAGTTCCGTATTCTGTGAACTTTAGAGAATTACTTACCAGATTTACAATTACTTGTTGCAAACGATCAGGGTCGGTAAACACAATTAAATTTTCAAAATCATTCGGAATATTGACAATAATCTGCAAATGTTCCTTATGCTTATTCTTTTTTATTTCGTTAAAGGTTGCTCGGGCTGCATAAAAAAGTTCACTGATTTTGCATGGTCTTTTTTCTATTTTTAATTCCTTGGCTTCTATTTTTGAAATATCGATGATGTCGTTAATAAGGTTTAACAATTGCTTCGAGCTACTTTCAATAATATCAATATACATATTTTTTGATTCTGTAGTTAGGTCCTCATCCCTAAGCAAGTTGGCAAATCCAACCAACCCATTCATTGGGGTGCGTATTTCATGGCTCATATTGGCCAAAAACTGGTTTTTATAAATATTGGCAGTCTCTGCTTTTTGTTGCGCTTCAATTAAATGAAGTTCCTCTTCTTTTTGTTTTGAAATGTCCTGGGCTGCTCCCCAAAGTGCATATATATTTCCGTACTTGTCCTTTAGTGGTTCTCCATAAACCCACATCCAGCCATGCCTCTTGCCTCTTGTAACCATTTCTAATTCAAGCTCATATGAAATACCTTCCTTAATTGTTCTGGTCAGTGAAGAAGACAACAAGTCCCAACTTTCCCGTGTAAATAACTTCTGATGTTCAGAATAGGGAGGAACCGGAAGGGCTGGATCAAAGCCATACATATTGTACAACTCTTCGGTCCAGGAAACCTCATTGGTTTTAACATCCAAATACCAACTTCCAACTTTGGCGATCTCCTGTACCTTTTTTAAATGGGTTTCACTTTGCTTTAATTCTTCTTCCTGTTTCTTTAATTGATTGATATCTACAAATGTAATCACCACACCGTCAATTTTCTTTCTGGAAGTAACAAACGGACTTATCCTTTTTAGGAACCAATTGCCATTTTTGTCACGAACCTCTTTTTCAAATGTTTTCAAATGCTCGAGTGATTCATTTGAATCCCTGATGATCGACTGTCGGCATTCATCGTCAAATTCAGAAGCAAAACTGGATATTGATCTCCCGATATCAGATTCTTCAAGATGAAAAAGACTTTTTATTGTCGGCGTAAACTTCCTGATGTTTAAATTGACATCCAAAAACAAGGTCCCCACATTACTGCTGTTAAGGAGATTATTCATGTCATTGTTCAGGTTTTCAAGTTCCTTGTTTTTTTCCTGCAGTTCAGTATTTACTGTATACAGTTCTTCGTTTACCGACTGCAATTCCTCATTGGAACTTTGTAACTCTTCATTCGACGACATCAGCTCTTCGTTTGATGACTGGAGTTCTTCGTTGCTTGTTTCAAGCTCTTCCACAACACTCTGTAATTCAGATCTATTCTCTTTGAGCTCAAGCTCCAGGTCTTCTATTTGCTGTTTAGAAAAATCGGGCAAATCATCTTCTTTTAAAACCAATTTGTCAGGATGAACAACTGAAGTAATCTGGCTGAATTCGATCAGGTACATCTCATTAAAATTATAGAAATGATTGATCTTTTCAAATGACAAATCAAACTTTCGCGCTCCGGTATCCGAATTCAAAACGAGATCTTTGTATATGATTGCTTTGCCATCTTTTGAAATTCGTCTCAAGCCGTTTCGAATGATGGTGGAAATTTCCGTATCGGTCACTTTTAAAAGGTTATTTTGAAATAACCCTGATGGAAATGAAATCCAAGCTTTCAAGTTGCCAATTACAAACAGAATATTAAAATCCTTATCAATAAAAACTGAGGTAGGGGCATGTTTTTGGCTCAGAAATTTGTAAAATTGGTTTTCCTGTAAACTATCAGTGCTGGATTCCCGAACTTTGCTATTGTAGCTTTCCTTTAAAAAATTCAAGCTACTTGAGGGTTCATTTTCAAAATCTTCGATATCCCGAATACGTGTATTTTCGGAAATATTCCGGTATATTTTCCATTTCGAATCGATGACTTCAAAATACTTGCTTATAGTCCCCAATGATTCGCTCGACCCAAGAAACAGGTAACCCGATTTATTCAAAGCATATTGGAAATTACTCAACACTTTTTTTTGTGTCGCGTTGTTAAAGTAAATCAGAAGGTTACGACAGGAAATAAAATCCATCCTTATAAATGGCGGATCTTTGGTTACATCATGGTACGAAAACACTATTTTCTCGCGTAACCGCTTAGCGATCTGTATTCTATCACCAACTTTTAAAAAGTATTCCTCCAAATATTTGTTTTCTATTTCAACAAAATTATTCACGGGATAACTTCCAACACCTGCAATTTGTAAGGCTTTCCGATCAATATCGGTAGCAAATATTTTATAATCCAAATTGAGCTTATTGGATCGCAAATAATCTTCCACAATAATCGCAAGCGAATAAACCTCCTCACCCGTTGAACATCCTGAAACCCATAACCGTATTATTCGTGGTTTGTTGCTGGGGTTAATTATTGAAGGGATTACTTTTTTCTTTATAATGCTAAATGCCTCACTATCCCTGAAAAAACTGGTGACTCCAATTAAAAACTCCTGAAAAACAACCGATCTCTCTTGTTGATTGTTTTTAAGTATAATGTAATAATCTGCTAATGTTTCGATATTATGAATGCTCATTCTTTTCTCGAGCCTTCGCAGAAGGGTGTTGTTTTTGTATTTTTTAAAATTAATGCCCGAATTTTTATAAATCAGTTCCAAAATTGAATCAAGTGCTTTTTCATGATTATCCGAATCTGCAATGACCACCTGTAAATCCAGCCTTTTTGTGCTTAACTGAATGAGTTTATGACCTATTTCGTTGGGTGTCAGAATAAAATCGATGAGGTTTGTAGCAATGGCCGAATTTGGCATTCCATCAAACTGAGCAGAACTGGGTTCCTGGACCAAAATGGTTCCGCCGGCTTCTTTGATGGTTTTTATGCCTCTGGAACCGTCAGACCCTGTTCCTGAAAGAATTACACCGAACGACTTATCCATGTATTCCTGCCCGAGCGAATGGAAAAAGATGTCGATCGGTAGATTTAGGTTTCCTCTGGTAGCTTTATCCAAAAGCACCAGTTTGTTCCCTTTTATCTGTAAATTTTTACTTCGCTCATTCAGGTAGATGCAATTGGGTTTAATGATTTGTTTGTCCTGTGCAGTGAAAATTTCCATTTTCGTGTGCTTCGACAACAATTCAGGCATCAGACTTTTAAAGTCAGGGGATAGGTGTTGAATAATGACAAAAGCCATTCCTGAATCAGCAGGCAAATTGTCAAATAATTGTTGAACTGCATCAAGCCCTCCTGCCGATGCTCCAATTCCAACTACGAAGTGATTCTCTGTACTATTCATAATGCTTAATGTTTATTTTTTTTAAATAAAAAAAAATACAGCCATCTTAGGTTATTTAAGATGGATTATCTAAGTGTTAATGGTCCGATGCTTAGCAATGCTTGTGGTATCGAAGTGGTAGGTTATCCAGTTACAATAGTGTTAATAGAAGTACAAATACCGAATAGGATCACCCGCAGATACTTTACATAAGCACTAAGTTTCCATTAATGGAGTACGTACTGAATTAATTCTTTTATAAGTGCTAAAATATGAATTTTTCGAACAAAAATAATGGTTAAGGGAGAATTTTTCACGAATATGTAAGTGGCTCATATACTGATATAAAGCATAGAGGTACGGACAATTGGTCCCCTGTCGTTGGAGGAATGATCAATCGATGAAAGAAGTAGAGTTCTTTCATCTAAGTGTTGACCTGAACATTTCGATGTTCTTGATTCAGTAAGGAACAGTCTTCTGAAATAAGCCTTGTTATAAGCGAATCAGAGCTAAAGAAGTATAATCTCAATAGCGCGAAAAGTACTTCTTTCCGAATATTCCTGTTATAAAACATTTCTGCTTGTATTGGAATATTTATTTTATTTCAGTTAATTTGCTTAATCGTTTAAGCGAAAAAGAATCAATAAAAACTCCAGGCAAATCAAAATGGGCAACCGCGTCAGGATCAAAGATATTGCAGCAAAAGTCGGGGTTTCGACGGCTTTGGTATCGTATGTTCTGAACGGTAAAGAAAAAGAGAAACGCGTTGGCAATGAACTTGTTAAAAAAATCAGGGAGGCGGCAGCCGAACTTAACTACCAACCCAATCAGATCGCACGAAGCTTACGCAACGGATCAACCAAAACGATTGGGCTGATTGTGGCTGACATAGCAATTCCATTTTTTGGTCAGTTGGCCCGCGTAATCGAAGACGAAGCGGCAAAGAATGGCTATACCCTTATCTTGGGAAGCTCGGATGAAGATGCGAACAAGCAAAACTTATTGATTGATACTTTAAGTCACAGGCAGGTTGACGGTTTGATCATCGTACCTGCCGACGGAACATCTGACCAGATTGCCAAATTAGTAAAACGAGGGATGCCAATCGTATTAATGGACCGCTATTTCCCTGAGTTGAATGTGTCGCATGTATGCCTTAATAATTATCAGGCATCGTATGATGCAGTAAGGCATCTAATTACCAAAGGATTTCAACGGATCGGCATGATCGCCTACCAATCGGGCATGATCCATATGCGTGAAAGGATTGGGGGATATCGTGAAGCAATGGAAGCTGGTAATTTTTCAAAATACATTAAGATTATTGAGGTGCCCTATCATTTTACACGTATCCAAACCGAAAGAGCCATCGAGCAATTTTTAAGCGACAACAACGAGATTGATGCACTGCTGTTTGCCACCAACTCGCTCACTACGGCAGGGCTGAATTTTATCAACAAGAAAGGGATCAAGGTACCCGATCAGATGGGAATTGTGGGATATGATGGAAATGAAGCTTTCGATTTCTTCTATGCCCCGATCACCATTGTGGAACAACCACTCAACGAAATAGGCACAAAGTCAGCCAATGCATTGATGGATCTGATCAATGATCCGGCCAAAATCATCAAATACGATTTAAGTCACTTTTTAAATATCAGAAATTCAAGTAGTTAATTTATTTTTATTAATCATTTTTAAATCAATTCTTTTACAATGGCAAACATGTTGATTGGAAAGTTACCTAAAGTAGGAATCCGTCCTGTTATTGACGGTCGCGAAAGGGGCGTAAGGGAATCGCTCGAAGAACAAACGATGAATATGGCAAAAGCTGCTGCCGCATTGATCGAAGCCAACCTGTGCTTTCCGGGTGGTGAAAAAGTGGAGTGTGTGATTGCGGATACGACTATTGGTGGTGTTGCCGATGCTGCCGCATGTGCCGATAAGTTCAGCCGCGAAGATGTTGGTGTCTCATTGACAGTTACCCCTTGCTGGTGCTATGGAACTGAAGTCATGGACAGCGATCCCTTGCTTCCAAAAGCAGTATGGGGATTCAACGGAACCGAACGTCCGGGAGCAGTTTATCTTGCAGCCGCATTGGCTGGTTATGCTCAAAAAGGGCTTCCTGCTTTTGGAATTTATGGCCGCGATGTACAGGATGCCGGCGACATGAACATTCCTGACGATGTAAAGACCAAAAAAGAAAAAGTGGCGTCGGACGACCGCAAAGACCAGCTTGAACTTTCCGGCGAAGTGAAGGAGATGATCCAGTCGAAGAAAAATGCCAAGATCGACCTGATGAAGGCCCGCGTCGAGAGCGGATACTATTTCAGCGATGAAGTGACGGCGAAGACAGCCGAAAAAATTATCAAGGCACTCTAAGCGGTTCGTTCAACGGTGCTGATGAAAATGAAAGGACGGCGCCCCC
>JBAXWR010000099.1:0-24598 GCA_037128295.1 Mariniphaga sp.
GCTAAGTTTCCCGGTTCAAAATTTTCCACAAACCAAAGCCTTTTTTGTCCGGGTGAAACAGGAAAAATAGTCTGGTTGCCCTTAATCCTTGGAATAGTTTGCAACGAATCCGTTTTATTGATAGAAGGTTTTTGTGAATCAATTTCCTGCGAAATTTCTGCCATAGTTTGCAGGTTAAATAATATTTGAAGTGGTAGATGTTTCCTAAAGGTCTTTTTTATCCTAAAGATCATTAAAGCACCATTCAGCGAATTGCCACCCAATTCAAAGAAATTATCCAATAGGCCGATCCGGTCGATCTTTAATACTTCTGACCAGATTGTTGCAAGTTTTTTTTCTGTTTCGGTCACAGGAGCAACATAGGTTGTAGTGGACTGGTTGGCATTAACTTCTGGAACCGGTAATTTATTTCGGTCCACTTTCCCATTTAGCGTAACCGGAAAAGCATCCATTTTCACGAAGAATACGGGAACCATATAATCAGGCACTAATGTCAACAGGAATTGCCGTAATTCTCCCAAATCGGTTTGCTGATTCTCTTTCTCAATAAAATAGGCTACCAATTTCTTGTCTCCCGGTATGTCTTCACGAACTATTACCACGTTGTCTTTGATCGTAGTGTGCTGTGCTATTGCAGATTCAATTTCTCCGAGTTCGATCCTGAACCCCCTTATTTTGACCTGGGAATCGAGGCGGTTTAAAAATACAAGGTTTCCATCGGGAAAATATTGTACAAGGTCGCCTGTCTTGTATATTTTTTCTTCGGGTCCTTTTCCAAAAGGATTAATCATAAACCGTTCATCTGTCTTACCAGGTAGATTGATGTATCCGCTCGAAAGACCATCGCCACCGATATAAAGTTCTCCGGGTATCCCTATCGGGACAGGAACAAGTTTCTTGTTCAGGGCATACAATGTTGTATTGTCGATTGGGCGGCCAATTGGTACATAGCCCTCGCCCTGGGCATCCTCAAAGGTAAGGTTTTTGACGACTGAGTAAATTGCTGTTTCTGTCGGCCCATAGGAGTTGAATATTTCACTGCATCGCGGAAGCAGATAACGGACAAGCTCTTTCGAAAGTGCTTCCCCACCAATGATCAGTTTCAGGTCTTTTTTTCCTTTCCAGTGCAGAATCTTCAGCATTTTAAAGGTTACAGGAGTCGCCTGAAAAACTGTGGCATTACTTTTTTCAATCTTTTCGGCAAGTAAATCCATGTCGGTGGCCGTTTCCTGCGTTGCAATCACCAATTTTGCACCAATAAATAGGGGCATATACATCTCAAGTTCAGCAATATCGAATGATATGGTCGTTACTGCTACTAAAATATCCTGAGCCGTAAACCTGAGTAATTTGGTCATCGAATTGACCAGGTTTACTACCGCATGTTGTGTAATAGGTACACCTTTTGGTTTGCCGGTCGAACCTGAGGTATATAGGATATATGCCGGTTTTTGTGAACAACCCCAGGTTGCATTATTCGGATTTTCATTGTTGTAGTTATCCAGGTCATCAAAATATACAATTTTACTGTTTGTTTCCGGGATTGAACCAGACAATGACTTCTGTGTAAGGAATATAATTGGCTTGGCGTCGTCAACAATCAGGAACAGACGTGCTTTAGGATAAATCGGGTCAAGCGGAAGATAAGTTGCGCCAGTTTTTGAAATTGCCAATAACCCAATAATCATATCGAATCCCCGTTCAACGAAAAGCGCAATATTTTGATCCTCAGATGCTCCATGCTTTACAAGGAAATTGGCCATCTTATTGGCAGCTGAATTCAGTTGTGCATAGGTCATTTGCATGTTTTCAAACTCTACAGCGATACTATCCGGAGTCTTTTTAACCTGTTCTTCGAATAGGTCATGGATACATTTGCCTGAAGGGTAACCTGTAACAGTATTGTTCCACTCATTCAGGATCTGATTTTTTTCCTTTTCAGTAAGTATTGGTAAACTGAGAACCGGCAAATCTATTTTTTCGGTAATGGCTTCAAGGAGAGTTGTATAATGACCACTAAACCTTTCGACTGTCTGTTCTGCAAAAAGATTATGGTTGTATTTAAAGTTACAGTCAAGGGAATTGTCACTTTCCTGAACAGACAAAGCCAGATCAAATCCTGAGATTCCCAAAGGAGTTACCTTTTCATTCGTTTTTTCATTGAATTTAAAAATGACATTGAAGAGAAGGGTCAGATCAACCGTTTTTTTGCCTGTTAATTTCAAGATTGTTTGCTCATCAAATGTCTGCTGATTTTCCTCGGCCAGATTCACCTTGGCTTTGACCATTCCCAAAATATCCCTGAACGAAATCTCATCATGAAACCCGAACCATATGGGTAAATTACCTGTTGAATAATTTGAATTTTTAACAGAAAGGTCATTTTTGAGGCTTCCAATGGAAAAACCAACCACTATTTCATCTTGCGATGCATACCTGTAGAGCAGAACCCCAAATGCGGCAAGAAGGGTCGTACCCAAATCGGTATTGAGGTTATTGGCCAATAAACCCAGTTTATTCAGCAAATCTGGCTCGATCGCGAAAGAGAGGTTTTTTTCTTTATTAACCTGGTTTTGCGATCTGTTGAAATCAGTTGGAATTTGAACAAGCCGTGGAGCGTCAATCAACTCATTTATCCAATATTCTTTACTATCGTCAGAAATAGGAATATTTATACTAGTCATATGCTTATGTATTTATAGGTTATAACCTTGATTGCAAATTAATTAAAATTTGATGAGATTATTAAATTTTTTGAGCGAAAATATTATAATTGTCTAAGGCTCCGTAATTGAACGATCCTAATTGGTTTAATACTGATTTTATCTTACCCAGACCTGTAATTTTCTCCTCAATTATGAATGTAATGTGGGGAAATTGCCGGATGAAATCAGCTGAACCTTTTATTGATTCTATTTCCATCCCTTCAACATCGAGTTTAAACAGGATATGATCATCAACTGATAAGTTGAGTTCAGGCAATAACGAATCAAAAGTACGCATTTCTGACATACAATCTATTGTTGGGTTACCCTGGTCGATCGGTGCAATTCCGGATGCCCCCGTATTGATCGGATCAAACTTCAAATTAATAAACTTATTTTCATCCGAGATACCCACAGGCAGAACTTTCACTTTTTGTGTCAGATCGTTCAATTGGAGGTTTACAATCAAAATTTCACGATTGAAGGATATCGGTTCAAATGCAATGCAACGAATGTTGTATTGCGCTAGAAGGATAGAAAAATCGCCAATGCACGTGCCAGCATCAATAAAAACATTGTATTCTTTAATGTGGTCAAGAATGAATCTTTTAACACCCCATTCATATCGCAGGTTGGCAAACTGGAAGTCGTTGGTGTTTTTCCGGCAAAAAAACTTGCCAATTGAGGTCTGGATAATCCTGTCTTTTTTATGCGACTTGTTAAAAATAAGATAATTAATTGAAGAATAAATAGATAGAAAGTCATTGTATTTTGCATATTCAAGAAAATAGCGAAAATACGTGTTGATTTTGTTGAGCATTAATTAAGTTTAAATTGGATAAAATTATTTAACCCGTTCCCAGATTTGGGTTTGAGGGTTGTATTGTTTGATTACTTTTGCAGGATTACCGACTACAACGGAATATGGCGGGATGCTTTTCGTTACGATCGAACCGGCCGCAACAACACAATGCTTACCAATAGTTACTCCCGCAACCACAACTACATTAGCGCCAATCCACACTTCATCTTCAATGATGATTTTACTTTTTGTTACCTTTTGATCGTGTGGTGGAAGCGTAATGTCTTCATAACCATGGTTAAGTCCCGACATTACAATATTTTGGGCAAGGATCGTATCATTGCCGATTGTGACAGGTCCGATCAACACGTTGTTCATTCCAATCCGGCAGCGATCTCCGATTATTACATCTCCGACCCCATTGTTGATTGTACAAAAGTCTTCAATCGTGGAGTCATCGCCTAAAACAAAATTGTTGAAAGGCATCACATCAATCCGGCTTAATTTGCAAATCCTTGAATTTTTTCCTCTTTTGTGTTTAAAAGGGTTAAGGAACCATTTTACCCAAAGCCTGGGCCTGGCTTGGTTCTTAGGCATCATGGCTTTTAATGCCATCTGTTTCAGCCTTGGATTTGCTTTGATTTTTTCTACAAGACTCATAACTTATTTTTTTTTACTTTGTCGATTGCTTTACTGATTTCCAGAACATTGTTCTCCCATGTATGCTGTTTGGCGAATTCTTCCCTTTTTTGGCGAATTAGCTCATTGTCTTCATTGAGTGCTTTTTCGATACACTCAATATAATCTTCTTTATTTTCGGCCAGATAAGTGTAATCGGAAAAAACGCTCATGGCCTCAGTTTTGGTACCGACCGTTGGTTTACCCATTGCAAGGTATTCATCAATTTTGCGTGGATAATTGCCTATAGTTACCGGGCTAAGTACCTGTGGATTAATAGCAACATCAAAACGATCGAGATAGGAGGGGAGTTCGTTTCCTGATTTGTTACCCAGAAAAAACACATTTTTTAAGTTGTGGAGCCGACTGTTCTTAAAATTCTCATCCTCAGGGCCGACTAACACAATACTCCATTCGGGGCGGCTTTCTGCAATAAACTCCAAGACCTGAATGTCAAGGCGTAAGGAAAGCAGTGCTCCGATATAACCAATGATTGGTTTTGGAATATTTTCAATGTCGGTTGGAATAGTGGTCACAAATTTCCTATCGAACAAACTTGTGTCACAACCTTGTCCAACATAGAAGGAGTTTGGATTGTGCTTGCCTGCCAGCATCGAAAGGTAAGTAGAGTTGGCGACAACAACGTCCGCCTTTTTCATGTGTGCAGCTTCGAGCCTTATACCCTGGTTTTTCCAATAATCGACAGCGATCAGGTTATCGCGTGTATAATAAATGTAAGTCTCTGGTTTTAGTAATTCTTTCAGATAGAAACTCCTGAACATATCACTGTCGTTAAAGATCACAAAGTCCTTGAAACCAAGCTGCCCAATGACAATTTTGATCTGTTTTGCAAACCGTTTATTGTTGATCCTGTTCATCCAATCGAATAATCGTCGCGATTTTATCCAATTAATTGATTCAATGATTGTTGCAGGAAACATGTTCCAAAGATTTTGGGAAATCACCTCTAAGGCAGGTTCACCGCTTTTTACGATATTGATCCGTTTTTTTATTTTCTCAACGTTCTTCTGTTTGAACATTGTGATGCGGTCAAGGGGTGCATTTACATAAAGTACCCGATTTCTTTTTGCAAATTCCTGGGCAATGTTCTTACAATTGCTCCCAATTTCAATATCCCAGGGCTGTATGCCTACTACGATTATATCACGGTTTATTAGCATAATATTGAAATTTTAATTATGGAATCAAATTTTGCCCCATTTGACGATAAATTTCAAGCACATTCTGAGCCATTGCTTTCCAGGAAAATGCGGCGGCCCGAATTAATCCTTTCTTGATCAGGTCAGATTTAAGCTCCTTATCATCAAGAATTTGTCTCATTGCATCGGTAATTTCGGCCGGATTAAATGGATCGATCAGTAGTGCTGCATCACCTGCCACTTCCGGCATTGACGAAGTGTTTGACGTAATTACAGGAACACCGCAGGCCATAGCCTCCAGCATTGGGATACCAAAACTTTCACGCAGCGATGGGTACAGGAATATTTCACATTGTGAATATATTGCAGGCAAGTCGGTGTTAACGACATAACCAGTTAGTATAATCCTGTTAATAAGGTCTTTATCGTCAATGTCATTAAGAAGGGCTTCCAATTCCTGCCTGTCGTAATCGAGCATCACCAATTGGATGTCGCTTCCTGTCTTTTTTAGAAAATCGGAGAAAGCTTTTAATGTGCCTTTAGTGTTTTTCTTTGGATCGGTATTTCCTAAGAAGAAGAAAAAATGGTTGGGCAGATGGTATTTTTCTTTGACCCGTTGTAAAACATCGGGTTGAGTAACAGGTTTAAAGTGTTCACTAACACCATTATAAACAGCAACAAGCCTGTTGTCGTTTGCCATCTTAAAGAACTGGCCAATACGGTTTTTCTCGAAATTGGACACCGTAATTATTTTCTCACTCTTTTTAATAATCCTCGGTACAAACAATTTTCGATATGCATTGCCGAATTTTTGGTAAAGGGTACCTGTACCTTTCATTATTTTAGGATAACTGCTCTCCATGTAAATAATGTCGTGTAGAGTTACCACCAAAGGGATAGAAGTAAACAGTGGTGCGGTGTTGCTTGTACAGTGAAGTATCTGGCAACCATGCTTCCTGGCAGCTTTTGGCAATGCGATTTGTTCCCAGAGTGGGTAAAAACCACCCTTCAACCTTACAATCTTGAAATTTGGTGTTTCTTTAATCACCGAATCATCAACATCGGGTTTAATGAAGAGAACATATTCATTTTCAGTATCAATCAATTGAAGATTACGGATCAGTTCCAGCGCAACCATATCCATACCATGTTTTTTCTGCCGAAAAATCCTTTGAGCTTCTATTCCAATTTTCATCTTTTATCTCCTCTAAACTTTAGTTGCCGGTTAATATTCTGATTGTTAATGTACAAATTTGAAAATGCCCAAAAACTCTTTGGTAAATAATCTGGAAAACCTCGTCTGAAAATGATTTGAAACACAAAAGGTTATCATTTAGCTGTGGTTGAGGTATGTTGAGTATGGATAAACTTTTTGTTGGCTCCCTTAATCTTAAGCAATGATCCAAACATCAGGAACATCCCTTTAGGTAAATAGGCTATAGCGGCCAAGGTTTTCAAATTGTAGAGCGACTTTGGAATTGAAATCAATACCGACGTGAAACAGAAAACTGCTACAATGATCCATAGTTGCTGGTATAAAAGGCTGTTATTCAATAAATAGTTGGATATCAAAAATATCGTTCCAAAAATGGTAACGCCCCCAAGCAATAATATCCGGGGTGGCTGAATAAACTGTAGTATTTTGTCAAAATAGTCCACATTCCCTTTTAATAGGAGGTCTTTTAAAGAGCTTAAAAAATCAAGCCTGAAATAGTGAATCTGGGCAGATAACCACCGACGGCGCTGGTTGCTGAAAACTTCTGCTTTCTGAACCTTTTCATCATAAACATGGGCATCCTGAAGGTAGGCTATTTTATAATGTCCCTGGAGCATTTTCAATTCAATTTCCTTGTCAAACCCACCTACTGCTTTAACCGATGACATCAGGTTCTTGAAGAAGATGTATTCAAAGGCCATACCTGATCCGATTATTGCCGAAGAGAGCCCGAGCACACGATGGCCTTTTCTGAAGATATGGTTATTGATCTCTTCGCTAACAGCATCAAGAACAGCAAATGAATTGTTCTGGTTTTTTGCGGTACGATGTCCTTGAATGGCAACGTAGTGTCTCTCGAAAGCTCCATTCATTTTTGTGAGAAAATCGTAGTCCATTACGTTATCGGCATCTAAAACAACAGCAATTTCATAGGAATTGTCCAATTGCCCCATTGCACTGTTGAGGGCCTTGGATTTTGTGCTTTTCTCGAATGAGACTTCGATTACCTTTATCGGTAATTCTCTTAACTTTTTCAATGTTTCAGGTTGGAAGGAATCTGCAATGATAATTACATCGAACATTTCCTTTGGATAAGATTGGGAAAGGGCTTCTTTTGCCACATCGAGGATCACCCCATCTTCTTTATAACCAGGAATTAAAACTGCGATCTTTTTAAGACGGGCATTTGCAGGATAGGGTGGTTGCCTGTAAAAAATACCTGCGATTGAATAAATTGAAATGTAGAGTGTAGCCAAGCCTAGCAGGACCAATAATGCGATTTGTATTGTGTTGATCAGTAACATATAATTGCAGCTATTAAATTTGGGTTTTGAAGTTTAATTTAATTTTGGATTATGGTGGATATCTTTTGAAAACATGCGTCGAAAGTGCCAGGCCATTGCTCTTGCATAAGCTCTAAAATGCCCGAACTCTCCCTTGAATAAAAAAAACGTAAGATTTTTGGGAATGGCAACCAACACCTGATAAATGAAAGCAATCAGAAATGTAATTCCGTGCAGGTTCCGGCGAAGATACAAAACACGGGCTCTGTTCATATAAAAAGTTTTGAAGGGTGTCAGTTTTCCTGTCGAGATCGACTCCTTATGGAGGACTGTCGAATTGTGCACATACCACAATTCATATCCCAATCGTTTAATCTGGGTCCCCCAGTCGAGTTCTTCGTAATAGAGAAAATAGGTTTCAGGCATTAAACCCACTTTTTCAATCACACTTCTTGGGATCATCATTGAGGCACCATGTACAAAATTCGTAGGTCTATCCTTATCGAACTGGCCTTTGTCGATTGCGCCATAGCCATACCCGAAACTGCGCATTGTATAAGGGTTAATGGGTGCCTGTCCGCAAAACTGGATGGTATCGGGTTGATAATAAAATTTTATTTTTGGGCTTACCCCCCCAATGTTTTTATCCGATTCGCACTTGGCTACCAATGGTTCCAGAAATCCAGGGTCAACCTCCGTATCGTTGTTGATGAACAAAAAGTATTTCCCTTTGGCTTTTCTGATTGCCAGGTTATTGCCTCCGGCAAACCCA
Source organism: Mariniphaga sp. (assembly GCA_037128295.1). Classification (GTDB taxonomy): domain Bacteria; phylum Bacteroidota; class Bacteroidia; order Bacteroidales; family Prolixibacteraceae; genus JAAFHB01. Next base: position 8,617 of record JBAXWR010000099.1, read on the forward strand.
AGGTTTACAGCACTTTGGATAAAATTAATTTCAGGAAATGTTTTTTTTAGAATTGCCGGGTCATCTTTTGGGGAGGCGTTGTCAACCACAAATATTTCGATATTTGGATAGGATATCGACCTTAGTGACCAAAGCAACGCAAGTGTTACTTCCGGATGATCGTAATTAACTGTAATAATTGAAACTAAAGGTTGTTCCATTTCGAAAGATTTTGCATTTATTTGTTCTGACCTCTTCTTACCCTAAATTTTAATGAAAGGTCCATAATCAATTGCTTTGGTTATTAGTCTGTTATCAGTATCCTCCTTTTTCCCTTCTTCAGGAAGTGGTGTATCGTACTTTTCAGCATTTAACATTATGGCCATTGAAATATAAATGAGAAGGCCTGTTGGCATCGAACCCAAAACAGCATTACCATAAGATGCTACCATAACACCAGCCATTCCAGAAGTTAATGCTGCTATTTTCATTTTAAATATGGGATCCCGAATTCTGAACATGACATTATACGATGATTTGATCATAATGTAAAACAGGATTCCTAAATGGAGCAAAAGTCCGATGACACCCATTTCAGCCCAGATCATGACATACCAACTATCGGTAGCAACATTCGACAGGAAAGCATTGGGCAGGTATTTTTTTGCTTTTACACCTGCATGGCCCAATCCACCACCTAGAGGGCGGCTTGCCAGATAGACACTTAACGTCCGCTGATTTTCGAGCCTGACCTGAAGGGAGGCATCGTTGGGATCGAACGCTGTTCTCATCCTTCTGACCTGGTCGACGTTATTTGCGATCTTTGTGTATTTGAAAAATACAAACATCACAATAATCATCACAAATCCGGCAGCCATCACTGCCTTATTTTTTTTAAGGACGAAGTAGGTGCCAAATCCGGCAAATGGAACACTTATCGCACCGCGTGTCCCCGATAATAGCATTCCATATATCCCCATGACTGCCACGATCGTAAAAAATGACTTTTTCCGAATGTTTGTTTCCGCTATGGCGATAATTCCTGCAACAACAGCCGAATACGCCTGGTTGGCCCCAAATTGCCCTGCATCGCTCATAAAGGAAAATATCCTTAATTTTCCAAATAATACATGTGTGATGGCACCTCCCTGATCGAGCCAAAGCTGCTCGTAACTGTCGCAACCAATAAACTGCTGCATCATTCCCTTAAACGTAGCAAGTAACGATAAAACGCCCCACATGTATAAAAAAATGTCGATCTTCTGTTTTGTATCAAAAAAAAGTAAGGTAAAAACAATGGTCATTAACATATACAACGCAACGCCGCGGAATCCGTTAATTGAAGCTGCAAAACTATGTGCTTCAGGGTTTACCAATTCAAAAAAAGAATACCCAACCCAAATGATTGCCAGGAATGTAACATCTTTATTGGCCAGCGACCAGTCGATTTTTTCGTAGAACCTGTTAAAAATAAGGGCTATTAAAGTTAAAAATAAAATGCCATCCATCAGGAGACCAACCTGAAAATCAATATATCGGGACAATCCAAGTATCGTAAAATCAAGAAAAAGCGCTGTATAAAGTCCAATAAAAGGATACTTAAAAAGAAGGTACATAAAGGCCAATCCAAATGGCATAATAATCAACAACAAAGCAGAGATTATGCCCATTTTGCCAATTACAACGGCTGAAAAACCTACCAGCGAAAAGAATGAAAGAAAATAAACCGGCGAGGTAAGACGGTTTGCACCAGTGATCCGATCAAAAGGATTTAACATTTAAATAATAATGGGGTCAAAAACTACTTTAAGCAAGATAATTACTTTTTCTTATGTAATAGATCTAATAATCTAATATATAACATTTTATAGAATTGGACGCCTTTAATAAAAATTTGCCTATATTCCAAAGATAGTTCTTTACTTAAATAATGAAAACCAATCCAACATCCGATAATGGTGAAAAATATAGTTGCAACGGCAACAAGGTTTAAGGACTTAAAAATGAAAATTGCAATAAGGTCACCTACGATGTTGGCAATCACCATGTACAATACTTTGATAAAATTGATGTTTGGCTTGTTCACGCTGTCAAGCCCGATACCTGTCATCCTGTCCAGGGGTAACAGGATCCCATAAACTGTAAAAATGCGCATAATCGTTGCAGCATTGAAACCTGTTACGGGGTCTGTTCCAATATAATGATTTCCACCCAAAATCAGCACGAAGAGATCGGCAAAAATAAAAATGAACAGACTGATAAACAAAAACAGAAAAGTCATAGCACCTGAATAGGTGTAGAAAACATCCTTAACTTCATCTATTTTGCCTTGAATACTGGCTTTTGACAATTTTGGGAATGCGGTGGCCGCGAAACTTCGCAATGGTATTTGTTGCAATTCGGTAAGTTTCATAGGAATGCTATACAAGGCCACTGCTGCTGTTCCTAATGGGCTAAAGCTCAGGATAAAGGTATCGGCACTCCGCAGCAAATTTGTACCTATCAATGTAAATGTTGTATATTTACTGAAATTCAGTAACGTTCTGATGGTTGTCTTATCAGCCATAGGAACAAATCGTAGTCCGGTCCAGCCATTCGAGATACAAACACCAGATGTAAAAACATCAATAAGGACATAAGCCCACACCAATTGTAAAAGAGTCAGGTTAAAGAAAAAATAATTGACAACAAGTACAACAAAGAATCCACCGCTTTGAAGTGTCCTGATAAACAGTATCTTTCCAAACTTTAGGTCAGCCTGCATGATGACAAGGGCTGTGTTCAAAGGCAAATTGATCAATGCAAGCAATGGATACCAATCAAAGAATAGTTGGTAGGGACTACTATGTATAGATGTATAAAAGACCCAGTGAATTACATATAAAATAGCACTGATTGCTATTGACGCAATGACCCCGATCAGTCCATTGGACCCAATAAACCGGATCCGTTCTTCGTGTTCAACCCCCGATAAATACCGGATGATTGCGGTGTTGATGATCCCGAAACGGAACATTTCAATAAAAGCCGCTGAGGAAACAAATATTACCCATTCACCAAAAACTTCCATTTTATAGCTTCGCGCCAGTAAAGCAAAACCAACAATCCCAAAAAATGAGATGGCAAGATTACCCAGAAGGGACAGAAAATTGTCTTCGTGAAGGATATTTTTCAGTTTACTTTTCAATTGAATACTGTTTTAATTACAACATGTGGATTTGATTGCATAATGCTGCCCATTTAGGCATCCTTATATTCACCTGGTCGATGGTTAATGGTTTGCTCATATAATCATCCATTCCAGCCTCAAGGCACTTTTCTTTATCATTTTGGAGCGCATTGGCGGTCATAGCCACTATTAATGGCTTTTTTTTGCCCCATTTCTCAATGATTTTTTTTGTTGCTTCAATACCATCCATTTCCGGCATTTGAATATCCATAAAAATAATATCGATGTTCATATTGTTAGTGACTTTGACCGCCTCAAAACCATTGGCCGCCAGGTGAATGTCATATCCAAGCATCTCAAATAACCGGGTTATAAGCTTCTGATTAATTGCATTGTCCTCAGCAACAAGTATGTTTAATGGATAAAGGCTATTAAGCTTTTGAATCTGAGGGGGGTGAATAATATGTTGAGTTTTATTGGTTTTATTCCCCACAAAGATTTTGTTAATATAAGAGATGAGTTGCGAGTGCTTTAAAGGTTTGTTGATCCTTATAATGGAGTCAGCTAGCTTGTCGGACCGGTTTTCTTTAATATTGGCATAATTGATCAATAGTACCGGACAATCCAAATACTCTTTTGTTCTTTTTATTGAGGAAACCAAAAGGTCAATTTCCATATCGGAGAGATCATTATCTATAATAATCAGATCTATGTCGTTATTATTGTTAAGTATATTTAGGCACATTCGGGCTGAGATGGCCGATAACACAATGATATCTAATCCTCTCAATAGCTTACTAGTGATTTCTGCACTTGTAGGGTTTTGATCTGCCAGAAGGATTTTTTTTCCTTTCATTGTTATTAGTTCAGGTGCCTGGGATATTTTGTGTTCATTGTCTACCTGTTTGAACGATTTGATCGTAAAAATAAACTCAGATCCGCTGTTGACTTCGCTCTTAACCTTTATATTTCCATCCATCATTTTCACCAGATTGTAACAAATCGCAAGGCCAAGGCCCGTTCCTCCGTATTTTCTGGTTGTGGAGGCATCAACCTGACTAAATGGTTTAAAGAGTAAGTCTACTTTTTCGGGTGGGATACCCATCCCCGTATCCTTCACCGAGAATTCAATTACGGACACATCATTATTGTACTCTATTTGCTTAACACCAATGACAACCTCACCATTAGTTGTAAATTTGAGGGCATTTCCGGTGAGGTTGACCAATATTTGTCTTAAACGTGTAAGATCACCCTTGATTATCAATGGAATAGCAGGATCTACATCGTAATAAAGACCAAGCCGTTTTTCGTTTGCTGTGGTTGACAACAGATCAACGACCTCTTCAATGGCTAATCTCAGGTCAAAACTTTGTTCCTCAAGGATCATTTTCCCCGATTCAATTTTGGAAAAATCAAGAATATCGTTGATCAGATTCAACAATAATTCACCACTTACCCTGATAGTTTCAGCATAATCACGCTGGTCATAGGTTAATTGTGTTTGCATAAGAAGGCTGGTCATTCCGATCACACCATTCATTGGGGTTCTGATCTCGTGGCTCATAGTGGCCAGAAATTCAGATTTTGTTTTGAAGGCATTTTCCGCACTTTGCCTGGCATTGATCAACTCACTTTCAATAATCTTGCGCGAAATAGTGCCACCAATGCTTCCGGCAAGAGCCTTTAGTATTGAAATTTCATTGGTTGACCATTCAAGGCCATTGGTGCAATCATCAAAACCTACCGTACCCCAGAGCTTATCATTGACAAAAATAGGGGTGGATATTACAGATTTGACATTTCCACGTTCAAGTATCCTCCGTTCGGACTCGGGAAATTCCTTCGTTAACCCTGAAACTGTATTTCCTGATAAAAGAAGGTTGTACCACCTTGGGAAATTTTCTGCAAATGGAATATTCTGAAACTCAGGATTGTCGATATGAGGGATGATACCGGGAGCTGACCATTCATATTTCGGGCTGAAGTACGACAGACCAGTGATATTATCATGAGTATCTTCGAAAATATAAACGCGGTCAACACCTGCCGCTGCACCAATAGCCTCCAGAGCTTTCAAGATGGCTTCGTTATAGTCCCACAATGTCAATAAAAAATTCATAGCCTGTGCAATACCACCTAATAATTGACTGTGGTGCAAAAGATCCCTTTCATTTCGTTTCCTTTTTGTAATATCCCGGTATATCCAAAGTATGCCATAATTCTTTTTTCCAAAATCCTCAATAGGGATAAAATCACGTTCAAGGGCTTTACCATTTTCCATCTGCAATTCAACACCAGTCACAATTTGCCTGTTGGCTAAAGTATTGTCTATTTCCTTTATAAATGATTCCGGATCTTTGAACAAGATTTTCGATGCCTCTGCTGCTTCTTTGCAATTCATTCCAATTAATTGGTCCGGTGGTACGGGAATTGAAAATAAATTGCAGAAATGTTGATTGACCAGTACGACTTTTCTTTGCTCATCTTCAACCATGATACCGGCTTGAATACTCGAAATAAGCGACCTAAACCTTAGGTTTGCAAGTTGTAATTCATTCTGCTGATCATTTTGCCGCGAAATTTCTTCTGACACTCCATTTAAACCTGCGTTCTGTAACTTGCTGTATAATTCGCCAGATAGGTTGCAAACTAAGGAAAGGATTTCGATAGCCTCATCGTTAAACTTGTCGGGTTCGGTATCCTTTATGCATAAAACTCCTATAACACGTTCCTGAAGGGGAATTGGTAAGTAAAGAAGGGTCTTAAATTGGTGTGAAACATATCCAGAGTTATTCGAAATTAAATTATCTGGTTTTGATTCACCAATACAGATTGACTTTTTGGAATGGTAAACTTCGCCAGGATATCCTTCCATGGCATTTAACGAAGCCAACCTTTTATCCTCTTCATTTAAGCCTTTCGAGTAGATCAGGTTCAAACAATTCCCGACTGGATCAAAAAGATAAAACTCTGTGCATTTTACATTAAACAACTCTTCCAGTGTATTTTCAAGAGATTGGGTCATCCTATCTAAAGAAGAGATCCTGGAGAAGGATAAAACAAACTCATTTAATTTTTTAACTGACTGAATATTAAAGTTTTTCATAGCTATATTCTTCTTTAATGATTCAATTTATTATCGTTTCTGACTTTTTCATTCCGGTTAAATATAAAGGTTATTTGGGAATTTTTTCTCGCCCCAATTCTGTAAAACCTTAATAAGGCTATCGACCCTCATGGGTTTAGTGACATAGTCGTCCATTCCGACCTCAAAGCATTTTTCACGGTCACCTTGCATTGCGTTGGCAGTCATGGCGATAATGATTGGCCTGTTTATGTTCCTATGCGAAATGATTATTCTTGTGGTCTCATAGCCATTCATTTCAGGCATTTGGATATCCATAAAAATTATATCATATATCTTTCTTTTCATAGCTTCCAGTACTTCAATGCCATTTGCGGCAATATCGATCTTGTACCCTAATAATTCGAATATGTTACGGATTAGTTTTTGATTGATCAGATTATCTTCTGCGACTAATATCCGAAAAGGAAATTTAATTGAAACTTTGCCAAAATCTTCGTTTGGGGTTGCGCTGACCATTTCAGTTTTCTTTGGGGGGGCGATTACTTTTAACAATATTTCTGCCAATTGCGAATGTTTTATTGGTTTATTCACAAAAAATGAAAACAACCTGGCCAACTCTTCCGATTCCCTGCTAAAACCAATGGAAGTGAGCATGATAAGCGGGAGCTGCTCTTTAGTAAATTTGAACCTGATTTTATTAGCTAACATAATGCCATCCATATCAGGCATTTGCATATCAAGGATGGCAATATCGAATTGTTGTTGGTCAAGAACTGACAAAGCCTCAATACCGCCTTCAACAGCCAAAGTTTTTAAGCCCCAATATTCGCATTGCCAGGTTAAAACTTTACGGTTGGTAGCATTGTCATCAACAATCAAAACCGACTTTCCAGATAAATTTTGAAGTGTTTTATACAATGGATTGATATCTTCATTCGGGGTTGAATATCTCGTTTTTATTGTGAAACGAAAATCAGAACCTTTCCCATATTCGCTATTGACCCAAATTTTACCCATCATTAACTTTACCAAACTTGAGGTTATGGCAAGCCCAAGACCTGTACCCCCATATTTCCTGGTTGTTGAGGCGTCAACCTGAGTAAATGGTGAAAATAGCGAATCGATTTTTTCCGCAGGGATACCAATCCCAGTATCTTTTACAGAGAATTCGAGAACTACATTTAATTCATCCTGCGAAGCAAGCGAAATTGTTATTAAAATATCTCCTTTTTCAGTGAATTTTATTGCGTTACTGACAAGGTTAACAATGATCTGGCGTAACCTGAAACCATCGCCGTAAATATGCTGGTGTATTTTGGGATCGATGAAGTAAATAATATCAATGCGTTTTTCCAGTGATTTGGGAGCCATTAGGTCAAGGACATCTTCAATACAAAGCCGTAGATAGAAGGAAGTCTCTTCCAATTCCATCCGACCGGATTCAATTTTTGAGAAATCTAAAATCTAATTAATGATATTCATCAAGCCTTCCCCCGAATTCTCGATGATGTTCACATATTCGCGCTGTACAGGGGTAAGTTCTGAAAGCAACAACAAACTGGTCATGCCAATAACCCCGTTCATAGGAGTCCTGATTTCGTGCGACATAGATGCAAGAAACTCCGATTTTGCATGATCGGCCGATTTGGCCAAAACCATTGCTTCCCTTAATTCTTCCTGAGACTTTTTTCTCCTTAATGCGCCTGCAATATTATGTGCAAGCATACTTAATACTGTTTCTTCTGCAGTAGTCCACAAGTGGTCATCAGTGCAGTCGGCAAACCCCACAAATCCCCAGAACAAATGATTTTTCTGATCAATGATTGGTAAAATCATGATCGAATTTATCAGTTGATTTTCAAATAATAACTTGATGTCAGGCTCGAATTCTCTAGTATAGCCTTTGATCGTTTTCCCTTGTAAAAGTGGTTTAAACCAACTGTTTGACTTATAGATAAACGAAATCTCAGCGCTCTCTTCCGTGTCGACTCTCTTTTTTATCGATGGATTGACATACTCATAAATCCGTTTAATTTTTTTATCCCTTGAAGTGGTTTGAGAAATATTTTTATAAATAAATATACGATCAATGCCCGATGCAAGGCTGATAGCTTCAAGTGCATCAGATATTGCAGTGTCAAAATCTTCGATGGTCAGGAGGTGGTTTGAAGCCAGAGCCATTCCATGAAGTATGCTCCTTTGCTTGATTAATTCATGCTGAATCTTATTTATTTCAGTATTTTCACGCTCAAGTTCATGTTTCTGACGATAAAACACAGAGATCAATCCAGCTATCTGGCTGAATTCGTTCTTGCCCTTTTTTAGGATTTCAAGTTGGGATGTATCGTCTTCCTGCAAACAGTCGGAGATGATCTTTAGCGGCCGTCTAATCCACCAATATAGTATAAAGAAGAAAATTATAAGGAAAACAAGCAATAAAACACTGATTAGGTAAAATACGAAATCATTATTATAGTGATAGTTAAGTAGAGCATTATTGGGCTTTTTAACAACCAGCTCCCCGATTTTCTGTTCTGCGAAATTAAAAAGGTCTTTAGATACGATTAATGAATCACTGGTAATGAGTTGGTCGTATTTGTGCTGGATTGTTTCAAAATACACCCTGCTGGCAGTATTTTCTGATAATTTTCTGAGGAAACCTTTGTTCCAGATCCTGCATATAAAGAAGTACCCTGCTGATGGGGTAAGATGGGCACTGTCGAGGGTAGGATGAATAGATGATCCTGAAATTTCAAAAAGCCCTTCAGGTGTGGTCTCAAAATAATGGGCAATCTTATTTTTAAGGATAGACTTCAAGATACGTTCACCTGTAGTAGGATCTGAGAAATGATCGTTTATCGATTTCCCGAAATTATAGACCAAATGATGTTCCTGGTTGTAAACGTTTACCGAATACAGATTGAACGATTTTACAATGCTACCGATATTATCTTCGGCCCAAATGTCGTTCACAATCTTAAGGTTTGGCAGGATATCGTCCCAATTTGAATAATCAAGTACAATTTGGTCGAGTTGCATGGATTGTACACTAATTGCTGAATTGACCAGTATCGTTTGCTGATCTGTGGCCGATTGAAAAATTAGATCGTTTTGGCGTTCCTGCGCTGAACGAACAAAATATAAAACTGTCATTAAAACAGAGACAGACACACAAAATAAAAGAAGTATTTTATTTCTGATATTCATAGGGTTAAGTCAAAAGATGCTAAAATTAAGATGTTAAAATGTTACTATGTTACAATTGGTTTCTAGAGAAGAATTGAAATTGAATTACTTTTTTTATTTTTCGGCGGAACCATCCCCTTTTCTTTGGCAGGTCACCTAAAATAGGTTCAATCGCTTCAAGTTCTACGCCATTAATTACAAAGTGTGTTTTTTGTGAAGTAATTTGCATGAGTACATCCAGGATTCCCTGGTCGGCATTGGACCAAACCCTATTCGAACGGCAAACCAGTATAGGCATATCGGCACTAGCCAGAAGGTTGGCAGGATAGGGGTAATATAAAATAGCTGGTATCTCAATTAATACAAAATCAGGAATATACGATAGATATACATCATTTCTTTCGAGAATCTCCTTGTAAGTTTTCACCGACGGGAATTTTTCGTCAACGTTATAGAAAAAATACTCTTCCGGAGTAAGGAAAATTTCAGGCGGATCCAGAAAAGGGCTATCATAATCAATACGGTTATCAGGATGTCCCAGAAGCCAGTTGATGATCGAAAACCTTCTTTTTTGTTTTGTTTTGCCGGTATAGGAACTTGCATGAAAGTTTTCCGGATAACCAATTTGGTTTATTTCATTTTTTTTCAAAGATTCACGGGAGTAGTTCAGTACGAGAACCTTCTTATTTTGTTTTTTAAGTTTTTGAGCTATATTGGCAATGATCACAGTCTTTCCTTCCCGGTTCAATGAGCTGAAGAATACAAGTGTCTTGGTGACATTTTCCGCATGGGAAATTTTAAAGTACAAATCAATTTTTTGTATCCCAATTTCGAGCATCCGGTTTGAGATAAACAAAAAGTTGATTTTCCTGAACCTCAACAATATTTTGGGAAGTACCGTAAGTGGGGGCAGATTCAGGATTTTTGCTGCCTTTGAAGGGCTTTTTAATGTATCGTCAAAATACTCCAACACAAAAATGGTGATTAAGACGATCATAAAACCCAAAAAGCCTGCTGCAATTATAACAATCTTACGTTTTGTAGGCATTGGGGTGAGTGGGAAAAAAGCTGGATCCACAGCTTTTATATTCGATGCCAATTCGTTGTCCTGCATTTTTAATTTAGCAAGGTTTAAACCATGCAGAATTTCCAGAAATTCTTGTTCCGAAACCGAAATTTCCCGTTCGATCCGCTTTACATTTGCTCCGGCAGGTGCATAGATGGCATATTGTTTCTGGAATTCTTTAATCCTCTCGCCAAGAACCTCAATCCCCGCTTTAATGTTCTCGGCTTCAACAACTTTGGCGATCCAGTCATTGAGGATCGTACTGACAGGCAATCCATTAATCGAATTTTCGAATTTATATAACTGATTGACTTCTTGTTTGATTTCTGCTTTTAATTTATCTGCCTGCAATTTTAGTTCGGATAATTTTGATATATCCTTCGATTCAGTACCTCCAACAATTTCTATTGAGGAAATTTTATAATTTAGATCACCCAACTCGTTCCTCTTATCTACAATTTTTGAGCTGCTTAATTGTATTTGCTGCTGGGAACCTAATTTCTCTTCAAGTTGCTTGATTGAGGCCAACAAACCAGCAAGGTTTATCCTTTTGTTGTTGTATTCAACATCCAAATCCTCCTTAACATTGGCCACAGCCTTACTTTGCTCGTAATAGTTGATTATGTTGTTGTCCTTGTTAAAATCAAGAAGCCTGTCTTCTGCCACTTTTAGTCGTCCTGCTGCTTGCTTCAACTGAAACTCAAAATATTTCACTACCGCATCCGAACGGTTCTCCGTAAAGCTTTTGTAGTTCTTGACACAAACTTCTGTATATAATTCCAGGGTTTGCATGCAGATACCCGGATCATCGGTTTCAAACTGCATAAGAACCAGGTCGCTGTTGTTGATCCGTTGCGCTTTTAGGGAAGAAATGGCATCTATTGAATAATGGGGATGTACAAAATTGAGCAACTTATAAACAAAGTTAGTATCGCTGCTCGCCATCAGCTCAGTCAGGTTTTTAACTGTTTGCTCGAATTCGGCTGTCGTAACAGAACCCGGGATGCTCCTGACATTTTTAGATGAACTATCAAGACTTGAAAAGGAAAAAGTACTATCAGGTCTGCTCGAGGTTGCAGTCGCACCCTTTTTCGTGTTATCTACCTGAATATTTGAATCATGGTCGATTTTTAATACCATACCTTCGCTAATGGAGTTGTTTTTTAACCCATTTAAAAGCCTGATCTTCTCTATTGGAACCTTGTATTTTTGGCTAATTGAATAGAGCGTTTCGTTTGCAACTACTTTATGCTCCTGAATCATTGCTGTTTGCGTAGAGTCTGTATGTTTTGCTTGTTTTAAAGCCTCCATTGATTTATTTTCCGTCTGTCTGTCACCGGCTGTTTTTGAAACCAGGACCTTCACATATTGAGGTGTTATTTTTCTTAGTTCTGCAAGTGAATTGCCCGAAAGAAAATGGGGATCATTCTCCGTCATCATTAAGTGCTGTGTTAACAACCTTATCGCTACCTCTTGCTGTGTTTCGCGCGATTTAATTACGCTTATCAAGTTATCAAAGGCTGTGTTGGATGCAAAATAGTTAAATGCCTTGTCCTGCTCTACACTGGATCCTGAAGCTAGACCTGTATATAACTTAGTCTCTGAAGCATATTTATAACTAGGTGTTTTTGTAAGGTAAGTAACCAACCCGACAAGCAATACCGGTGTCACCATCAAAAGTACGATGTTCTTCAGTATTAGCCTGATGAAATTAGTTATGTTCATTTGAAGGAATTAATTGAATTCGAAAGATTGAATTTGACGCCTACAACCTCCTCAAATATCATATATGAAGTGACCAGATCAATTTTGGCTGACTCAAATTCGATTTCTGTCCTGACAACAGTATCTGATATCCGTGAATACTCGTCTATTGTGATTTGGCCGTTCTGAAATTGTTTCTCCAACATTTCGTAATTTATCCGAGCCGTTTCAATATATTTGGACTTCATCTTTAAAAGTTTCTGTTTCAATATAAGGTCATTGTACTGTTTAATAATTGATTGTCTCAATACCGAACGCTGCGATTCAGCCAGGGCTTCCGATTGTTCAATAAGATCGCGTGCCCCACTATTTTGATTTTTCCTGTTTAAATACTCATAAATGGGCAACCTAAGTGAGGCACCGACTCCATAATTCAATTGGTTGTTCCTTGTTGCGATCATTGTTGTGGATGCACTGCTACTTGATAAATTAGAGGAAAAATTATCAAAAGTTCCATATCTTGCATCTGCCTGTAAACCAAGGTTCCTTGTCCATTCCAATTGTTTGGCTTTATAACTTGATTTATTGATACTTATTTGAAGGTCGCTATACCTGATGCTGGGACTTATTTTTAAAGCCGTATCGATGATTTTACTTAATGGAGGGAGTAATTTTTCGATATCAAAAGACATTATATTTAACTGTTCAGGTGCTTGCCCAAAACCTGAAATTTGAAAATTCATCAAAATAATAAATGTAGACAGAAATAGAAAACGTTGTATCACTTTCAATAACTATAAATTAATTCATTGTAATTGCGCTGTTTATTGACTATTGTTATTTATGGCAAACCAGTTCAATAAAATCTCGGATAATGATTTGGATTGCTAAACAGTATCTTTCTGAAAAAGTGCGGGTACTGTTCTCAATATCAATTTCAGATCGTACCAAAATGAGTAGTTGTCACCAATAAAGTGATCAGAATATTCATTGTCAAGCCTCATCCGCTCCTCTTCCGACATAATCCCACCTTTTCCGCGCAGCTCTACTTGCCACAATCCGGTTATTCCTGCCGGTGCCAAAAAACGTTTTGACATTGCCCCTCGCGTGAGTAACTCAGCTTCATAAACGGGAAGTGGGCGGTTTCCAACAATTGACATATCGCCTTTAATCACATTGATCAGTTGCGGAAGTTCGTCAATGCTAGTGTTGCGGATGAATTTTCCAACTTTGGTGATGCGTGGATCATCGGAAATTTTGATGAAGGCTGATTTTGTTTTAGAAATCTCTTTTTTCTGCATATTGTACCAATAATCACAGATATTATGATTTCCAATATGCATAATCGGAGAACACGTTTTCCCGTTTGTCAAGGTTGCACAGAGTGGACAAGGTTTTGAAAAATCAATCTCTGCTTTTTGAGATGAAGTATCGTATTGATTTTTATCTTTTGCAAGTTTGCTTAATTCTGTATCCGCACCTACACGCATGGATCTTAGCTTATAAAAATCAAATGGTTCACGTCCAACCCTTTTCGAGATATAATAAACTTTCCCTTTTGATTCAAGTCTTATTGCCAGTATTACCAGCAATAAAATGGGTGAAAGCGCAATTAATGCAGAACAGGCCACAAACAAATCAAACAACCGTTTGGACTTAGGCATTTTATACTTAACATCCTGATTTTTAATGCTTTCATAAGAGTTCAAAGAATATTTGTTCCTGAAGTCGATTAAAAACCTGATCCTTCCTAACATGCTTTCAGCAGAAGGAAGGGGTAGAACATAAAAATCATCTATCCGGCTGTTAAACGCCATTTTGAACAATTCTTCTTTAAATTCATAGGATACAAGCATGAATGCTACTTTATCGAATTCAGACCTTTCACGGATCCACTCATGCATCATCATCCCGCTACCTCCCGAAAGGTAATACTCGGAAATTACGGCATCCGGATTGCCTTGCATTTTCAGATAATTCACCGCTTCCAAAGCATTGGAAATATGAATAACCGAAATATCTGAATGTGACCGAAGTTCCGTAATATTTGGTGTCGAACGACCAATATAAAGGATTTTTATTAATTTTTCCATATTACCATTTTAAAGCATAATGAACCGGAAATAGATTTTTTATTAAAATCTCAGCCAACTCTTCAGGATTGAATGGTTTCGCCAAAAAGTCCTGTGCACCTAGTCTGTAACACTTTACCCTTTCCTTACTGCTTTCAACACCTGATAACATGACGATCGGAGTGTGTTTTGTAAACCCGCGCTGCCGAACCTTTTCAATAAAGTCATAACCATTCATATTAGGCATCTGTACGTCACATATGATCAAATCAGGCAAGTTTCCTTCAAGCCATTCGAGGGCATCTATACCGTCGCTTTTACTTACAACATCATAATTTTTGGAAAGGAAATTTTCAAGCAGCAAACGGATGCTTTTTTCATCATCTATAATCAGAATCTTGTGCCTCATAATTTTTTATGTTTTAATGTTTAATTGGTTACTAATTAGGACTTACAGCTTCGCCCCTTCAATCCCATAAAAACAATTTTACCATTTGCTTTTAAATAAGGTCGAATTTGTGTAATTAATCTATCTAATAGCAATGATAGGTATTCCTTATTTGATTTCCAAATCAAATTTTATGAATAGTTGGGATTGAAGTGGACAATTTTTTTATTCCCTGCAATTAAAAGTCTTTTGGAACAATTCAAATGCCTTATTATTTATGTTTTGATCATCAATTCCTGATTGGAAAAAAATAATGACCGTTTTTCGGGAACAGTTAAAGCAATGGATAGTGCCCTCGATTTTTTGTTCTTTGACGATTGTGGCATACTCGCATCGAAGAACATTACGACCACCTAACTTACCTGGGCCTGTCTTCGAAAACTCAATTCCGGGATTACGGTAGATATTCGATCCTTTCATGCTTTTTTGTTGTGCAGTAATGGTCTTATCGGGGTCTTCTTCTTTGTTTGCCCATGTTACAGTAATCAGACCAGTGGCTTTTGATCCGGTTCTTTCAGCCGAAAAATAATATGCCTGATCTCCAATAGAATCATTCGCAATTATTTTCCAACCTTCTTCAATTGAGAATGATATACCATCACGCAAATAGGGGACTTCTTTACTTTTTCCAAAAGACTGAAATTGTTGTCCCATTAAAATGGCAATAAAAATAGGGATCAGGAAAAGAAATTTAACTTTCATGTTTTTAACTGTTTTATTTTATAGATGTGATCTGCCTCGAATCAATGGCGTGAAAATCCCGATCTAACTCAACACTTAACATTTGTTTCGATTCTTAAACAAAAACCCGGTGAATGTTTGAATCCATCGGGTTTACGTTATTTTTAAATCCGGACGTTACCATCCATCAAAGGGCGGGGCCAAATAAAATCGTTTGCCTATTCTACAGCCTTGAAATGCTCTTTATTGTTTTCAATGATTTTACGGTAATACCAATCAGGATAAGCAGGATGGAGCGGTGAAGCAGGTAATTTACCAGATTCATTTCTTTCAAAATTGCCATTTTTTTCAATCATAACGTTTCCATCCTTATATTTGATCAACATGAAATGACCCAGGTCCCTCCATTTTTTAACCGACATTTCAACTTGATTTACAGAGTATTCAGTTAAGAATTGGTAGGCAAGGTCTTTCTGTCCGCTATTCCATAACGATAAAGCCGCCTGATCGATAACCGGAGTAAAACTGAAAAATTTATTTTCGAGTTGTGACTGCACTTTTTGAAGGTCAACAATCATGTCGCTGT